>JAZPXW010000001.1:0-9929 GCA_045543895.1 Faecousia sp.
ATGACGCTTTTTGCGTGGGGGAAGAGACGGCGGGGGTCCATCTCGGGGGGTGCGCCCTCGAATCTGGACATGGGGCCAATGCCGCACAGGTCTGCGCCTGCTTCAAAGGCCGCTTTTTTGATCATTTCACTGGTTAACATAGGCTTTCCTCCAAATGAATTATAGCATCCTCCAGGCCGGAGTAGAGAAGCTTCTCATCTTCTACCTGGCTGATAATACGACTGTTTTCCAAAACGTTGGGATAGAAAATACCGGAGTGGTTGGGTTCCAGCAGCTCCAGCATATTGCCCCGGTAGTGCCGGGCGGTGTAGGCCCGAAGGATCCGCAGGGGATTGGGGCTGACACGGGTGGCAAGCTTCAGCGCTGGGAACAGGTCTTCGTAAAGATCCACATCCTCGGGACGGATGAAGCCGGTGCGGTCGATGATCTTGGGGTGGTTGGCAGGATCCTTGAGGAAGGCACGGCACACGCCCTCAAAGGCATAGCCGTTGTCCATCTGGGAGATCTCCTGCTCGTGGGACACCAGGTTATCGTGGAAGGTGTGGGCAGAGCAGTGGTTTAAGCAGCCGCTGTTGGCAAGCCCGTAGAGGGTTTTGCCGTGCTCGTCGCACCATTCTTTCAGCTGACGGATGGCCCGCAGATCCCGGTTCAGCTCCCGCTTTACATAGAAACTGTCGAAATAGTCCTTTACATAGTCAAGACCCTCAATGGTGCCGATGCCCATATTCACCGAAGCCCGAACATCCAGCTGGGGGAAGTTCTCCTGCAGGAACCGGGCGATCAGCAGGGAAGTGGTGGTCACCGAGGTGAGATTGTAGCGGGTGAGGTAATCCACCGTGTTGCCGACGCCGTCAAAGAAGGCTTTGCTCTGGCTGTCGCGGCCGTAGCAGGTGGCGTTAAACAGCAGGTTCAGATTCAGCCCTGCGGCAGAGAGCATTGCGATGTCTGCCTCCTGGCGGTAGTAGGCTTCCCACTGGGTAAGACCCTGCTGCATACCCTGGGCGCTGCGCCCGTTGGGGTAAGATCCCCAGGAGAAATACACCTCGTGAATATGCTCTTTTTTGGAAATGATCTCGCTTAAAAAGTCGGGATCGGGACGCATTTGATAGCCCACGGAAAATTTCATATCGGCATACCTCCTGACAATAAGAATAATATCAAATATTTTGACGAATAAGTGGGAAAATCCAAAGGGAAAATATAACAAATCAAAGATTTGCAAAAAATGGATGCCGTCAAAACGACCCTTGCAAAACAATTTCATAAAAGGTATACTGAAAGAAAAAACCAAGGAGCCGATCATGAAACAGTTGCGTTACGGAATACTCAGCACATCCTCCATTGCGCCCCGGTTTATCGCCGCGGTGCGAAGCGCCAATGCAGGAGATATTGTGGCGCTTTCTTCCCGGACTTTGGAAAAGGCGCGGGAGAAGGCGGCGCTGTGGGATATCCCCACCGCCTACGGCAGCCATGAGGAACTGCTGGCTGACCCCAATGTGGATATCGTGTATATTTCCACGGTCAATTCCCTCCACTACCGCTGGGCAAAGGCCGCGCTGGAAAGCGGTAAGCATGTAGTTTGCGAAAAGCCCTGCACCACGAAAGAAAGCCACACCCGGGAGCTGTTCAAGCTGGCAAGGGAAAAGGGACTTTTCTTTATGGAAGCGGAGAAGATGCTGTTCCTGCCTGCCATCCTGGAGCTGAGGCGCAGTATCGAGGCGGGAGAGCTGGGCGAAATTTACATGGCGGAGCTGGGCAGCTCCTTCAAGGCCACCTACAACACCTGGATGTTTGACCGGGAGGCAGGCGGCGGTCCGCTGCTTAGCAGCGGCATCTACGCGGTGCAGCTGCTGCAGTTCCTCTTTGGAGAGATCGAAAGCATCCGGGGCATCAAATCCTCTATGGAAAACGGTGTGGAATGGCAGTATGTGCTTTCGGGCAGTACGCAGTCCGGAGTGCTGTTCAATATTAAAAATTCCACCCGGGCGGTGCTGGACAACAAGGCCCGGATCTTCGGCACCAAGGGTTGGGCGGAGATCCCGGAATACTGGAAGACCCGGAGCGTGACCTTCCACATTGACGGTAAGACCGAAACCAAGGAATACCCCTGCGAGCACGAGCTGATGTATGAAGCGTGCCACATTGCAGCCTGCATGGAGCAGGGGCTGATTACCAGCCCTGTAGTCACCGAGGAGATCACCGCCGGCGGCATTGCGGCGCTGGAGCAGGTAATGGACAGCTGGGACGCATGAAAGAATTTACATTTTCTTCACATGGAATGTGGAAATTCTTCAAAATAACTCCAACGATCCGGTTTATAATGGCAGCATAAATTAGGGAGGCTGCGTTTATGGGCAATATCCGAACATACATAGCATCGCTGCTTGCGCTTGCGCTGCTGTTATCCGGCTGCGGAGCGGCAAAAGATAGCGGCATCGCCCCCATGCTGGGGGAGAAGACAGCGGATGGATCCAATACCGGCGATCCGGTGATCAGTAGTGTGATAGACCCGGCGGATATGTTCTCAAACCGGGATTTTGAGACTTCCTATGATGCGGGCAAATGCCAGACCATCCGGCTCGATGGCAATACGGTACAGATCCAAAAAGCAGGCAGCTATATCCTCTCCGGCACCTTGGAGGATGGGCAGATCGTCATCAACGCGGAAAAGGCCGATAAGATCCAGCTGATCCTGGACGGGGTCAGTATCAACAGCGGTTCCTCCGCTGCCATCTTTGTGCAGCAGGCGGACAAGGTGTTCATCACCACCGCCAAGGGGTCGGAAAACACCCTCAGCAACGGCGGTTCTTTTGAAGAAACTGAGTATAACATCGACGCCGTGATTTTTTCCAAGGACGATCTGACCCTCAACGGAGAGGGCAGTTTGACGATCGTATCTCCGGCAGGACACGGCGTGGTCAGTAAGGATGACTTGGTGGTGACCGGCGGCGAATACACGGTCTCCTCTGCGGGGCATGGCTTTGCCGGCAAGGACAGCGTCCGCATCGCAGGTGGTGCGTTTTCTGTGACCGCAGGTAAGGACGGTATCCACGCAGAGAATAACGACGATACAGCCCTTGGCTTTGGCTATTTTTCCGGCGGAAGCTTCGAAATTTTGGCCGAGGGAGATGGTATTGCCGCCTCCAACAGCCTGCTGATAACCGGCGGTGATTACCGCATTACAGCCGGTGGCGGCAGCGAAAACGGCAGCAAAGCCAGCTCCGGCAACTATGGCAATTTTATGGGCGGCGGCTTCGGCGGTCCCGGCGGTCGACCTGGCGGTGATCCGTTCGGCGGCAAGGGCGGTATGGGTACGACCCAAACCGATGAAAACAGTACCAGCATGAAGGGTATCAAGGCTGCCGGGGATCTGACGGTCCAGGGCGGCACCTTCCAAATAAACTCCGCAGACGACGGCATTCACTCCAATGCCAATATATCCGTCACCGGCGGCAGCTTCCAGATCGCCACCGGCGATGACGGCTTCCACGCAGAGGAAAAACTCACCGTGACTGCCGGCGTGATCGAAATTACCGAAAGCTACGAGGGCCTGGAGGGACACCACATTGCAGTGTCCGGCGGAGAGATCAGCTTGCTTTCCAGCGATGACGGACTCAATGCAGCCGGCGGCGTGGATGCCAGCGGTATGGGCGGCAGAGACCAGATGTTCGGCGGCGGTGGCCGTGGCGGCCCGGGTGGTATGGGCGGTATGCCCGGTTCCGGTGATGGCAGCATTGTGATCTCCGGCGGCACACTCTATGTCCAGGCATCCGGCGATGGCATCGATGCCAACGGTACTTTGGAGATTACCGGCGGCAGCACCACCGTTTGCGGCCCCACCAAGGGTGATACCGCAACGCTGGATTACGATGTGTCCGCAACCATCTCCGGCGGCACCTTTGTGGGTACCGGCGGCTCCGGTATGGCGCAGACCTTCAGCAATTCTGGACAGGGCGTTATCGCCGTCCGGGTGGGTAATTGCGCCGCAAATACCCGCATCCTGCTCACCGATGCCAGCGGTAATACGGTGCTGTCTGCCGTACCTAAGCTGGACTTTGCTGTGGTGATCCTCAGCGCACCCGGCATCGTCAAGGGCGAGACCTATACCATTACGGTGGGCGATCAATCCGCCCCCTTCCAGGCAAGTTGATCATTATCGTAGGGGACGATGACCACATCGTCCCCTACTGTCATTCTGAGCAAGCCGCAAAGTGGCGCGTCGAAGAATCCGCGCTTTGGAACGCATGGATGCGTCCCCCACGGGGAGAACGGATCCTTCGACTTCGCTCAGGATGACGGGGAAAGATGGGTTGTCACGAGCACTTGTAGGGGACGGGTTTCCCGTCCCAGGAAAGATTCGTAAATCGCCTGAAAAGGCTCCCCTTACAGGGGAGCTGGCACGGCAAAGCCGTGACTGAGGGGTTAGCGGATGGCGTTTTCTACGCAACCCCTCCGTCTGCCCTTTGGGCAGCCACCTCCCCTAAAGGGGAGGCTTTGGGGTACGGGAATGGGGAACGCATAAATACTTTCCTTACGGGGAGAACGGATCCTTCGACTTCGCTCAGAATGGCGGTGCGGCGGGAATGAATAAAGAATAAGCGCCACCCCGATTGGGATGGCGCTCGATTTTTTTACAGCTTGGAAAGATCGTAGGAGTCCAGGTATTCCTTGGTGTTCAGAACCATTTCATCAAAGAGCTTCTTGGCATCCTCACGGCTGCAGGTGACCAGGGGATCTGCTGCGAAAGCATTAAAGAGCATACCCAGGTCACGCTCTGCCAGGGCCTTGTCAAGCATTTCCTGCTCGGTGCAGATCCGGGCCACCAGGGGGTGGATCTCGGTGGGGATCTCGCCTGCCATTACGGGAGTGACAGAGCCGGAGCGGAACACCGCGTTGGTCTCCACAACAGCACCCATAGGCAGGTTGGGGATCTGACCACGGTTCGGGATATTCACATTGGTGACCAGAGGCTCCCGCAGACCCAGGATGGCACGCATCTGGGAAACGCCTTCCTCACCGGACAGTGCCATTTCCACAGCCATTTCGCCCTCACGGAGCTTGCGGCTCTTTTCCTGGCGCTCCTTCAGGTCCTTCTTGCGGTGGTCCACGGTGGTCAGACCGAAGCCCCAATCCCGAACGGTCTGGGGGTCCTTCAGATACCAGTTGCCGTCGCAGAACTCTGCCAGGTGGCGGTCACCGGCAGCGGCGATATAGCCGTAGCGGTCGAACAGGTCAAACTTGACCCGCTGGTTGGTGGCAAAGGAATTGTTCATCCAGTTGGTGTCCAGATTCTTGGTGTAGCCGGTGTCCTTGTAGCGGGAAACGAACTCGGCATACACGGGGAACAGGTCGATGTTCTTGTACTGTGCCTTGGTCAGCCAGGTGAAGTGGTTGACGGACACGGGGTTTACCTCGATCTCCTCACGGGAAACACCGGTGATGCCGCAGACCTCTTCCAGGGCGGTGACCAGCACCTTCTGGGTGCCGAACACCTCGTGGCAGCAGCCAAAGGCCTTGATCTGGGGGAATACCCGGTACAGGGTCTTGACGCACAGGGTCATGGGATTGGTGTAATTGATGACCCAAGCCTGGGGGCAGTATTCCTTAATGTAGAGCGCGATCTCCTCGTACATAGGCACAGTGCGCATAGCACGGACGATGCCGCCGGGGCCGGAGGTATCGCCAACGGCCTGGTAGATGCCGTACTTCTCAGGTGTATGGACATCGGAGTGCATCTCGTCAAAGGTGCCGGGGAGGATGGAGATGACCACAAAGTCAGCACCGGTGAGGGCCTCTGCGGGAGTCTTGGCAGCGTGGTAGTTCCACACGGACTTGGCACCCTCACAATTATTATAAAGGTTACCGATGATCTCGTTGTGCTGGGCAGCCTCAAAATCGATGTCGTACAGGTACACATCGCCGGACATATCGTCGCAGTTTACCAGGTCGCTCATCAAATTCCAGGCCCAGCCACGGGAGCCGCCGCCGATATAGGCGATCTTTACGCCCTCGGCACGGTTATCTACATAGCGCATACAACATACCTCGTTTCATAATTTTGGATAGGACTATTATATAACAAGATATTAAAAATTCAAATTACTATATTGCCAAAATGACAAACTTATTGTAATATATTGACAAGGGAGGGATCTTATGCAAAGCTATCTGGCAACTGCCGACCATATCATCGAAACCACTGCCATTACGAAAAAAATGCCCTCGATGCACTATCATTCTTCCTATGAGCTGTATTACCTGGAGATGGGCAGCCGGGAGTATTTCGTGGAGGACAAGCTGTTTTCTGTGGCGGCAGGGGAGTTTGTGCTCATCGCGCCGGGCAAGCTCCACCGCACCGGCGGTGAGCAATGCGTTCGCACGCTGATCAATTTTACAAAAGAATTTCTGTGCAGGCATCTTGCACCCGATACGGTGGAGCAGCTGCTGGGCTGCTTCGACCATGCCAAGATCGTACCCACCGAACGGCAGCAAAGTAATTGCAAGCAGCTGCTGCGCAGGATCGCAGACAGTGCCGACGAAGCGGAATTTGCCCTGGCCTTGGGACTTTTGCTCCTTGCTCTGGGGCGCTGCGGCAGCCAGGAGATCGAAAACGATTATGTCAGCACGGTGGTGGAGTACATCAACGGTCATTTTGCGGAGATCACCTCCATCGGGCAGATCGCTGAGGCGTTCTTTGTATCTAAGTACCACCTGTGCCGGGTATTCAAGAGCGCCATGAAGGTCACCCTCATCGAATACCTCAACCAGGTGAAGATCAAAAATGCCCGGCAGCTGCTGGAATTCTCCGACCGGGAGGTGGGAGATATCGCGGAAGCTTGCGGTTTTAACTCCGTAGCGTACTTCAGCAATGTGTTTAAGAAGATCACCGGAATGTCCCCGACGGAGTACCGGAAAAGCACCTGTGGCGACCGGTAAAAGGAATATCAATATTTTACAAAAAGTGCCGTAGTATAGCAAGAAAGTTCATCTGCTTTTCAGCATATTGATATATCATTAATTTATATACAAAAAAAGGAAAGGGTACGATACTTATGGAAAAGCTGAATTACTCCGTGTTAGAAAAGTCCGGTTACACCGGCTACATCCTGAAGGATGCCCCCGAGAAGGTTATGCAGTTCGGTGAGGGAAATTTCCTCCGGGCATTCGTGGACTACTGGTTTGATGTGTCCAATGAGAAGGCCGGATGGAACGGCAAGTGTGTTCTGGTGCAGCCCATCGCCCAGGGACTGACCCAGCTGATCAATGAGCAGGAGGGTCTGTACACCCTGTACCTGCGTGGCACCGAGAACGGCCAGAAGGTGGACCGCAAGCGTGTGATCTCCTCCGTTTCCCGCTGCATCAACCCCTACGAGGCAGAGGGCTTCGCTGCTATGATGGAGCTGGCTGTTTCCGATGACCTGGAATATGTGGTTTCCAATACCACCGAGGCAGGCATCGTCTACGATCCTGCCTGCAAGCAGGATGATATGCCCTGTTCTTCCTTCCCCGGCAAGCTGACCCAGGTGCTCTATAAGCGCTGGCAGGCAGGCAAGGGCGGTCTCGTGATCCTCTCCTGCGAGCTCATCGACAACAACGGCAAGGAGCTGCAAAAGTGCGTCAACCAGTACATCGACCAGTGGGGTCTGGAAGAAGATTTTAAGAATTATGTAAACCAGGCTTGCACCTTCTGCTCCACCCTGGTGGACCGCATCGTGCCCGGCCGCATCCGTGACGCTAAAGAAGTGGCTGCGCTGGAAGAGATCAACGGTTACACCGATCCTCTGATGGATGTGGGCGAGGTTTTCGGCGTGTGGAACATCGAAGGTCCCGCTTGGCTGGAAGAGAAGCTGCCCTTCAAGGCCGCCGGTGTCAACTGCATCGTGGTTCCCGATGTCACTCCCTACAAGAAGCGCAAGGTGCGCATCCTCAACGGCGCACACACCGGCTTTGTGCTGGGCGCATACCTGGGCGGCTACGACATCGTCCGTGACTGCATGCACGATGATCAGGTTCTGGGCTTTATGAACAAGATGCTCTTTGAAGAAATTCTGCCCGTTCTGCCCCTGCCCAAGGAGGATGTGGAGAGCTTTGCTGCCGCTGTGCAGGACCGCTTCAATAACCCCTTCATCAACCACGAGCTGATGAGCATTTCTCTTAACTCCACCTCCAAGTGGAGAGCCAGAAATATGCCCAGCTTCCTGGAGTACATTGAAAAGTTCGGCAAGCTCCCTACCTGCCTTACCATGAGCTTTGCCGCTTACATTGCCTTCTTCTCCAGCGACATTCAGGCTCTGGAAGAAAGCGGCCTGGTGTGCCGCCGACCCAAGGGCAATACCTATGTGTGCAGCGATGACCGCTGGGCGCTGGAATTCTACTATGACCACAGAAACGACAGCGTGGAAGATCTGGTGTCTGCCGTTATGCGCAACGAGCAGATGTGGGGAATGGATCTGACCACCGTGGAAGGTTTCTATGCCGCTACCGTGGAGAATCTGAAGCTCATCCGCACCCAGGGTGCTCTGGCTGCATACAGCGCCTGCCTGTGAGGTAACACTATGGCTGATTTTATCCGCATCCACCCCGGTGACAATGTGGCGGTGGCGTTAAAGACCATCCCCGCAGGTACCCAGTTTATGGGCATTGCCGCGAACGGTGAGATCCCCCAGGGTCACAAGATGGCACTGCGCAGCATTTCCGCAGGCGACCAGGTGATGAAGTACGGCTTCTCCATCGGTCACGCCACCGCTGATATTGCCGCCGGTGATTGGGTACATACCCATAATATGACCACCAACCTGGAAGGGGAAATGGAGTACACCTATAACCCCAAGGTGGTGTTTCCTGCGCCCGCCGCACCCGGCACCTTTATGGGCTACCCCAGAAAGAATGGCTCTGTGGGCATCCGCAATGAGATCTGGATCCTGCCCACCGTCGGCTGTGTCAACGATGTGGCAAAGGCTCTGGCTGCCCAGAATCAGCACCTGGTGGGCGGCACCATCGATGGCCTTTATACCTTCACCCATCCCTTCGGCTGTTCCCAGACCGGCGCTGACCACGCCCAGACCCGTAAGCTGCTGGCAGCACTTGCCAAGCATCCCAATGCGGGCGCTGTGCTGGTGCTGGGTCTTGGCTGCGAGAATCTGACCATGGAGCAGTTTAAGGCGGAGCTGGGCGAGTACGATCCCCAGCGCATTCAATTCCTAACCTGCCAGCAGGTAGAGGATGAGCTGGAGGAAGGCGCAAAGCTGCTGCAGGAATGTGCCAAGTTTGCTGCTTCCTTTACCCGTGAGGAGATCACCGCCGACAAGCTGGTAATCGGCATGAAGTGCGGCGGCTCCGATGGTCTGTCCGGCATCACCGCTAACCCGGTGGTTGGCCGGTTCTCCGATATGCTGGTTGCCCAGGGCGGTTCTACTGTGCTCACCGAGGTGCCCGAGATGTTCGGCGCGGAGGGTCTGTTGATGGACCGCTGTGTCAATGAAGAGGTGTTCCAAAAGGCCGTGGCTATGATCAACGGCTTTAAGGATTACTTTATCCGCCATAACGAGGTGGTGTACGATAACCCCAGCCCCGGCAATAAGGCCGGCGGTATCACCACGCTGGAGGAAAAGAGCCTTGGCTGCGTGCAGAAAGGCGGCCTTTCCACGGTGATGGATGTGCTGAAGGTGGGGGAACCGATCCCGGGCAGCGGCCTTTACCTGCTGGATGGCCCGGGCAATGATCTGGTGGCGATGACCAATCTGATGGCGGCGGGCTGCCAGATGATCCTGTTTACCACCGGACGGGGCAACCCTGCCGGTGCGCCGGTACCCACGGTGAAGATCTCTACCAACACGGCTTTGGCGGAAAAGAAGTCCGGTTGGATCGACTTTGATGCCGGCGCACTGCTGTCGGATCCCAACATGGAGCGGTATGCCCAGGCACTGTTT
>JAZPXW010000002.1:0-2142 GCA_045543895.1 Faecousia sp.
GCGGCTGGGGTTGGCCTTCAGCTCCTGCACTTCGGCGGTCAGAATGACCATTTCCAGCAGGTCATCCAGACCCATACCGGTCTTGGCGGAAATGGGAACAATGACAGTATCGCCGCCCCACTCTTCGGGGATCAGGTCATACTTGGTCAGCTGCTCTTTGATCTTATCGGGGTTGGCGGTGGGCTTATCCATCTTGTTGATGGCAACGATGATGGGCACATTTGCCGCCTTGGCATGGTTGATGGATTCCACGGTCTGGGGCATGATGCCGTCGTCAGCAGCTACCACCAGAATGGCAATATCGGTGCTCTTGGCACCGCGGGCGCGCATGGAAGTAAAGGCGGCGTGACCGGGCGTATCCAGGAAGGTCACCATATTTCCGTTTACATCTACAGTATACGCGCCGATGTGCTGGGTAATACCGCCGGCCTCGCCGGAGGTAACATTGGTCTTACGGATGGCATCCAGCAGGCTGGTCTTGCCGTGGTCAACGTGACCCATGACCACCACGACAGGGGCGCGGGTCTGCAGCTCCTCGGGGCTGTCCACATGGTCGTCGATGATCCGCTCCTCGATGGTAACGGTGACTTCCTTTTCCACCTTGCAGCCCATTTCCACGGCTACAAATTCCGCGGTATCAAAATCGATGGTCTGATTGATGGCGGCCAGCACGCCGTTTTTCATCAGGCACTTGATGACCTCGCCGGCAGTCTTTTTCATCCGGGAAGCCAGCTCACCAACGGTGATCTCATCGGGGATCTTGACGGTGACAGGGGCTTTCCGGGCAACCTCCATCTGCAGACGGCGCAGCTTCTCCTGCTCCTCGTTTCTGGCCTTGTTGCCCTTGAACTTGTTGTCCTTCTTGTTCTGCTGCTGACCCTTCTTACCGCCGATGCGCTGCTTACCGCCGGAGTAATTCTGCATCCGCTCGGATACCAGGCTGTCTACCCGGTCGTCGAAACGGGCGGAATTGACCTGAACGGCGGAGGTATCCACCACACGGCGCTCCCGCTTTCTTTCCGGCTCGGCAGGCTTCTGCGGCTTCTGCTCTGCCTTGGGCTGGGGCGCAGTCTTAGACTGCTCCTGCTTGGGCGCATCCGCCTTCTTCTCCTCTGCCTTGGGCGCTTCGGCAGGCTTCTGCTCTGCCTTAGGCTTGGGCTGGACAGCAAAGACCTGCTCCAAAGAGTCGATCTGATTGGTCAATGTCATATAATCGAACACCACGTTCAGCTCTTCATCGGTCAGAACCTGGGTGTTGGATTTGGGCTTTTCAAAAAACTTTGCCATGACCTCGGCGATCACCTTCGGTGCTACGCCAAAGTCCGCGGCGACTTCCTTCAAACGATACTTCACTAAACTCATATACTAACGCACCTCCATACTCATTTGGCTTTACCCTTTTTCACATTCTTCTCATGGGCCCGCGCCTCTGCCTGACGGGACTGTATCCGCTTGGTGCGGATCTGCAGGCTCTGCAGTACATCCTTGTATTTTTCGGGCGCATCCAGCGCCTTCACAAATGCCAGTGCCAGGGCAGGGTCGGTAAGGGCTGCCAGGGCAAGACTGGTCCGGCCTGTGGCCTGACCCAGCTCATCCTTGGTAAAAGGCACCCGGATGCACGGCTGATCCGTTCCCGATACAAAGCTTTTTGCTCTGCGCCAGGTGTGGTCGCCGGCATCGCTGGCAACCACCACAAGCCTTGCGCGCTGCGCTCTTGCCGCCGCGCCTACAGGCTCCTCGCCCAATTCGATGCGGCCTGCTTTGCGGGCCAGGGACAGATAATTGCGTGCTTTATCCAAGGGTATACCCCTCCAATTCCTTACTTAAACGCTCATATACCTGCTGGGGAACCTCTGCTTCCAGGCTCCGCTCCAGCGTCTTGGACTTCTGCGCTTTCTGCAGACATTCCATTTTGGGGCAGATGTAAGCGCCGCGGCCGTTGAGCTTTCCGGAAAAATCCAGGCTCACCGTGCCGTCAGTACCCCGGACCACCCGGAGCAGATCCCGCTTATCTCTGCGCTCCCGGCAGCCCATACACTGCCGCTGAGGGATCTTCTTTTGCATTCCGGCTCCCTCCTTACTGTATTAGGGTTATTCCCCGTCAGCCTGGCTGGCAGGCTTGATATCGATCTTGTAGCCGGT
>JAZPXW010000003.1:0-6222 GCA_045543895.1 Faecousia sp.
AGGGTCTCAGCTCTCTGCGCTGCACCAAGCGCCCCGGCATTGCCGCCCTGATGGAAGAATGCGGCTGCGACAGCCGCTCCCTCACCGCCAACTCTCTGGCTTTATGCTGGCGCCCCGGATCAACGCCGCAGGCCGTATGGGTCAGATCGACCTGGCCATCGAGCTATTTCTCACCCACGACCCCGAGCAGGGAAAAATGCTGGCACAGGCCCTTTGCGAGCTGAACCGCCAGCGCCAGGCTGTGGAATCGATCATTTATGAGCAGGCGGTGGCTATGCTCCCGGATACTACCCCGGAAGCCATTGTTCTGGCAGACGACCGGTGGCACCAGGGTGTGGTGGGTATCGTAGCCAGCCGCATCGCAGAGGAGTACGCCTGCCCCACCTTCCTCATCTGCCTGGACGGTGACCACGGCAAGGCCAGCTCCCGGAGCTACGGCGGCTTTAACCTGTTTGCCGCCCTGGCCAGCCTGTCTGACCTGCTGGAAAGCTATGGCGGTCACGAGCTGGCTGCCGGTTTTACCATCCACCGGGATAACATCGATGCCTTCCGCGCCCAGATCTGTCAGCTGGTGGCAAGGGAAAGCATTCAGGATATGCCCCGCACCGTTTTGGATATCGACTGCGCCATTTCTCCGGAAATGCTGACGCTAGGGGGCATCCAGTCGCTGGATGTTCTGGAGCCCTGCGGCAACGGCTGCCCCAAGCCGGTGCTGATGATGGAAAATCTGACTGTGGAACGGCTGCGCCCCGTGGGAAACGGCAAGCATCTGCGGCTGCGGCTGCGCCGTGGAGGCTATGGCTTTAACGCCATCTTCTTCTCGGCCAATGCAGAGTCCGCCTCCATCGCCCAGGGCGACCTGGTGGATGTGGCCTTTCTGCCCCAGATCAACGAGTTCCGGGAGGAGCTTTCCGTACAGATGAATGTGCAGGACATCCGCCCTGCCTGCAAGGCCGAATGTTCCCCGGAGCTTTCCGGCTACCTCTGCCTGCGCCAGGGCAGCATCCAACCGGAGGCTGCGGCAGCCCTGCTGCCCGACCGGGCAACGCTGGGGATGATCTGGCGGTACTTAGCTTCCGTTCCCGGCGGCCGCCTGCAGGAAATGCCCATGTGCCTGTGCCGCAAGATCGTACGCTGGTCCGGTGTACCGCTGAGCCTTGGAAAAATGCTCACCTGCCTGGATATTTTTTCGGATGTAGGTCTGCTCAGCGCCCGCCGGCTCCATAATACCATTACCATCCAACTGACACAAAGTGCCGGCAAGGCCGACCTGACCCAAAGCCGCACCATGCAATTACTCGTTCAGACGAAAGAGAGCTGAAAACTATGGAAACCTTTGAAGAACACTATGAATCAGCCTTTGCTACCATAAAAACCTGTATGCCCGGCGCCAACATGGAGCTGATCGCCCAAGCGGTGGAATACGCCCGGGACAAGCATAAGGACCAGAAGCGCAAGGACGGTTCTCCCTATATCATCCACCCGCTGGCGGTGGCAGAGATCGTGGCGGAGATGGGTCTGGATATGGACGCGATCTTGGGCGCCCTGCTCCACGACTGCATTGAAGATACCGATGCCTCCTTTGACGATATCGCCGCCCGCTTCGGCACCACCGCTGCAGAGCTGGTGGAGGGTGTTACCAAGCTGACCCGGGCCAATTTCTCCTCCACCGAGGAAGCCCAGATGGAAAACCTGCGCAAGATGTTCATGGCTATGAGCAAGGACATCCGTGTGGTGCTGATCAAGATCGCCGACCGGCTGCACAATATGCGCACCATGCAGTACCAGACTCCCGCTAAGCAGATCAGCAAGTGCCGGGAGACCATGGATATTTACGCGCCCCTGGCCCACCGCCTTGGTATGCAGAAGATCAAGTGGGAGCTGGAGGATATCGCCCTGCGCTACCTGGATCCCGATGGCTACAATGCCATTATGGACTATTTAAGAGTCCACCATGAACAGGATGAAGCGTTCATGCACACCATCCAGGAAAAGATCACCAAACGGCTGTCTGACATGGGCATCCGCAACGAGACCTACGGACGCATCAAGCACGTATACTCCATTTACCGGAAGATGCGCGCCCAAAACAAGACCCTGGCAGAGCTGTACGACCTGTACGCCTTCCGGGTGGTGGTGGACAGCATCCCCAACTGCTACAATGTACTGGGCCATGTACACGACCTGTTTAACCTGGTGCCGGGACGGTTTAAGGACTATATCTCCACCCCCAAGCCCAATATGTACCAGAGCCTGCACACCACGGTCATCGGCACTCAGGGCATCCCCTTTGAGGTGCAGATCCGCACCTGGGAGATGCACGAAACTGCCGAATACGGTATCGCTGCCCACTGGAAGTATAAGCAAGGCTCCGGCGGTGGCAGCGAAAAAGACTTCGAGTGGGTGCGCCGTCTGCTGGAAAGCCAGCAGGACACCGATGCAGAGGACTATTTAAGCTCCCTCAAGATCGATATGTTCGACGACGAGGTGTTCGTCTTTACCCCCAAGGGCAAGATCGTATCTCTGCCCGCCGGCTCCACCCCCATCGACTTTGCCTATGCCATCCACTCCGGTGTGGGCAACTCCATGGTGGGTGCCAAGGTCATGGGCCGCATCTGCAACATCGATACCCCGCTGAAAAACGGCGATATCATCGAGATCCTCACCTCCAAGAGCGCCAAGGGTCCCAGCCGTGACTGGCTGAACATCTGCAAGAGCAACCAGGCCCGCACCAAGATCAAGCAATGGTTCAAAAAAGAAAAGCGGGAAGAAAATATCGTCCACGGACGCAGCAGCTTTGAAGCCGAAATGAAGCGGCTGATGCTGCCCATGTCCGTCCTCACCGACCCGGAGTTGGAACCCCAGCTGCTGCGGAAACTGGCCTTTGACAACTGGGACGACCTGTATGCTGCCATCGGCTACGGCGGACTCACCGCCACCAAGGCTGTGGGCCGCATCCGTGACGACATCAACCGCTCCATCAAAACCCAGGAAAGCGAAAAGCTGCCCAAGCCCCTGCGCAATATCGGCGATGACAGCCGCCCGAACCGCCACGCGGTCAACGGTGTCATTGTGGAGGACATCGACTCGTGCATGATCAAGTTTTCCAAGTGCTGCACCCCTGTGCCGGGCGATGCCATTGCGGGCTTTATCACCAAGGGCTTTGGTGTTTCCATTCACCGGTGCGACTGCCCCAATGCCCAGCACCGGGACGATCCTCAGTACGCCGCCCGTTGGGTACGGGTGCGCTGGGCAAACCAGGACGAGCAGCCCTTTGAGACCACCCTGGAGCTGGAGTGCCTGACCCGTGACGGCTTGCTGCTGGATGTGGCAACGGTCATGAGCACCAACCGTGTCCGGCTCAAGGAGCTGGCAGGTAAGGATCTGCCCGGCGGCAAGAGTACCTTTACCGTCCGCTTCGAGGTCAAGAATGTGGCTGAGTTGGAAGCCATCCGCAGTAAGCTCTTAAACATCCGGGATGTGATCGGCTCCCGCAGAGGTCAGAACTGACGCCTCCACGCCAAGCCCTCTCCGGGAACGAAAGAGTGGCACTGCGAAACTGTGACGGGTGTGGTGGACGGTTTCCACCTCATCCGTCTGCCCTTTGGGCAGACACCTTCCCCTCAAGGGGAAGGCTTTCACCAACCCTATATCTAAGGAGATATCTTATGCGCGCTGTTCTCACAAGAGTTAAATCCGCCTCTGTCACCATCGGCGGAGAAGTGGTGGGTAAGATCGGCAAAGGCTTTTTGATCCTTCTGGGCGTCGGCCCGGAGGATACCCCGGAGCATTGCCGCTACCTTGCCCAAAAGGCCCTGGGGCTGCGGATCTTTGAAGATGAAAACGGAAAAATGAATCTGGGCCTGGATCAGATCGGCGGTGAGGTGCTGGTAGTCAGCCAGTTCACCCTTTACGGCAACTGCCGCAAGGGCCGCCGCCCCAGCTTTACCGATGCCGCTCCCCCGGAGCTGGGAAATGAACTGTACGAAGTGTTTCTGAAGGAATGCGAGGCCCTGGGCTATCCCCCTCAGCACGGACGCTTTGGTGCGGATATGCAGGTGGAATCCATCAACGATGGGCCTGTGACCTTGTGGCTGGACACCCAGCAGCTGATGGAGGAGCCCAGAAGATGACCGTTCACACTCTGCCTTTGGGCAGCTACCAGACCAACTGCTATATCGTTTATGCGCCGGAAAGCAAAAGCTGCGCGGTGATTGACCCGGGCTTTGAGCCGGAAACGATTCTGGCATTTCTTGAAAAAAAGGGACTTTCTTTGGATGCCATCCTGCTGACCCACGGGCATTTTGACCATGTGGGGGCGGTGGAAGCGCTGGTGAAAGCCACCGGCTGCAGTCTGTGGATGCACGAGCGGGACTACACCCAGTTCAAGACCCCGGAAAGCGACTTTTTCTACCCCATTCACGACTGCGGTTTCTGCGAAGTGAATTTCTGCGAGGACGACGAGATCATCCACGCAGGCGGCTTGACCTTTACGGTTATGGAGACCCCCGGTCACACCTGGGGCTCGGTGTGCTATCTGTGCGAAAACGCCCTTTTCTCCGGTGATACGCTGTTTGCAGGCTCCTGCGGCAGGACCGATCTGCCCGGCGGTGACTGGCAGACCATCGCCCTCTCCTTGGAGCGGCTGGCGGAATTGAAAGGAGATTACACCGTATACCCCGGTCACGGGGGACACACCACTCTGGAAAGAGAGCGGGAAACGAATCCCTATATGTCCTAATAGAACTTGTAGGGGCGGATGACCACATCCGCCCGGGACGATGTGGTCATCGTCCCCTACATCCTCAATTTATAATTTGTAATTTTGAATTACACCCCACCGTAGGGAACGCATTTATGCGTTCCAACATACCGTACCCATTCCCACGGAACGGATAAATCCGTTCCCTACAATGCGAGGGATTTTTATGAAATTGGAACTAGTGGGTCACGATGACCTTTACGCGGTGGAGCAGCTGCAAATGGCGCTGTTCGCCACCTCCCAGGAGGGGCAGGCGGTATCCCGGCTGCACCGGGGCAACACCTGGCTCACTGCCGTGACCACCATCACCCGGGAGGGCAAGACCACCCGGAGCGTGCGGCGTATGAAAGCCGCCCAGGAAACAGTGCGGCAGCGCCGCCGGATCCTGCAGCAGAGCTACTATCTGGCAGCGCTGCCCCATTTGGAACACACCCCAGCCTGGGGCGCGCTTTCCGGTGTGCGTCCCACCAAAATATCCACCAAGCACCTGCTGGAAGGCGGCACAAGGAAAAGTGCCGACAAGCTCTTCTGGGAGGTTTACTATGTTTCCCCGGACCGGCGGGAGCTGGCGCTGGATTGCAGTGAATCCACTGTCAAGGCCGCCTCTCTCCTTGCCCCGGAGGATGTTTCCCTGTATGTAGGCATTCCCTTCTGCCCCACCCGGTGCAGTTACTGCAGCTTTGTCAGCCGCACCATCGGCAAGCAGACAGAGCTGTTGGAGCCATATCTTGCGGCGCTGGAAGCGGAAATGAAGCTGACCGGAAAGCTTCTTGCAAACTCCGGGAAGTTTGTGCGTACCATCTATATAGGCGGCGGTACGCCCACCACCCTGTCTACCCCTCAAATGGCACGGCTGCTGGATGCCATCCGGGATTCCTTTGATCTTTCCCGGTGCCTGGAGTTTACCGTAGAGGGCGGCAGACCGGATACCTTAGATTTAGAAAAGCTCCAGACCATCGCCCGCCACGGTGCCGATCGGATGAGCATCAATCCCCAGACTATGGAAGATAGTGTCCTCCGTGCCTGCGGCAGACCCCACACCGCCCAGGATGTGCTGCGGGCGTATGAACAAGCGATGTCCAGCGGCTTTAAAGCAGTGAATATGGACCTGATCGCGGGTCTGCCTACCGACAATTTTGACGGCTTCCGCCGTTCCCTGGACACGGTAGCCGCTTTAAATCCCGCCAACATCACCGTCCACACCCTGGCACTGAAGAAGGGTGCGGATCTCTTTGAAAAGCGGGAGGGGCTTTCCCCTGCGGAGGCGGTGACCAAGATGGTCGATTACGCCAACGCTACCCTCCGTGGCGGTTCCTACAAGCCCTACTACCTCTACCGGCAGAAATATATGTCCGGCAGCTTTGAAAATGTAGGCTGGAGCCGGGACAACCTGGACTGTCTGTATAATATTTACATGATGGAAGAGGTTCACAAGTCGGAGGCCAAGCGGTCTTAGGAAG
>JAZPXW010000004.1:0-2163 GCA_045543895.1 Faecousia sp.
CCGGATCACCGAAGGCACCGGCACTATGTCCGATCTGGATGAGCTGGAAGAGCTGAGTAATGTGGTCAAGAACAACTCTCTGTGTGCCCTTGGCCAAACCGCAGCCAACCCCGTCATTTCTACCCTGGCCCATTTCCGTGACGAATACATCGCCCACATCCAGAAGAAGGCCTGCCCCGCAAAGGTATGTAAGAGCCTGATCAACTACACCATCGTGGAAGACAACTGTCTGGGCTGCGGCCGCTGCGCAAAAGCCTGCCCCGTCCACGCCATCTATAAAACCGATTACATTGCTCCTTCCCACCGTTTCCCCTCTTACCAAATCAACGATCACATGTGTGTCCGGTGCGGTGCATGTATCGCAACCTGTAAGTTGAAGGCTATCATTGTAGAGGAGGGCATGGGTTAATTATGGCAACAGTAAATATTCAGATTGAAGGCATCCCCTATCAGGTAGAAGAAGGTCTGACCATCCTGGAGGCTGCAAAGAAATGCGGCTACGAGATTCCCTCTCTGTGCGCATTCAATCACGGTGAGTGCTCCCAGGGTTCCTGCCGTGTATGCTTGGTCGAAGTGAAGGGCGCACGAGGTCTGGTCGCCTCCTGCGTATATCCCGTGAACGAGGGTATGGAGATTGTCATCTCCAGCCCCAGAGCAACAGAAGCCCGCCGTGCATCCGTGGAACTGTTGCTGTCTAACCATAATATCAACTGCCAGCAGTGCGATAAGAACGGCAAATGTGAGCTGTTGCACGTGGCAAGCATTACCGGTGCCCGGGAAGGCCGCTACGAGGGAAGAAAGACCAAGTCCACTTACGACGAACTGTCCCCCGCTATTGTCCGTGACACCTCTAAATGCATTCTGTGTGGCCGCTGTGTTGCCCGCTGCACCAATGCCCACGGTGCGGATATGGGTATTCTGGGCTTTGAAAACAGAGGCTTCAATACCATTGTCGCCCCTGCCCAGAACCGCTCTCTTCTGAATTCTCCCTGCATTCAGTGTGGCCAGTGTGTCAGTGTCTGCCCCACCGGCGCACTGATGGAAAAATCCGAGATTGGCAAGGTTGATGCCGCTTTCAAGGCTGGTAAGCACGTTGTGGTGCAAACGGCGCCCGCCGTCCGTGCCGCTCTTGGCGAAGAATTCGGTATGCCCATAGGCACCCCCGTTACCGGCAAAATGGTAGCTGCGCTGAAGCGTCTCGGCTTCCATAAGGTTTACGACACCAACTTTGCTGCCGATCTGACCATTATGGAGGAAGGCACCGAGTTGCTGGACCGTATTCAGAACGGCGGTAAACTCCCCATGATCACCTCCTGCTCTCCCGGCTGGATCAACTACGCGGAATATAACTACGGCGATCTGCTGGGTCACCTGTCCTCCTGCAAGTCTCCCCACCAGATGCAAGGTGCTATTCTCAAGTCCTACTATGCACAAAAGAACGGCATTGACCCCAAGGATATTTTTGTGGTGTCCATTATGCCCTGTACCGCCAAAAAAGACGAAAAAGACCGCGATCAACTGAAGGTCAACGGTCTTGCCGATGTGGACGCTGTCCTGACCACCCGGGAACTGGCCAAAATGATCAAGCGGGCGGGCATCCTGTTCCCCCGCCTGCCCGACGAAGATTTTGATCAGGATCTGATGGGTGAATATACCGGTGCCGGTGTTATTTTCGGCGTCACCGGCGGTGTTATGGAAGCTGCTTTGCGTACTGTTTACTTTATCCTCACCGGTAAGGAGCACGAGGCTATCACATTCCAGCAGGTGCGTGGCTTCGAGGGAGTCCGTGAGGCCTCCCTGGATATTAATGGTATAACCGTCAACATCGCCATTGCTCATGGCATGAAGAATGCCAAGGTGCTGCTGGATGAGATTCGCGCAGGCAAGTCCAAATACCACTTTATTGAGATCATGGGCTGTCCCGGCGGTTGTATCGCAGGCGGCGGTCAGCCCATCGTCCGTTCCTGCTTCCTGCCTCACGAGGATGACAATATTCAGGACACCTTCCGTGCAAAGCGGGCGGCTGCGCTGTATAGCGAAGATGAGCGCCTGCATCTGCGCCAGTCTCACAACAATCCCCAGATCAAGCAGCTGTATGACGAGTTCCTGGGCGCACCCAATTCCCATAAGGCGCACGAGTTGCTGCACACCACTTATCAGGCA
>JAZPXW010000005.1:0-10859 GCA_045543895.1 Faecousia sp.
GGCCTCCGACTTAAGGGGTTGTAGCCGTTTTCGTAAGCAGCCTCCAGGTGATCCAGCGCATTCTTACGCCGACCCACATAGAGAGTGTTGCAGTCGGTGAGGAAGGGCTTACCTCCCTGGCTCTTAACAAGGTCTGCGATCACCTTGGCATAGTTGGGGCGCAGGTAGGAAAGATTGCCCGGCTCACCAAAATGGATCTTGATAGCGCAGTATTTCTTTTCAAAATCGATATTTTCCAGCATGCCGGCGGTCTTCACCAGCCGTTTGAGCTTCATAGGCAGGTTCTCCCGCTGATTCGCGCGAAAATCGGTAAAATACACTTTGGATGTTGCCATGCTACACGCCTCCTTTTGTTGTTACTACCAGTATAAAGGCAAATCTTTTTTCTGTCAATCGGCGGATTTTGCGGCGATTCACCTCGACAAAAAACTTTTACATTTTCCCAAAAAAGTGGTTGACAAATAGGTAAACGCGTGTTATTATATCCAAGCGTTGAGCGACAGCTCACCAAATTGAATAGTTACGCGCGAGTGGTGGAATTGGTAGACTCGCTAGATTCAGGTTCTAGTGTCTATTACAGACGTGCGGGTTCAAGTCCCGCCTCGCGCACCAAAATGAAGGACATCTTTTTTGATGTCCTTTATTTTTATTACCCTAGCGGGACTTGGAGGGAAGGTCCGCTCCGTTGCAGGTCCGTTCCTCGAAGGTATTAATGATAAGAGCGCAGCTTGGTTCCCCAAGCTGCGCTCTTTATTACATAGAAAGGTCCTTAATAACCTGCAGAATATGGTCGGCCTTATCCGGAGATAGCTTTGCGATTTCATGCACGATCTCAGTTGTCTTGGCGGGAGAAGTTGTTTCCTTGTCAAAGAACTCCTGCGGTGTAATGCCCAGATACTCACAGATGTAAAAGAATCCTGTCATGGAGGGCATCGTGCGTTTATTTTCGATTTTATTGATATAGCTTTCACTCTGACCCAGAGACAAGCTCATATCCCTTGCGGACACGCCCTTCTCCATTCTCAGCTGCGTGAGCCTTTCCGAAAACCATTGTGTATAATCCATACGCTCCACCTCCTGGTATGGATATATTATAAATCCATATGCGCCGATTTATATGGAATATTACTCTATATTTTTGTTGACATACATCTTTGCAGGATGTATAATTACCAAATAGATGGAATTTTAGGATATAATTGGAAAAAACGCTCTTTTGGTGCAAATACAATCCTTTAATCATTGGAGGATCCGTTATGGAGATTCTATTTATTATTGCCTGCATTGCAGTTGCGCTGGCAGTGCCCTTATTCACCGGTTGGATAAGAAAACCGCGTACAGCCGCTCTTGTGTCAAAACTATATTCCGTAATTGCCTATGCGCTGTTTGTAACCAGCATTATTCTCTTTGTTGTCGCGGAAGAAACTTTGTACAGCATTTATGAAGCCCGTGTTTTGTGTGGAGGCAGCGGTATCGAAGTAAGCGGAATGCAATGTGCTATATGCCATGGGGCAGGTGAGATCTTAGCATCCCACGCAGCATCCACCATACCGCAGCTGTATCCGATCTGCATGATCCTACTTGGGTTATACATAGCAATCTTTAGCTTTGCATTAAAATCTCTCGCGGAGCCTTCCGGCAAAAACCGCCGCAGCTCTGCCAACAGGATGAAATGATCACGTGCCCTCCCCATAGTTGGGGAGGGTTTCATTATTCAATGCGGAAATTCGAAAAGCACCACTTCCCTTTTGCTTCAAGAAATGTTATACTGATAAAAACGCAGGAGGTGATGGCTATGGAATTTTTACCTATCAGCAAACAGGATATGCTTTCCCGGGGATGGGAGCAATGCGACTTCGTATATGTGATCGGTGACGCCTATGTGGATCACCCCTCCTTCGGTCATGCCATCATCAGCCGGGTACTGGAAAGCCACGGCTACACCGTGGGTATCATCTCTCAGCCCAACTGGAAGGATCCCAAGTCCGTCACCATTCTGGGTAGGCCCCGATTAGGCTTCCTGGTCAGCGGCGGCAATATGGATTCCATGGTCAATCATTATTCCGTCACCAAGCACCGACGCAAGACCGATGCCTTTACCCCCGGCGGCGTGATGGGTAAGCGCCCGGATTACGCCACGGTGGTGTACTGTAATCTGATCCGCCAGACTTATAAGGATGTGCCCATCCTCATTGGCGGCATTGAGGCCAGCCTGCGCCGCCTTGCCCACTATGATTACTGGTCCGAGAGTCTCAAGCGCAGCATCCTGCTGGATAGTCAGGCAGACCTACTGATGTACGGCATGGGTGAAAAGAGCATCGTAGAGATCGCTGATGCCCTCAACTCCGGTCTGGATGTCAAGGACATCACCTACATCGACGGCACGGTGTTTCGCACCGAGGAGCTGGACGAGAGCCTGCCCACCATCGTGCTCCCCAGCTACGAGCAGCTGAAAAATAATAAACGCACCTATGCTGAGAGCTTCCGCATCCAGTACGGCAACTGCGATTCCTTTACCGCCAAGCGGCTGGCTGAGCCATACGGCAAAGAATATGTCGTGCAGAATCCTCCCCAAAAGCCCCTGAGTACCCAGGAAATGGACGATGTATATGCCTTGCCCTACTGCCGCACCTACCACCCCAGCTATGAAAAGCTTGGTGGTGTGCCTGCCATTGAAGAAGTAAAATTCAGCCTGGTAAGCAACAGGGGCTGCTTTGGCGCCTGCTCCTTCTGCGCGCTGACCTTCCACCAGGGTCGCATCATCCAAACCCGCAGCCACGAATCCATTCTGGCAGAAGCGGAGCTTATGGTCAAAGACAAGGACTTCAAGGGCTACATCCACGATGTAGGCGGTCCCACCGCTAACTTCCGCCATCCCGCCTGTGAAAAGCAGCTGACTAAGGGTGCCTGCGGCGGGCGGCAATGCCTGTACCCCACCCCCTGTAAGAATATGCGTGCTGACCATTCGGACTATATCGCATTGCTTCGCAAGCTGCGGAAGATCCCCGGAGTGAAGAAGGTATTTATCCGTAGCGGTATCCGCTTTGACTACCTGCTGGCAGACAAGAAGGATACCTTCTTTAAAGAGCTGGTACAGTACCATATCTCCGGTCAGCTGAAGGTTGCACCGGAACATGTGTCCGACGCGGTGCTTTCCCGGATGGGCAAGCCCAGAAACGCGGTATATAACCGCTTTGTGGAGAAATACTTTGCCCTCAACAAACAATTCGGCATGAACCAATACCTGGTACCCTATCTCATGTCCAGCCATCCCGGCTCCACCCTAAAGGAAGCAATCGAGCTGGCAGAATATATCCGGGATATGGGCTATAACCCGGAGCAGGTGCAGGATTTCTATCCCACACCCTCCACCCTGTCCAGCGTGATGTACTATACCGGTCTTGACCCCAGGACTATGGAGCGGGTGTATGTGCCCACCGATCCCCACGAAAAGGCCATGCAGCGGGCGCTGATCCAGTATCGCAACCCCAAAAACTATTACCTGGTTCTGGAGGCGCTGCAAAAGGCTCACCGGGAGGATCTCATCGGCAGCGGTCCCAAATGCCTTGTGCGTGCAGTTCCTCCCAGAAAGCAGACCTCCCCACCGCCCAAGCCTGCCGGCAGGAAAGCACCCCCGAAGAAGCCTGCTCCCGCCAAAAAGCCTGCCAAAGCCCCAACCCGAAAACCGACGGGAAAACCCAAGCGGAAATAACTTTCACCCCACCGGGTCACCGGTGGGGTTCTCTTATGGCTTTTAGCGCATAGGATGTTCCATACATTGTGATTCGAGGTGCTACTATGGAACATACCACAAATTCAATCACCCTGCGGGGCAGCCTGCTGGAACTGCCCGAATTTTCCCACGAAAACCACGGAAAACGGTTTTTTCGGTTTCTTTTGGAAGTCCCCAGGCTGTCCGGCGCTGTGGATACCCTGCCGGTCATCGCAGAGGAGAATCTATTGGGACAGGTCGATCCCTCCGGCGGTGAATATCTCACAGTAACAGGACAGATCCGCTCCCACAACTGCCGCACGGAAACTGCCCGCCGGCTGATGATCTTCGTTTTTGCCGATTCCATCACCGCAGAGGATGGAGAACCGATTAACGACTGCATTCTGGAAGGTCCCCTGTGCCGGGAGCCAACCTATCGCAGAACCCCTCTTGGGCGGGAGATCTGCGATGTGATGCTGGCGGTCCCCCGGGCATTTCGCCGGGCAGATTATCTGCCCTGCATCCTTTGGGGGCGCACTGCCCAGGAGGTCTCTGAATGCCACACCCGGGATGTAATACGCATATGCGGTAGGCTCCAAAGCCGGATATACACCAAATTGACCGAAAACGGGCCTATGGAGCGCACCGCCTATGAGGTCTCTGCCCTCAGTGCGGAAATACAGGAATGACCCATGCCGGGGGCAGCGACACCGCTGCCCCCTAAAGCCACGCCGCCACCTTTCAGCAGGTAAGCAACGTCATACCATCCTATCCACCGGAAGCGTAAATGGTGCAAAGAAAAAGCTCTTTTCAAAGCTTCTTCGCTATGGTACAATAAAAGAAAAAAGGAGCAAGCCATGGAAGAAAAGGTCTCTGCCATTATCGATATTCTAAAAAACATATACCCTAACCCCGTGTGCGCTCTCCACTACAGCAAGGATTATGAGCTGATGATCGCGGTGCGGCTCTCTGCCCAATGCACCGATGCCCGGGTGAACCTGGTAACGCCCCACCTGTTTGCCGCCTACCCTACCCTGGAAGCGATGGCGAATGCGCCCATTGAACATGTGGAGGAACTGGTGCATTCCTGCGGGTTCTATAAGCATAAGGCACGGGATATCGTGCTAGCCTGCCAGATGCTGCTGAGCCAATATGGCGGCAAAGTGCCAGGTACTATGGAGGAGCTTTTGAAGCTGCCCGGCGTAGGCAGAAAGACCGCTAACCTGCTTTTGGGCGACCTGTACAGCGTGCCCGGCAGCGTGGTGTGCGACACGCACTGCATCCGCATCTGCGAGCGTCTGGGACTTTCCAAGGGTAAGGAGCCGGAGAAGGTGGAGCAGCAGCTGCGGCGCATCCTGCCCCCCGAGGAAAGCTCCGATTTCTGCCACCGGATCGTGCTGTTCGGCCGGGACACCTGCACCGCCCGCAGCCCCAAGTGTGACGGCTGCCCCCTTCGCCCCTGGTGTAAAGCATTCCAGGCTTAATACTTTGCCCTTTGTCCTGCATCGAAGGACAAAGGGCTTTTCTTTTTATCCTTCCTGTGATATAGTAAATTCTGGGAATCACACATATTTTGTAAGAGAGGTGTGCTTTATGGAAGAAATAACAAACCGCGATTTTAAAGCCCAGATGGAGTATGATCTGACATCCTATAAGGAACTGAGCAAAGCCATCATTTTTCGTTCCGGCAGAAATACAGCATGTTTTATTATTTTGATGCTTTTTGTTCTGCTGCTTTCCTATTTCTATGGTATTGTGCTGCAGCGAACTTCCTTCTTAAGTCAGTTATTGATCGTCTTTTTCGTTACTTTTTGGGGCATGCGGCTGTTTCGGGCTTACCGTGACAGAAACGGAGATCTGGCATTTAAGCGTATGCTCAGCACCAATAACGGTGTCCCTACACGCTACGAGATCTGCTTCAGCGAAGACGGCATCCATACCCGAAACGCCCACACCGGCGGCTGCTCCGCCACCGCTTACAGCCAGCTGCGGGCCATTTATGAAACCGAGCATTTTTTGATCTTCATACAAGAGCTTAACCTGTATTCCGCCATACGGAAGGATTCCATCACCGGCGGTACGAAAGAGGAGTTTCTGGACTTCCTGTTTCAAAAGGGCACCGGCATCAAGAAAAAGAAGCTAAGCAGTCTTCTTTTCGGGAAGATCGTTTCGGTTTCCTTCACCGTTTTCTCTGTGCTCAGTCTTTTGCTGGCGCTCTGGTTTTCTCACCCGGTTCAGGCCTTCCTCCACGGCCAGCAGCAGATCAACAACTATATGAGCTACTCGGCTATTGCCGAGGAACTGGAAGAGTTAGGCATTACCGGCATCGATGATGCCTTGATCGCTGAATTAGAAGCTTACGACCAGGAATACGATTATGTCTATTCCTACGATGTTGGCAACAAAGCTTTGGATATGCTCTGCTGGGCAGGTATGGGCGACTATGACGAAGGCACCTGGGAATGGACCCCCTCCGACTCCGGTGTGTACTGGTTTGATATGGAGGTTCTCTCCCCAGATACAATGTACACAGATTTCCTGACCGGAATCCATGCGCTAAATCCCGAAGCATTGAACTTTACAAACATTACCGAAGACCTGTCCCAGGTAGATCTTATAGAGGGCATTGGGATCCAGCGAGTGAGTTTTGATTGGAACGGTTCAAGCCATACGCTGGAAGCAACCGCAATGTATGACTGGTTTGATATAGAGGTTGCTGCTGAACTGGCCGAGCTTGTGAAGGAAGAAACTCCCGGCACCAATCTTTACTTCGCTTATGACGGCGGGCAGGGTGTATTGGTTTTCTACGGCACGCCCCAATGGTGCGAAACTTTCGAAAAAGCTACCGGCATCCATCTGTTTGACGATCCTATCGCCATGTACACCTCCCCAACGGTTTCCTAACATATCCCCCTCCTTGTCCGCATAGGGTTTGGACAAGGGGGGATTTTTTTGCGCAGAAAGCTACCGATTTTCTACAGCGCCATCCTGCTGACCGGGGTGAATCTGCTGCTGCGGCTGGTAAGTACCTCTTTCCAGGTATTTCTCTCCGGGCAGATCGGTGCCGCGGGCATCGGCTTATTGCAGTTGGTCATGAGTGTTGGGGCGTTAGCCATGACCGCAGGGATGGGCGGCATCCGTACTGCCACCATGTATCTGACCGCAGAGGAGCTGGGCAGGAAAAGACCCCAGAATGTCACATGGGTACTGTCCGGGTGCTTCCTATATAGTATTTTTTGCAGCGGAGTCATCGCTGCCGCACTATATTTCGCGGCTCCTTTTCTGGCGGAGCATTGGATTGGCGATGCGCGGATCATCGGCTCTCTCCGGCTCTATGCAGCTTTTCTG
Source organism: Faecousia sp. (assembly GCA_045543895.1). Classification (GTDB taxonomy): domain Bacteria; phylum Bacillota; class Clostridia; order Oscillospirales; family Oscillospiraceae; genus Faecousia. The sequence goes on from JAZPXW010000005.1 coordinate 7,061, forward strand.
CCTCTTGTATGTCTGTGCGGATGTATGACGGGCTATTTTACCGCCGCGGGTCGCATCGGCACGCTGGCTGCGGTGGAGGTTTGCGAGCAGCTTTGCTATATGGCGGTGACCATGACGCTGCTGACCCTTTGGGCACGGCAGGATGCGGCAAAAGCCTGCGCTGCGGTGGTACTGGGCAGCGGCATCGGCACGGTGTTCACCCTCACCGTTCTGGTGATCCTGCGGCTGCTGGAAAAGCCAAAAACCGGGCGGCGCATTCCCATCGCATCCCGGCTTCTGCGTACTGCCGTACCGCTTGCCATTGCGGATGATGTAAAATCCGGCATCACCAACACCGAAAACCTTATGGTTCCCCGCCGCCTTGCCCTGTATCCCGGCGAGCAGGATGCCCTTGCCACCTTCGGTACGGTGTGCGGCATGGTGTTTCCGGTGCTGATGTTCCCGGCTGCCATTCTGTTTGCCCTGGCAGAGCTGCTGATCCCGGAGCTCGCCCGGTGTAATGCCGCAGGCAGCACCGGGCGGATCCACTACCTGTCAAAAAAGTCCCTGCGCATTGCAATGCTGTACGGCTGCGCCTGTGCCGGCATCCTATACCTTATTGCCCAACCCCTGTGTATGCGCCTGTATGGCAGCCCTGCCGCCGGGGAATACCTGCAGCTATATAGCCTCTTGATTCCCATGCTGTACTGTGATGCGGTAACCGATGCCATGGTCAAGGGTTTGGGACAGCAAACCGCCAGCGTACGCTACAATATTTTCACCTCTGCTATGGATGTTATCCTGCTGTTTTTGCTGCTGCCCCGGTACGGTATGCAGGGGTATTTTTTCAGTTTTCTCATCACCCATTTGATCAATTTCCTGCTGAGTCTGCGGCGTCTGCTGAAGATCACGGGGCTGAAGATCCCCCTATATGTGCCGCTGCTTTGCTGCAGCTGTACCCTTTTGGGTGGAATTGGCGCTTCCTTTATACCGGGCGTACCCGGACGAATTCTCGCCTTTCTGGGCATCTGGGGCAGCTTGCTGGTACTCTTTGGGATCCTTTCTATGGAAGACATCCATTGGCTCCGGGGGCTTCTTGACAGAAAAAGACCCACCGAAAAGCCGGTGGGTCAAGGTTATTAGTATCTCTTAAGGACCTCCAGCAGGAACTCCCAGGTTCTGCGGGTGGAGGCGATCTCCAGCTTTTCACGGCTGGTGTGGATATCCTTCATGTTAGGACCGATGGATACGCAATCCAGACCGGGCAGCTTATCGCTGAGAATACCGCACTCCAAACCTGCGTGGATGGCAACCACTTGAGGCTCGGCTCCGTACATCTGCCGGTAGACCTCTACCATGGTTTCTCTCAGCCGGGAGTCCTTCTTGTACTCCCAGGCAGGATAATCGCCTACCTCGCTGTAGTCCGCACCGTTAAACTGCGCCAGTTCACGCAGTTTTGCCAGCAGCTCCCGCTTTTCCTGGTTCACGGAGCTGCGTACCGCAAAGGTCATATGCAGCTGTTCCTCCAGCCGGACAACACCCAGATTCAGGCTGGTCTGCACCAGGCCCTCAATATCCTGGCTCCAGCTTTGGACACCGTTGGGTGCAGCGCACAGCAGGGCGATTACCTTGGCAGTATCCTCGGTGGTCAGCGCATTGCCGCCCAGAGCATCCACATCGTCACCGTAGATCTTTACATTGGGCTCATCGTACTGCTCCCGGATCTCATTTTCCAGCTGCTGGGCAACCTCGTTGATCTTCTCGGGGTGCATACCCATAGCCACCAGAGTCACCTGGCAGGAGTGGGTGATCACATTATCCTTAGAGCCGCCGGTCAGCTTGGTGATGCACAGGGGCATCAGCTTCTGAACTCGGCTCAGCAGCTCGCCCATCGCCTTATTGGCATTTGCCCGGTTCTTGTGGATCTCCACACCGGAGTGACCGCCCTGGAGACCTTCCACCGTCAGCCGGACGCACGGACCGTAAACTGCCCGGCGATGCACCGGCAAAGAGATGGTTCCCCGTGCGCCGCCGGCGCAGGACACCGTGAAAATGCCTTCATCCTCGCTGTCCAGATTCAGGAGGGTTCTGCCCTTAAGCATGGAAAGATCGATGCCGGTTGCACCGAACATACCGGTCTCCTCGTCCACCGTGATGATCACTTCCAAAGGCGGATGGGGAATGGTCTTGTCTGCCAGCAGCGCCAGAGCATAGGCCACGGCAATGCCGTTGTCACCGCCCAGGGTGGTGCCTTTGGCGAACACATAGGTGCCGTCGTGGGTCACATCCAGGCCCTGGGTGTCCATATCGATGGGGCAATCCGCGTCCTTGTCACACACCATATCCATATGGCCCTGGAGCACCACAGGCTCGTGGTCCTCATAGCCGCAGGTGCCTTCACCGAAGAGGATCACATTGTTAAGATCATCCTGAATGTACCGCAGACCGTGCTCCTGGGCAAAGCTTACCAGATAATCGCTGATCTGCTTGGTGTTGCCGGAACCGTGGGGGTAGGAACACAGTTTTTCAAAATAACCGAATACGCTTGCAGGCTGCAGCCCTGCCAATTTTACAGCTTTCATAATGCCGCTCCTTATTGAATGGTGAGTTTATTTTACCACAGCTTTTTCCCCGTGTCTATAAAAAAAGACCACGGGACATCCCGTGGCCTTCAATTTCATTACACCGGGCTCAAAACCAGGGTCAGGATCAGAGTCAGCACGATCCAAAGCAGTGCCACCCACTTGGTAGCGGATGCCAGTTTCTTATCCAGGCTGGCAGACTTGTTCTTGCTCAGATAGGTGTCAGAACCACCGGCCAGAGCGCCGGACAGGCCAGCTTCCTTGCCGGACTGGAACAGAACGATCAGAATCAGCGCCAGACTTACCAGCACCTCAAGAACGATCAGAATGATTTCCCAAACTCCCATTGTAGTTAACCTCCCTCCGCTTGACGTTCAGCAGTTGCTAACACGGTCAGCGAACCGATAATTACTATTTTAAACATTAGCCAAACTATTTTAGCACAAGCATTTCCAAAAAGCAAGTACCATTTCTATAATTTTACCTTTTATTTGGTAACCCAGTTGCCGGTAGCGGCACAGGTCAGATAGGCATTGATAAAGGGATCCAGCGCGCCGTCCATCACCGCATTGACATTGCTTGTCTCACAGCCGGTGCGGGTATCCTTGACCAGCGTGTAGGGCATAAACACATAGTTGCGGATCTGGCTGCCCCACTCGATCTTCTGCTGCACGCCCTTAATGTCGGCAATATTGGCCAGGTGTTCCCGCTCACGGATCTCCACCAACTTACTGCGCAGCATACGCAAACAGGTCTCCTTGTTCTGGAACTGGCTGCGCTCGGTCTGGCAGGATACTACGATGCCGGATTTGTGGATCAGACGAACGGCAGAGGATGTCTTATTGACCTTCTGGCCGCCTGCGCCGGAACTGCGGTAGACCTGCATTTCATAGTCCTCGGGACGGATCTCAAAATCCTCGGAATCGTCCTCGATCTCAGGAATCACTTCGATGGCGGAGAAAGAGGTCTGGCGGCGGGCATTGGCAACAAAGGGGGAAACACGCACCAAACGGTGCACACCGTTCTCGCCCTTAAGGAAGCCGTAGGCATTGTCGCCGGTGATGAGGATGGAAGCGGACTTAAGGCCTGCTTCGTCGCCCTCCTGGTAGTCCAGGATCTGGTATTCAAAGCCGCTGCGCTCCGTCCAGCGGGTGTACATGCGGTACAGCATCTGGCACCAGTCCTGTGCTTCGGTGCCGCCGGCACCTGCCTGGAAGCTCATAATGGCATTGTTGCTG
>JAZPXW010000006.1:0-19472 GCA_045543895.1 Faecousia sp.
CGAGGATATTCTGAAGGTTGGCGACGAGATCGAGGTTTTCGTTGTTCGTGTTAACGACGGCGAGGGCACCTGCCAGCTGTCCAAGAAGAAGCTGGACGGCATGAAGGTATGGGACGAGATGGCTACCTATGTTGAGGAGAAGACCACCGTTGAGGGCGTCGTTTCCGAGGAGAACAAGGGCGGCCTGGTGGTCAACTTCAAGGGCATCCGCGTGTTCATCCCCGCTTCCCAGTCCGGCGTTGCCAAGGGCGGCGACATGGCCGGTATGGTCGGCAAGACCGTGAAGCTGAAGATCACCGAGGTCAACCGCGCCCGTCGCCGTGTCATCGGTTCTATCCGCGCTGTTGCTGCTGAGGAGCGTAAGGCTGCTCAGGAGAAGATCTGGAGCGAGATCCAGGAAGGCGCTAAGTACCACGGCACCGTTAAGTCCCTGACTCAGTACGGCGCATTCGTGGACATCGGCGGTGTGGACGGCATGGTCCATGTTTCCGAGCTGAGCTGGAACCGCATCAAGAACCCCGCTGAGGTGGTTAAGGTCGGCGATGAGATCGATGTTTACGTCATCTCCTTCGACGCTGAGAAGCGCAAGATCTCTCTGGGCTACAAGACCAGCGAAATGAACCCCTGGAACCAGTTCATGACCGGTTACAATGTTGGCGATGTTGTGAACGCTAAGATCGTCAAGCTGATGACCTTCGGCGCTTTCGCAGAGATCCTGCCCGGCGTTGACGGCCTGATCCACATCTCCCAGATCGCTGACAAGCGCATCGGCAAGCCTGAGGATGTTCTGGCTGAGGGCCAGGAGGTCCAGGTCAAGATCACCGAGGTGGACGCTGAGCACAAGCGCATCTCCCTGTCCATCCGCGCTCTGCTGGAGACCGCTGAAGAAGTGGTTGAAGAGGCAGAGGAAGCCGCTGAGGACGCTGAATAATTTCCCATACATACCGGGACCGACTTATGCCGGTTCCGGTATTTTTTCTTCTTGCTGACCGCCCGGGTCAGTGCCGACTACAAATGATGGGTGAACATTATGCGGAAAGAAAGATTGCATAAAGCCTTTTTGATCGCCACGGTGGTGCTTTGCTCCGTGCTTTTGCTGCTCCTGTTTGGATTCCTACTGTGGAAGCAGGGAGTATTTACCCCAGAGTCCGGCACCATTCCCGGCACCACCCAGAGTGATGCCACCGAGACTACAACCACCGAGCCAACGACTGAGCCTACCGAGCCGCTGATCCCGCTCAACCGGTTCTCGCCGGAGGATTTCCAGTTCCAGGGTGATTATCTCGCCTGCAATTCCGAGTGGTACCTTCTGGGCGTTGATGTGTCCAAGTACCAGGGCTATATCGATTGGCAGCAGGTCAAGGATGCCGGAATGTCCTTTGCTATGATCCGTGTGGGCTTCCGGGGCTACGGTCAGGCGGGCAATATGGTGGCAGACGATATGGCGAACACCAATTACTGGGGAGCCAAAAATGCAGGGCTCATGGTAGGCGCGTATTTCTTCTCCCAGGCCACCAATGTGGAAGAGGCCATTGAGGAAGCGAAAATGGCTCTTGAGCTGACAAAGGACTGGGATATGGAGCTTCCCATCGTGTTCGACTGGGAGTACATAGGCGACTATGCCCGTACCGCCGAGGTGTCCGACCGGATGCTCACCGATTGTGCCATCGCGTTCTGCGAGGAGATCAAGGCCGCCGGACGCAAGCCCATGATCTATGTGGCACCCTGGTTCGGTAAGCTGATCCTGGAGGATCTGACGGAGTATCCCCAATGGCTGGCACTCTACACCGGAAAAATGACCTACCGCCACCATTTCGATATGTGGCAGTACACCTGCACCGCAACGGTCCCCGGCGTCCCCGGCGACTGCGATGTCAATATTTTCTTCCCCTATGATGATCTGAAATAAGCAACCCCCCACCGGCAATTCAATGCCGGTGGGGGTTCTGTTTAACTGAGACTAGGTGTCTTGCAATTCATTTGATTATGCGGTATATTTGAAGGGAATGCAAAGCTACTAATAAAGGGGGGGACGCCGTGGCAGATAAAAGGAGAAATTTAATTGTAGCAATTACTTTTGTCGTGTTCTTTGCGCTATGTGTTCTGCACGGTGTAATGTTCCGTTCCGAACGGGGGAAAACACCACAGGCGGAAGAAGATTGGTTTGCAGGCTATCAGCTGGGCGATAGACGGAGTATGTACTCCAAATGTGATGCAACAAATGACCTGATTTTCTTTGCGTACGGTTCCAGCTTCGTAGATGCTTATGACACCGAGGGAGAGTTTCAATTCACCCTTTATTTTAAAGACAAGCAAAACGGAGGATTCCACATTCGATGCGAAGACCAGAAACTGTATGTCTCGACTAAGTCCCATACCGTCTTCATTTTTGATCGTGATCGGGAAGTGAGCCGAATGAGCTTAGAAGAGGCACGGGAAAATGGGTTTTCGTATGTGTGGTTTGATGAGGAAAAACCGAATTTCAGGATCGATAACGACTTTGCGTATATGGTCGACCCGCAAACCAATGAAGAGACGGTTTTTCAGTTGCCGCAAACGATAAAGAGTAAAGTGGAGAATCACAAAATTGGAAGGGTGATTATGGTGTGTGCGGTGATCGTCTTAATGTGCCGCATCGCATATGACAGCAACCGGAGGATAAAAAACGCAGCACCAAGGGCACTGCGTGATATGTAAAAAAGAAGTGGGCGAACACAGTTCGCCCCTACCAGGTAAAAGGAAAGAGGAAACTTCTGTAAGTTATTCTTGCAAGCATTGTGTACTTCCAGTATACTGACAGTAGAGGTAAGATACACAGAAGATAGGGGAGGTTTTTATGCTGTTCAGAAAGATGCTGGCTGCTGCACTGGTGCTGTCATTGACCCTCTGCGGATGCTTTGCCCCCCGGCGGGATAAAAACACCTATGAGTTCTGGAATTCGGATAGCCAGATCACTACGATTGAGATACTTAAAAAGACAGAGGACACCGGCAGAGCAGACGACCCGACAGAGCAGACGACCCGACAGAAGTGGTTTTTGTTTTGCCGGAGCAGGAACACGATGCTTTTTTGGAGAAGCTGAGTGCGCTGCCGGGAGAACACCAATCAATAGATCCTGGAAGAGGATTTGGATCTTATATTGTTCGTATTACATATGGTGATGGAGTAATTGCTCTGATTGGCTATACAAATACGGAGTATCATTTCCCGGATGGGGATCGTAAGTATTATTATTTTTCCTTCTACCGTGACAGTTTTTATGAAATGATTGACGAAATTCTAAATATGGATATTGAGTCATAGAAATATAGTCAGCGCAAATTCTCTGTTTTACAAAATAAGAGCAGACACGAGATTTTCTCGTGTCTGCGTTTTTTATTTTGCGGAGAGATCTACGCTGTGGCGCAGGATGGTAAGGGGAGGGACTTGCTTTCCCAGGTGCAGGTAGAACTGCATTTGGGGCGTACGGGGCTCGGTGAGGGGAATGCCCTCCAGGTCGGTCATATCGCCAACGGTGAAAGCATAGGGGGCGAAATCCGGGCCAACGGCTTCCAGCTCGTCACCCTGGGCGAACTTGTTGCGCAGGCTGCACAGCGCCACGCCGTTTTCGTCGCAGCTTTCCACAATGGCGCAAACCTGGCAGGTGCGGACATAACGGGAGTGCTCGGTGTACTGGCCGGGCTGCCCAAAATAGAAGCCGGTGGAGTAGATCCGGTGGGACACCTTCTCCACTTCGTCCCGCCAAATGGGGTTAATCTCACGGCCTGCGGCTACATCGTCGATGCAGTGGCGATAAGCACCGGTGACGATGGCGGCATAGTAGGCGGATTTGGCACGGCCTTCGATCTTGATGCAGTCCACACCCGCGTCCTGCAATTCCTTCAGGTGATCGATCATGCACATATCCCGGGAGTTTAGAATGTAGGTGCCCTTTTCATCCTCAAATACGGGGAAATACTCACCGGGACGCTTTTCTTCCATCAGCGCGTACTGATAGCGGCAGGGCTGGGCGCAGGCACCGCGGTTACTGTCCCGTCCGGTCATGTAGTTGCTTAGCAGGCAGCGGCCGGAGTAGCTGACGCACATAGCGCCGTGACCGAAGGTTTCGATCTCCAGCTCCTTGGGGGTATTTTCACGAATGGTACGGATCTCCTCCAGATTCAGCTCTCTTGCCAGCACCACCCGCTCAGCACCCAGGTCATACCAGGCCTTGGCGCATTCGTAGTTGGCGATGGACTGCTGGGTGGAGATGTGCCGGGCACACTTGGGAGCGTATTTCCCTGCCAGGGTAAAGGCACCCAGGTCCGCAACGATCAGCGCATCCACACCCGCATCCTGGAGCTGCTCCAGATAAGCGGGCAATGCGGCGATCTCCTCATTTCGGGGCATGGTATTGATGGTCACATGGACCTTGACATTGTGCTCGTGGGCATGCTGCACAGCCAGGGGCAGCTCCTCCGGCGTGAAGTTTCCGGCAAAGGCCCGCATACCAAAGGCGGTGCCTGCCAGATACACAGAATCTGCGCCGTAGGCAACAGCCATTTTCAGCCGTTCCATATCTCCGGCAGGGCTCAGCAGTTCGATCTTACTCATTCTTTCTCTTCCAGTGATCTGACGTAGTCAACGTTCTTCTGGTGGTCCTTGGCGTTCTTGGCGAACAGGTGAACACCGGTGTTGGGGTTGAACACGTAGAAATAGTAGTTGGTTTCGTTGGGATCCAGGGCAGCGTCCAGGCTGTTACGGCCTGGGTTGGAGATGGGACCGGGAATCAGACCCTTTTCCGTGTAGGTGTTGTAGGGATGCTCCATCTGGAGGTCTGCGGAGGTCAGGGGCTTGGTTTTGCCGGTCTCGGGATCGATGTTGCCGTCCAGGGCATAAATGATGGTGGCATCGATGTTCAGATAGGGGTACTCCTTGGCGTTGGTCAGACGGTTGTAGATAACCGAGGAAACATCGTAGCTTTCCTTGTCGTTGGCGGTTTCCTTTTCGATCATGGAGGCGATGATGACAATGTCACGCATGGTGAACTTGTGAGCCTCTACATAGTCATTGGGGTAACCCAGCTTGGACATCACCTTGCCCATGCGCTCATTGAGCACATCCAGCTTATCCTTCATGATATCGGTGAAGCGGTAGTCAAAGTTGTTCAGGAATTTTGTAAAGATACGGTAGGGCGTATCGTTGGTGTAGAACTTGTAGGTGTCGGGGAAGAGGTAGCCCTCCAGACAGTAGGGAGTGCCCCGTTCCACGCCCTCCAGGAACCAGTATTCCTCAAGCTCGCCATCCACGGCATAGGCCTTCAGGTCTTCCACGGAGCAGACCTCCTTCTCTTCCAGCAGAGCAAAGATCTGGGCGCAGGAGTAGCCTTCGGGAATCACGACCTCCACTTCCTTACGGCTGGCGCTGCGGGCGGACATATAGTTCACCAGAGCCATATAGTCGTACTTGGTGTTGAGAGTAAAGGTGCCGGCAGAGATCTCCTCTTCCGCATCGGTGATATCAGCATACAGCTTGAAAAGCTCCGGATAGCGGATGAGTCCCGCGGTCTTCAGCTTATTTGCGATGGTGTCGATATTATCGTTTTCGGAAATGGTGACCACGCACTCCCTGGATTCCCGGCCAAATGCCAGCACATCGGTGGCGCACACCCAAACCAAACGGCCCAGGGACACGCCGATCGCCAGAATGATGGCGATCCAGATGGCGGTGGAAATGATGTGGGGAATGCCCAGCAGGCCATAGCCCTTTTTCATCTTGGGGCGGCCCTTGGGAGCGGGCTTTTCCCGGGCAGGTCTGGGCGCGCGCTCCTTCTTGGCAGGCTTTTCGGTGGCCTCGCTCATGTCGGCAAATACCACATCCAGCGCTTCGCCGGACTGACCAAAGGTATCTTTGTATTCATCATCCAGGAAAGGGGTTTCCGGCAATACCCGGGGCTCTTCTTCCTCTTCCAGAGGCTCGTTATCTGCCGACAGCTCCCAAAGGGAAGCGTCAGCGGGGTCGATGGTATGGACCATAGTGGCGTCCATGCTCTCGGATGCGGGCTCAGAGGGGAGAGCGACCAAAGTCTCATCGGTTACCTCTGCGGGGATCTCTGCCGGCGCTTCTGCGGGAAGCTCAGCCAGGGCTTCATCAGGAAGTGCTTCCTGGAGCTCAGCCAGAACCTCCTCAAGGCTTTCATCGGGGAGAATGGTTTCCTCAATGGGCAAAGCGTCGGTCATATTGTGCGTTTCCTGGATGATCTGCTCCAGTTCCAAATCGGCAGGATCGGTCAGACCGGCGGAGGACACAGCCTGCTCGTCGGCGCTGATCTCTTCTCCCACCTGGGGGCGGGCCAGCAGCTCATCAAACCAGCTGTCATCAGCGGGCATTTCGGGTTTCTTTTGATTATCCATGTAGGTTCCTCCTGTCAGCGGATGACGATTTGTTCCGCGACGGTTTTTGCAGTTTCTTCGCCCTTAAGCGCGGCGATCAGTTTCAGACCAAAGGGAATGGCGCAGCCGGCAGAGGTGCCGGTGATCACATTTCCATCCTGTACGCAGGCTTCATTGGGGGTATATTGCGCGCTACCCATATTTTCCTCACAGCCGGGGTAGCAGGTGACCTTGCGGCCGTCGGTGATACCCAGATCCGCAAGTACCGTAGGACCTGCGCAGATGGCAGCCACATAGCATCCGTTTTCAGCGGCAAAGGCTACGGCAGCCAGGGCTTCCTTGCTTGCCCGGATAGAGGCGACACCACCCAAACCGCCGGGAAGCACGATCATATCCAGGTTGGTCAGATCCATCTCTTCTAAAGTGATATCCGCTTCCACACCAATACCGTGTCCGCCGCAGATCAGCTTACTGCCGATGCCCACGGTGAGCACCTGCACGCCGGCCCGGCGCAGCAGATCGATGGGAGCAATGGCCTCGGTCTCTTCAAAGCCGGTGCCTAACAAAACATAAACCATACTTAGTCCTCCAAACAGGCAGCTACATGCCTGTAGATCTCCTGGTGAATATCTTCAATAGAGCGCATTGCGCCATCCTTGACGCAATCGATCACCGTCCAGCCGTAAAACTCCGCAGCAGCACGGCCTGTGCGGCGGCAGGTGGCCAGGTACTCGGTGTCCTTTTCGTGGATATCCGCCTTGGTGCCGGTATCCTGCTCCCGGTGCCGCATCAGCTTTTCGGTAAAGTCGGTGGGTACATCCAGATAGATGGTCAGATCCGGGCGGGGCAGCCCCAGCTTGTCGTATTCAAATTCGTAAAGCCACTTAAGAAAGGCGTCCCGGCTTTCACCGGTCTCCTTGGAGGCCTGGTGTACAGCGTTGGAGGTGGTGTAGCGGTCGGAGAGAATGAGCCCTCCGCCTTCGTACCACTGTCCCCAATCCTGCTTATAGGAGGCATAACGGTCTACCGCATAGAAAGCGGAAGCGGCATAGGCGTTCACATCTGAGGGCTTGGTGCCGAATTCACCGCCCAGATACATACGGATCAGCGCGGAGCTTTCATTTGCGTAACGGGGGAATACCAAACGGCGGAAAGCCACATTCTCTTCTGTAAGTCTTTCTGCCATCAAGCGGAACTGGGTGGACTTGCCGGAACCGTCGGTTCCTTCCAATACGATCAGTTTACCCATATTTCCCATAGGCCTCCTCTCAGGACATAAAATGTTACTATACAATATAACATATTATTCTCCGTTTGTCCACCACCCACCGAACCGGGATTTCTTAATTTTCTATAAACCCGAAAGCACTTGCATAATTGCGCAATAACTGTTAAAATAGTATAAATTGCGATAATTACAAAGGAAGAAACAAAATGGAAGAAAGTAACATTACATTTGCGGATCTGGGCCTTTCCGAGGCAATGCTGAAAGCATTGGAGAAAAAAGGCTACGGCTATCCCACAACCATCCAGCAGCAGGCGATCCCGGAATTTATGCAGTGGAAGGATGTTATTGCCAAGGCACCTACCGGCACCGGCAAGACCTTTGCCTTTGGTATTCCCATGATCGAGCATATCAATGCGGAGGATCCGGCGGTGCAGGGGCTGATTTTGGCGCCCACCCGGGAACTGGCGCTGCAGATCGGCGACGAGCTGCGGGGACTTTTAACCTATTACGAAGGCATCCGTGTGGCAGTGCTCTATGGCGGCACCGGCATCGACGGTCAGATCAAGCAGCTGGAGAAGAAGCCTCAGATCGTGGTAGCCACCCCCGGCAGACTGATGGACCACTACAACCGCAAGACAATCCGCCTGGATAAGATCCAGACCATCGTGCTGGACGAGGCAGACAGAATGCTGGATATGGGCTTTTTCAAGGATGTGACCCGGATCATCGACAAGGTGAAAAACCGCAAGAACCTGGGCCTGTTCTCCGCGACCATTTCCCAGGAGGTCATGACCGTTTCCTGGATGTACCAGCGGGACGAGGTGGAGATCACCGTAGAACCCAAGCAGGAGGACCGCCCGGACATCGACCAGTACAGCATCACCGTAACACCTTTGGAAAAGGCGGAAACCACTCTGCGCCTGATGCGCAGCCGTGGCTTTGAGCGGGTGATCATTTTCTGTAACACCAAGCATATGTGCCAGCGGCTTTGCGATGATTTCCAGAGAGCCGGCGCCGATTGCCAGTGCATCCACGGCGACATCCGCCAGAGCCAGCGGGAAAAGACCATGCAGCTGTACCGGCAGGGCAAGCTGCCTATTCTGATTGCCACCGATGTGGCATCCCGCGGCATCGATGTGGACGATGTGGACTGCGTGATCAATTTCGACATTCCCGAGGAAAACGAATACTATGTGCATCGCATCGGCAGAACCGGCAGAGCCAAGCGCAAGGGCGAAGCCTGGTCCATCATCGGCAATTTCCCGGAAAAAGCCAAGCTGGATGAGATCGCAAAATACTCTAACTATAAGATCAAGCCCATGCTTCTGGGCGCAGACGGCACCTTGACGGAAGAAATCGTCAAAGCACCGGCTCCTGTAAAGAAGCGTTTCCGTTGACTTCCCGGGAGAAGGGCTTTCTGCTGCTGACCAGCCGTTTGGGGGACCCTTCCCGAAAAAGCCTTACCGTAGCGCAGCTGCGGAATCTGGCGAACCGTGCCAGAGATCTGGATATGACCGACCCCAACCGGAATATGACACCTGCGGACCTGGTGAAGCTGGGCTATGCTCCGGAAATGGCCGAAAGGATCCTGGGGCTGCTTGCGGATAAGGAACTGCTGGAATATTATCTCCACCGGGGTGCCCGGCAAGGCTGCCAGGTGCTGACCCGGGTCAGCGAAGGCTACCCGGCATCGGTCAGAGCCAAGCTGGGTTTGGAAAGTCCCGGCTGCCTTTGGGTAAAGGGCGACCTTTCCCTTTTGGGTAAGCCCACAGTTTCTGCGGTGGGAAGCCGGGATCTGCACAGCGCCAACCGGGAATTTGCCCGTGAGGTGGGGATCCAGGCGGCAAGACAAGGGTATGTGCTGGTTTCCGGCAACGCCCGCGGTGCCGATACCGAGGCCCAGGAGGCCTGCCTGCTGTCCGGCGGCTGTGTGATCAGCGTGGTGGCGGATGCCCTGGAAAAACAGCCCCAGCGGGAGCGGGTGCTGTATATTTCGGAGGATAGCTTCGACGAGGGTTTTTCCGCCCAGCGGGCCATCAGCCGTAACCGGGTGATCCATGCGCTCAGCAGCAAGACCTTTGTTTCTCAATGCACCGAGGAAAGCGGCGGCACCTGGGACGGCACAGTAAAAAATCTGAAAGCCGGTTGGAGCAGTGTGTATTGCTTCCGGGATGGAAGCGCCGCCTTCCGGCGGCTCCGGGATATGGGTGCTGTGCCTGTAGAAAAACAGCAGTTATCCGATTTTTCGCAGCTGCAAGCGTCCCAGCACCTATTTTCTATCAAGTAATGGAGGAGACCCCATGAGCAGAGCAGACGAACTCTACCGGGCAACATGCCTGGATATTTTAGAAAACGGTTTCTATGATACCGACCTGGAGGTGCGTCCCCGTTGGGCGGATGGCACGCCTGCCCATACTGTCAAGAAGTTCGGCGTGGTAAACCGCTATAACCTGAAGGAAGAATTCCCTATTATGACCCTGCGCCGTACTTACTGGAAGAGCGCTGTGGACGAGCTGCTTTGGATCTGGCAGAAGAAGTCCAACCGGATCTGTGATCTGGGCAGCCATGTGTGGGACGAATGGGCAGGGGAGGATGGCACCATCGGCAAGGCCTACGGCTACCAGCTGGGCATTCAGCACCAGTATAAAGAGGGCATGTTCGACCAGGTGGACCGGGTGCTTTACGACCTGAAGCATAATCCCGCCTCCCGGCGTATCATGACCAATATTTATAACTTCGAAGACCTCCACGAGATGAATTTGTACCCCTGCGCCTATTCCATGACCTTTAATGTTACCGGCAATACCCTCAATGCCATCCTCAATCAGCGCTCCCAGGATATGCTCACAGCCAATAACTGGAATGTGGTGCAGTATGCGGTGCTGACCCATATGATGGCCCAGGTCTCCGGTCTGGAGGTGGGCGAGCTGGTCCATGTGATCGCCGATTGCCATATCTACGACCGGCACATCCCAGCAGTGAAGGCAATGCTGGAAAAAGAAGGCTTCGATGCCCCCAAGTTCTCCATAGATACGAGCATCACCGATTTCTATGCTTTCACCAAGGATAGCTTCAAGGTGGAAGGCTACCAGTACCATCCCTTCGATTTTGAGATCCCTATGGCGATCTGAGGAGGCTATATGGAACTGATCGTTGCTGTATATGATGATTGGGGCATCGGCAAGGATGGCACCCAGCCCATCGCCTTGTCCGCTGACCGCAAATTCTTCCGGGAGACTACCAAGGGTGCCTGCGTAATCGTGGGCAGAAAGACCCTGGCGGATTTTCCCGGCGGAAGACCCTTGCCTAACCGGGTGAATGTGGTGATCAGCCGTGGGGAAAGTGCGATGGAAGGTACGCTCCTGTGCCACAGCCCGGAGGAAGCGGTGCAGCTGACTGCCCAGTATCCCCGGGTGATGGTCATTGGCGGCGGCAGTATCTATAAGCAAATGCTGCCCTATTGCGACACCGCCTACATCACCAAGGTTCATATCACCCCAGAGTCCGACACCTATTTCCCCAATTTGGATGAGGATGATGCTTGGGAACTGAAGGAAGTGCTGCTGTCCGGAGAGGAAAGCGGCATCGCCTACGAAATGTGCCTATATCAAAGAAAATAATTGAATTTGCCGTCCCAGTGCAGGCAACCATGGAGGGATGATGCCTGGGATGGCTTTTTCGCGCAAAAGATTTCGACAAATTTCTTTCTTTTTCTCACAAATAAAATATAATCAAACAATAAAAAAGAGGGTGAAAGCCTTGGATTTTGAATATGAGGATGCTATGCAACAGGAGATCCTGCAAAAGAGAAATCGCTGGCGGATTGTGCTGCTGATCCTGGCGGGAGTGCTGCTGATTGCCGGCGTGTTGGCGGGAATGCTGTGGCGTACCTATCGACAGGGACTTCAGGTTCGCCTTTTGGGAGATGCCTGGATCGTTCATGAGTATGGGAAAGTATTTGAAGATCCCGGTGCGGTAGCTGAATTTAACAGCGTTTTTCATGATGAGGCAGCGGTTCCGGTAACAGTGGAAGGCACCGTCGACACGAGCAAACTGGGTGTCCATCAGCTAACCTATTACTCTGAGTACGAGATGGATATTTGGCTGTTTACCTTGACCTGCAAGGCTACTCAGACCCGAAGCGTGATTGTGACAGATACCAAAGCACCGGAGATCCGACTGCTGACAAACCCGGATTATTTCACTCTTCCCGGCGGTACTTATGAGGAAGAGGGGTTTACAGCCATCGACAATCACGACGGTGACCTTACTGCGGCAGTGCAGCGCACCCAGACCCGGGAGCAGGTTACCTACCGGGTAACGGACTCCTCCGGTAATGTGGCAGAGGTGACCAGAAAGATCGAATACTCCGATCCCATCCCGCCGGAAATCACACTCCTGGGCGCACCTCACATTATGCTCCAGGTGGGAACATCCTACGAAGAACCGGGCTTCACAGCAGAGGATAACTGCGACGGAGATATTTCCGGGCAAGTAACGGTATCCGGTACGGTGGATACCGGCAAGGAAGGTATTTACACCGTGGAATATTCCGTGCAGGATAACTACGGAAACAAGACCACCGCGGAGCGGACGGTGTTCGTTTCCAAAATGCCGCCGGTCCCCGGCGTTCCCCACACCCAGTACGAAACACCTCTGCCCAGTAATGACAAGGTGATCTATCTGACCTTTGACGACGGCCCGACTGAGCATACCCCAAAACTTCTGGATATTCTGGATAAGTACGGGGTCAAGGCGACCTTCTTCGTGGTGTATTCCGGCAACAAGCCGGTGCTGCAGCGAATGGCTGAGGCCGGTCATACAGTAGCGATCCATTCAGCCAGCCACGATTATGCCTATATCTATTCCAGCGTAGAGGCATATCTAAATGACCTGTATATTACCCAGCATAACATTGAACAGGCCATTGGGGTCAGAACCACGATGTTCCGTTTCCCCGGCGGCACCGCCAATACCATAAGTGTCCAATACTGTCCCGGCATTATGACGGAACTGGTACGGGAGCTGACGAACAGAGGCTTCCGGTATTTCGACTGGCATGTGGACAGTAAGGATGCGGTAGGGGCAAGCTCCCGGGATGAAATCTATTACAATGCGGTGTCCGGTATCGGGAACAGAAAGGACACGGTTATTTTGCAGCACGATACAACTGCCCGCAGTGTAGAAGCTGCGGAAATGATCATCCAATGGGGTATCGCCAATGGCTATACCTTCCTGCCGCTGACAATGGAGAGTCCTTACTGCCAGCACGGTGTGCGAAACTAAAAAATGGGGCCGTTGCGGTTTTTGCGACGGCCCTTTTTCTGTATCCGACAGCATAAGACATTTTATAAAATATTTCGACAGTTTTCTTTCTTTTTTCAAGGAAGTGTGGTAAAATAAAAAATAAGCAATAAAGAGAGGGTGAAAAACCTTGGATTCTGAACATCAGGATGCCATGAACCCGGAAAACCGGGAGGCAACGGAAACAAAACGAAAGAAGAAGCGCTTGTGGATCGTGCTGCTGATCCTTGCAATCGTGCTGCTTCTGTTGTGCGCTGGCGCAGGAATGCTGTGGCGCACTTATCATCAGGGCCTGCAGGTGCAGCTCCTGGGTAATGCCGAAATCATGCAGGAGTACAGCGAAGCCTTCACAGATCCCGGTGCGGCAGCAAGCTTTGACGGCATTTTTTATGACGAGCAATCGGTGCCTGTGACCGTGGAAGGCACGGTGGACACCGGAAAGCTGGGAACCTACCAGCTGACCTATTCTTCGGAGTATAAGCTGGATTTCTATTTCTTCACTTTGACCTGCAAGGCTGCCCAGACCCGGAGCGTTACGGTGGTGGATACCAAGGCACCCACGATCCAGCTGCTCACCGATCCGGATTATTTCACGCTCCCCGGCAGGGAGTATCAGGAAGAGGGTTTTACAGCCACAGACAATCACGACGGTGATATCACAGCTGCAGTACAGCGTACTCAGGATAGCGAGCAGGTGATCTACCGCGTGTCGGATTCCTCCGGCAATGTGACTGAGGTGACCCGCACCATCGAGTATTCTGACCCCATTGCGCCGGAACTTACACTCAAGGGCGCTGAGAAGATTCTGCTGCGCTGTGGATATGCTTATACGGAGCCTGGCTTTGCGGCGCTGGATAACTGCGACGGCGATATTACCGACAAGGTGACGGTGAGTGGTACGGTGGACCACAATCGCACCGGCACCTATGTGCTGGAATATTCTGTGCAGGATGCTGCCGGAAATGTCACCACCGCTACCCGTAAGGTGATCGTGGAATATGTAAATCAAGTGTATGGCTTGCCGGGAATGCCTTCCCAGACACCGGCGGAGCCTAACGGACACACCGTCTATTTGACCTTTGACGATGGTCCCAGCGGCTATACCAAGCACCTGCTGGATGTGCTGGACAAGTACGATGTGAAGGCCACTTTCTTTGTGGTGCGCGGAAATTATGTGGAAACCCTTAAGCGGATGGATGCTGCGGGACACGCGGTGGCGCTGCACAGCGATACCCATAGCTATCGGCAGATCTATTCCAGCGAGGAAGGTTACTTTGCGGATCTCTATGCCATTCAGGATAAGGTGGAAGCGGCTGTCGGCTATAGACCCATGCTTCTGCGTTTCCCCGGCGGCAGTTCCAATACGGTAAGCCGTTCCTATTGCAGAGGCATCATGACCACGCTCACCCAAAGAGTCAAGGAGCTGGGCTTCCGCTACTTCGACTGGAATGTGGACAGCGGCGATGTATCCAGCGCCAAAACCGCCAAGGATGTATTCTATAATGTGACCATGGGCATGTACTACAACAAAAATGCCATTGTGCTGCAGCACGATATTGTCGGTTTCAGCGTGGAGGCAGTGGAGGATATTATCAAATGGGGTCTGATCAACGGCTACACCTTTGCGCCGCTGACGATGGACAGCCCTGTTTGTGAATTTAAAGTGGCCAACTAATAAAAGGGCTGTTGCGAAGTTCGCAACAGCCCTAAATTTATTCTACATGGGTGTGGTTACTGATATGGTCCTGGCAGTAGCAGTGGTAGCCGCTGCACCGGGAGCAATAGCGGAATTCCAGTTCCGGGTTGGAAACATCGGTGCGTCCGCACACCGTACAGCGGTGGGTGTAGGAGGCGCTTTCTTTTTGCGTAGCGGCGGGGTTAAAGGGAACAACTCTGGGACGGGCAGCCTGGGGATTGGGTGCTGCGGGGCGTTTGCGGCGCAGCTTTGCCCGCCAGCTCAAGGGCAACAGATTTCCCATGTCCGGTCCGAAAAACAAAAAGTAATTCAGAAGTCCGATCAACGGGAACAGACAGTGAGGGAAGAACATAATGGGGTAGCACATATTGAAAACACCGATGCCGATGAGCACCAGGTCCACCAGCGCGATGACCCAAGCCTTTACCGGGATGACAAAGAAGATCATAAAAAGGCTGTCGGGATACATGGTGGCGAAGGTAAGCACGATGCCCAGGTGCAGATAGTACGCCATATTTCCATAGAAAAGGGCGGAGAAATATTCCGGGGAGACGGAGTAACCGTTGATCATTACCGGCTCTGTGGGGCAGAAGATCATAGCGAAAACATCCATCATCACCACGCCCACCAAATAGAAAAGGTTGAATTTGAAGGTACCGATGGATTGCTCCACAGCATTGCCCAGCCGATAGAAGAAATACAGGAATACGACCGAGAGCAGAGGGTTGCCGCCCAACTGCTCGGTCAGCAGCCAGCTAAAGAGCCGCCAGACCTGCCCCTGTAAAATGGCTCCCTTGTCGAAGCGCAGAAGCTCATATAGCAAAGCACCGCCATTGATCATAGCGGCAAAGGTGACGATGCCGCTGCCCAGGCAGATATAGAGCATCAGATTTGGGATACCTTTGTCCCGGTTGCGAAGGCAAAAGCGTTCGAAGCGTTGCCGAATTTTTTTCAAATTGATTCAACTCCTTGGTAGAATAGGGCTATTTTACCAGTTTCCACAGGAAAAGTCCATAGCGGAAGTAAGAACTTTTTGTAACAAAAAGAAAATCCTTGACAAATCCGGCACGGTGCAGTATATTTACTGTAACTGCATACAAGCCTTATCAAGAGCGGTGGAGGGAACGGCCCGATGAAACCCGGCAACCTGTTAGTTCAAGGTGCCAAATCCGGCGGCAAGACGAAAGATGAGGGTTCGATCATTTCGCGCATCGAATCGTCGGTGTGCGGATTTTTTTATGACATAAAGGATGAAAACAATGGAAAAAAGACTCTTTACTTCTGAGTGTGTGACCTGCGGTCACCCCGACAAGGTGGCAGATGCCATCTCCGACGCCATCCTGGACGCTTGCCTTGCCCAGGATCCTCTGTCCCGCGTGGCTTGCGAAACTATGGTCACCACCAACTTCTGCGTGATCTGCGGTGAGATCACCACCACCGCCAATGTGGACTATGCCGCTGTGGCAAGAGAAACCATCCGCAAGATCGGCTACACCGATCCTAATGTGGGCTTCTGCGCCGATACCGTAGAGATCCAGTGCCGCATCCACACCCAGTCTGCCGATATCGCTCTGGGCACCAACGATGCTGTGGGCGGCGCAGGCGACCAGGGTATGATGTTCGGCGGTGCCTGCAACGAAACGCCCGAGCTGGTGCCCCTGCCCGCTGCGCTTAGCAGAGCTCTGGCTCTGCGGCTGACCGAGTGCGTGGAAAGCAACGACCTGCTCCGTCCCGACGGAAAGACCCAGGTGACCGTTGCCTACGGTGAGGATGGCAAGGTTCTGGGCGTGGACACAGTTGTTGTTTCCGTTATGCACAGCGCGGACTTTGAAATGGAAGAGCTGCGCCGTTACATCCGTGAGGGCGTTATTGCTCCCGTGCTGAGCCGCTATGGCTTCAAGCTGGAGGAAGTGGAGCACATCCACATCAATCCCACCGGCAACTTCGTTATCGGCGGACCCGATGGCGATACCGGTCTTACTGGCCGTAAGATCATCGTGGATACCTACGGCGGCTACTTCTCCCACGGCGGCGGCGCATTCTCCGGCAAGGACCCCACCAAGGTGGACCGCAGCGCTGCTTATATGGCCCGCTACATGGCAAAGAACCTGGTAGCAGCCGGCCTTGCCGATAAGGTGCAGGTGCAGCTGGCCTACGCCATCGGCGTAGCAGAGCCTGTCTCCCTGCGGGTGGACAGCTATGGCACCGGCAAGATCTCCGATGAGGCTATGACCCAGCTTCTGCGCAAGACCTGCGATATGACCCCCGCAGGCATCATCCGCAAGCTCAGCCTCCGCACTCCCATCTATGCTTCCACCGCCACCAACGGTCACTTTGGCGTAGCGGATAAGCCCTGGGAGAATACCGACCTGGCTGACGTCCTCAAGACCCTGGCAAACTAAAAAAACAACCGCAGCACCGGTGACGGTGCTGCGGTTTCTCGTTTACAGATCAAATTTTTCTTTTATCATTCTTGCCACAACATCGGCTTCCAGGTTGGAGTTGTCGATGCGGATAAAGTTTTCAATGGGAATTTCCCCATCCCGGCTGATAAACCGGCGGTTGGAATAGTTCATTAAGCGCGCATTGGAGGCGACGATATCCCGTTTAGATGCCTTATTCTTCAGCCTGTTTTCCGTGGCGTTCCTTTGGAGACGAATATCCAGTGGAGCGGTCAGCTCTACGCAGTACACTTCCGCGTTCACCTGGGCAAAAATATCCAGGATCTTATTCATAATGTCCCAGTCCTCCTGGGCATCGTAGTCCCACATGCAGGTGTAGATCATACCCTCGTTGCCTGTCTTGACGAATTCTTCAAAGATCAGATACCGCAGCTTGAGTATCACATCTACATTAAAATCGTTGAAGATTTCCAGAACAGGCTCGATAGTCATGTGGTTATGAAACAGCCGCAGCCCGGTGATCTTCTGCAACTCCTGACCGACAGTCATTTTTCCTACAGCGCTGTCGCCGACGATCAATACCAGCTTCATTCGCAAGCACCCCTTTCTTTGAAATTATGATATCACAATCCCTTTTAAAAGGCAAGAAATGGGATATCCCATTCTTTTTATATTCTGTTTGATTTTAGGGAAAGATGTTGGTATGATATAGAAAAAGAAAAATGGAGGGATACCATGCTGGATTTTATCCGTATCGGCTGCGCCGTGCCCCCGGTGAGCGTCGGGGATGTGCAGAAAAATACTGACGATGTAATAGAAAAGATCTGTGAGGCGGATGCCAAGGGTTGTGATGTGGTGGTGTTCCCGGAGCTGGCCCTTACCGGCTATACCTGCGCAGACCTGTTCTTCCAGGAGACGCTGCTTTCCGCTTCCGTTGCGGGCATCGAGCGGATCACCCGGGAAAGCGCTTCCTATCCCGGCATTACTGCTGTGGTAGGTGTTCCCCTGGTGATCGCCGGACAGATGTACAACTGCGGCGCTGTGATCTCCGGGGGCATTCTCCGGGGCATCGTACCCAAAACCTATCTTCCCAATTACAGCGAGTTCTATGAGCGCCGCTGGTTCTCCTCGTCCAAGGACCTCCCGGTGACCCGGGTGTCTGCCGGGGAGCTGGGCCTTTCCGGGAATTATGAGATCCCCGTGGGCCGGGACCTGCTGTTCCGCCTTGGCGACGGCACATTGCTGGGCGTGGAGATCTGCGAGGACCTTTGGACCCCTATGCCGCCTTCCACTCTTATGAGCCTCAATGGTGCTGAGGTGATCGTGAACCTGTCCGCTTCTCCCGAGACCATCGGCAGGCGCAAAAACCGGCAGGATCTGGTGAAGCACCAGTCCTCTGTTTGCGGGTGCATCTATGGCTATGCTTCCGCAGGCTGCACCGAATCTACTCAGGATATGGTGTTTTCCGGTCACAGCCTGGTGGCGGAGAACGGCGTGACTCTGGCAGAGAATCCAAACCAGATCGATACCGACTATCTGCTGGTCTGTGACGGCGACCTGGGCAAGGTACGAACTGCCCGCCGTCAGAATAAGAGTGTCCGGGATGCGGTGTCCTTCTATCGGGAAGTGGAGCCTATGCGGGTCATTTCCTGCGATATGGACGCCTTGCGTTCCGATGGCAGCCTCTATCATGTGGAAAAGCTGCCCTTTGTGCCGGCAGCACCTACCCAGCGTGTGGAGCGCTGCAATGAGATCTTTAATATTCAGGTGTCGGGACTCAAAAAGCGGCTGGCCACCCTGGGCTGCAATGCGGTGGTTGGTGTGTCCGGCGGACTGGATTCCACCCTTGCACTGCTGGTGGCTGTAGAAGCCATGCGCCAGCTGGGAAGACCTGCCTCCCATGTCTATGGCGTGACCATGCCCTGCTTCGGCACATCGGACCGTACCTACCAAAACGCCTGCAAGCTGATGGAAGCTCTGGGAGTAAGCAGCAAGGAAATATCCATCCGGGATGCGGTGAGCACCCATTTCCGGGATATTGGCCATGACCCCAGCCTCCATAACGGCACCTACGAAAACGCCCAGGCAAGAGAGCGCACCCAGGTGCTTATGGACTACGCAAGCGTGGTAAACGGCATCGTAGTGGGCACCGGAGACCTGAGTGAATTGGCTTTGGGCTGGTGTACCTATAACGGTGACCAGATGAGTATGTACAGCGTCAATGCCTCCATTCCCAAAACGCTGCTGCGCTGGGTACTGGAGACCCTTGGGGAGGATCCCGGATTTGCGCCTGCTCAGGAAGTTCTCAAGGACATTCTGGCGACTCCCATCAGCCCGGAGCTGCTGCCTCCAGAAGCGACCGGCGGCATCAGCCAGCGCACCGAGGATATCGTAGGGCCGTATGCTCTGCACGATTTCTTCCTGTACCATATGCTGCGTTTCGGCTTCCGTCCTGAGAAGATCTATACCCT
>JAZPXW010000007.1:0-7568 GCA_045543895.1 Faecousia sp.
GGCTTTTACCAGCCGGTGTATTATTTTGAAGTCGCCTCCCCGGATGGGACCTATGCCTACCGCATCATGATCCCTGCGATGCAATGAAACGGGTAGGGCTTTGGCGGGGGGACCAAGGGCCCGCCCTACGAGTCCCAACCCAGAAGCGGACGAGCGATGCCCGCCTCTACGATCTTCGCCGTAGGGAACGCATTCATGCGTTCCGCGTCAAAGTACCCTTTCTGTGGAACGGATAAATCCGTTCCCTACTGTAGGGGCGGATATCATCCGCCCGCCAAAGGCTCCCCCGCAGGGGAGCCTTTTTGCTGTAGGGGCGATTCACGAATCGCCCGTGGACGGAAAAACAATGTAGGGCGGGGCCTTGGTCCCGCCGTCAGCGCCGCAGACAAACCGGCGGGAGTAAACCCCCGCCCTACGCGTCCCAACCCAGAAGCGGACGAGCAATGCTCGCCTCTACGAAATCCATAAGACCGTCGAAAGGCGGTCTTTTTTTCGCTCTTTTGGGAAGATATAGCGCCTTTCCATTGATTTTAGAAAATGGCTGTGGTATAATCTGGATGTTAAAATAGCGAAGTATGTCCAAACACTGCCTGCCGGGGGCTTTGCAAACGCCGTCCAGCAGTGAAAATCCAAAATAAACGGAAACAAAGGGGAAAATGATTATGGATGTTAAAAAAATCGCCGTAGTATCCAATACCCACTGGGACCGGGAATTCCGGTTCAGCTTTGAAAAGACCCGGCACAACCTGCTGGTGATGCTGGACACCACCCTGGACATTCTGGAAAAGGATCCGGAGTATCATTCCTTCACTATGGACGGCCACTCCATTATGATCGAGGACTACCTGGAGATCCGCCCGGAGCGCCGGGAGCAGATTGAAAAATTCGTCCGTGAGGGCCGTCTGATCATCGGACCCTACTACACCCTGCCCGAGGAGTTCACCGTCTCCCACGAAGCCCTGGTGCGCAACCTGATGATGGGCCGTGAAACTGTGGAAAAATTCGGCGGCAAGACCGGCACCGTGGCCTACACCCCCTCTTCCTGGGGTCAGACCGGCCAGTATCCCCAGATCCTGGTGGACTTTGGCCTGGATAAGATGATGTTCTACCGCGGCGTATCCCACCACGAAGCCCCCGCCGAGTACATCTGGAAAGCTCCCGATGGCACCAAGGTGCTGGCAAGCCGCTTTGCGCTCTACTGCCGCTACAACTGGTACTACCAGGTGCACCGCGCCGTATCCCGCAACCGTGTTTGGAGCAAGGACTATAAGTGGGGCGAATTCGACGAAGCACCCTTCCGCCGTGCCGATGGCTTTGTTGGCGCCGCCATCAACTACGACCTCAAGGCTCCCGTGGCCAACTACCAGAAGGAGAATCTGAAAAAGGCCATCCTGGATATGCTGGAGGAGGAGAAGGGCCACTTCACCACCCCGGTATTTTTGGGCATGAACGGTCACGATATCTCCGTTGGCTTCCCCCGTGAGAGCGAAGTTATTAAGGACGCCAAGGAGCTGTTCGATGGCGAAATCGAGATCGAGCACACCAACCTGGAAAAGTTCTGGGAAGATGCCCTGAGTTATATGGACAAGGACAAGATGACCGTGCTGGAGGGCGAGAGAAGAGCCTACCTGAAGGAAGGCAAGTGGACCTTCCTGTTCCCCGGCACCATCAGCGCCAGAACCTACTTAAAGCAGGCGGATTTTAACGCCTATACCAGCCTTGCCTACTATGCAGAGCCGCTGAACGCCATGGCCGGCAACGACAGCACCCAGTACCTGCACAGAGGCTGGCAGTACCTGCTGTCCAACCACACCCACGATGCCAACGGCGGCTGCGCACCCGACTGCGTCTGCAAGGATATGGAGTACCGCTTCCGCAAGGCAAATGACATCGGCGAGCTGATCACCGAGGACGCTATGGTGGCTATCGCCAAGAACCTGTCCCCCGAGGGTCAGAGCCAGGATGCGCTGCAGCTGGTGGTGTATAACACCCTGCCCTTTGCGCGGGATGTGATCGTGCCTCTGGATCTGGAGATCCCCAGAGAGCTGGGTAACGGCATCACCATCGACGGCGCTAAGCTCCAGGCCATCACCAGCCAGAAATCCAGCATCTTCATGGATAACATCTGGGATGTTCCTACCATTTTGGAGAGCGTCAACCACCGGCTGTACGCCAAGTTTGAGGGCATCCCCGCCTTCGGCTACAAGACCTTCGAGATTAAGGGTAACCCCCACAAGCTCTTGAAGACTCCCGGCATCGCCAAGGGCAATATCCTGGAAAATGCTAAGCTGAAGGTCACCGTCAACGGCAACGGCACCATCGATGTGCTGAATAAAGTCACCGGCAAGCTGTACCGGAACCTGAACTACATGACCTCCCAGGGCGAAGTGGGCAATGCCTGGGCGCACAAGACCCCCGAGTTCGACCGGAAGTATAACACCCTGGGCGCAGCGGCCCGGATCTATGTCACCGAGAGCGGCGACCTCACCGGCTCCATCGTGTGTGAGTATGAGTTCGAGCTGCCCGAGAGCTGCGAGGTGAACCCCAGCGACATCTACAAGAAGATGCCCGTGAAGGTCACCTACACCCTGGACGATGGCGCCGACAGCGTCAAGATCCAGGTAGAGGTGGATAACAACATCAAGGACCACTGGTTCCGCGCCAACTTCCCCACCGGCATCGAAACCGATGTCTCCATCGCCGACAGCCACTTCGATATCGTCAAGCGTGCCATCGAGATCCCCGATTCCACCGGCTGGGTGGAGCAGGCCTTCGGCACCCATCCGCTTCGTACCTTCGCGGCAGTCACCGATGGGGAAAACGGCTTTGCTGTGATGCCCAAGGGCCTGTTCGAGTACGAGGTGTTCGACGATACCACCATGGCGCTGTCCTTGATCCGTGCCTGCCGCATCAAGCTGGCTGTGTCCGAGGAGAAGATCACCGAGCTGCCCGACGACGGTGTCCAGTGCCCCGGCAAGCAGGTGTTCGAGTACGCCATCCACTTCTTTAAGGACGATTATAATGCGCTGCCCAATGTGGCGGCGGAGTACTTTGCTCCCGTCAAGTGCGCCGTGTGCGGCAGAGGCAAGGGCAACCTGCCTAAGGAGCAGAGCCTGTGGAGCATCGGCAACCGCCATCTCCATGTCACCGCCATCAAGCAGGCAGCGGACGGAAACGGCACCATCGTGCGTCTGTATAACCCCACCGGGGAAGACCAGACCTTTACCTTCGGCGATTGCCAGAGCGTGGAAGTCTGCACCATGGCTGAGGAATTCAAGGCAGCTGCTACCGCCGAAAACACCGTCGCACCCAAGAAGATCATGACCTACCGCGTGAAGTTTTAAGGGGGATCACCATGATTGAACTGCAAAAGAGCGAATTTTTCGAAACCGGCAAGGATGGGGTCAAGAAGATTCTGACCCCCGACGACCGGAAGATCGATATCATCGAGTTTGACGATAAGAAGCTGTGCTATGTAAAAAGCGAGCTGGGCTATCCTGCCATCTATCCCATGCGGGAGACCCATTTTGAACCCAAGGCAGAAGCCATTTTGATGGACCTGGACGGCACAAGCGTCCACAGTGAGGAGTTCTGGATGTGGGTCATCGAAAAGACCACCGCAAAGCTCCTGGGCAAGACCAGCTTTACCAAGGAAGAGGAGGATATCCCCTTCATCTCCGGTCACAGCGTGTCCGAGCATCTGCAGTATATGATCGATAAGTATGCGCCGGGTGCCAGCCTGATGCTGGCTCGGGACTACTACTTCGACATCGTCAACTACGAGATGAACGAGATCCTGCATGGCAGAGGCAAGCAGGATGCCTTCACTCCCGCACCCAACCTCAAGAAATTTTTGACCACCGTCAAGTCCGAGGGCATCAAGATCGGTCTTGTGACCAGCGGCCTGTACGAAAAGGCCATGCCCGAGATCCTGTCCGCCTTCAAGCAGCTAGACATGGGCGATCCTGTGGAATTCTACGATGCCATCATCACCGCCGGTCAGACCTTCCGCAAGGATCAAACCGGCACTCTGGGCGAGCTGGCTCCCAAGCCCCACCCCTGGCTGTACGCCGAGACCGCGCGCGTGGGTCTGGGCATGCCCTTTGAGAGAAGACACAAGGTGCTGGGCATTGAGGATTCCGCCGCAGGCGTTGTGTCCGTCAAGCTGTCAGGCTTCAGCTGCGCCGGTGTGGCAGGGGGCAATATCGACGCTGCCGGTATGTCCGACCTGTGCGACTACCGGGTGGACGGCCTCATGGATCTGCTGAACATCATTATTTAACTAACGTAGGGCGGGGGCTTGCTCCCGCCGCTTAAAAAAAGGTGATTTTATGAAACCGATCAAGGTAATTCCCGCGTTTAAGGATTATATTTGGGGCGGACAGAAGCTGCGCACTGTCTACGGTAAGCACACCGACCTCTCCCCCCTGGCAGAAAGCTGGGAGCTGAGCTGCCACCCCGATGGCCTCAGCACCGTCGCAGGCAGCAACCAGACCCTGGATCGTTACATCGCTGAGAATCCCGGTTGCCTGGGTACGGGGTACGACAGCACCGAGCTGCCCATCCTCATTAAGCTCATCGACGCTCAGGATAATCTGAGCGTCCAGGTGCATCCCAACGATGAGCAGGCCAAGGCCTGGGAAAACCAGAACGGCAAGACCGAAATGTGGTATGTGGTCCAGGCGGACGAGGGCGCAATGATGACCTGCGGCATGAAGCAGGATGTCTCCGAGGAAGCCTTCCGCAAGGCGATTCTGGATAATACCGTGGGCGGTCTGCTGAACACCGTTCCCTCTAAGGCTGGCGATGTGTTCTTCGTGGAAGCCGGCACCGTCCATGCCATCGGCAAGGGCAATGTGATCGCGGAGATCCAGCAAAACAGCAATGTGACCTACCGGCTCTACGACTACGGCCGTGTGGGTAAGGATGGCAAGCCCAGAGAATTGCACATCGAGAAGGGCGTCAAGGCCTCCAACTGTAAGGCAACCGCGCCCAGAGCCATCCCCACCTGCTCCGATGGCACCCGCTTGCTGGGCAGCTGCCGCTACTTTGCGGTAAAGGAAATTCCTGTTGCTGGCGAGACTAAGCTGCTTGCCGACGGCAAGAGCTACCACGCTCTGGTGGTGGTCGCCGGCTCTGTAAAGCTGGAGTGCCAGGACTACTGCGAGCAGGTCGGTACCGGCGAGACCGTGTTTATCCCCGCTTCTCTCGGCGAATACACCCTCTCCGGCAACGCAACCGTGCTCCAGGCAAGACATCAGCCGGAGTACCGCTTTGAAACTGTCGATGGTGTCACCACCGTTGTGGACGAGTACGGCGTGACCTACGCCAGCGGCGCTAGCCCCGAAGCCGCCGCCCGCGCCAGCGGCCTCACCCTGGAAGACATCCGCTAATGTAGGGGCGATTTACGAATCGCCCAACCCTCTCCGTCTGTCCTTCGGACAGCCACCTCCCCCAAAGGGGGAGGCACGCTCTCCCTGTGGGAGTAAGCGAAGCGCAGTCGGCGGTAGTGAATGACAGCCCGGTGGGCTGTCAGAGCCGCCGACCGAGCTCGCCGCAGCGAGCTGGCGCCGCAGGCGACTGAGAGGGCCTTTTTCGTTCTTTACAAACCCTACCCGCTGTGGTAAACTTATGAAAATACCTTTAGAAAGGGAGAACATTATGGAAAAAATCAGAATTCAAGACGATCTTTACACCTATGTGAACCAGGCGAAGCTGGATGAACTGGTGATCCCCGAGGATATGCCCGTTGCCGGCGGCTTTGCCACCCTGGGTACCGAGGTGGAGAAGCTGATGATCAGCGAGTTTAACGCCATGTGCAAGGAGAAGGCCTACCCCAACGAGCATATGGAAAGAGCCTGCACCCTGTACACCCTGGCTAAGGATGTAAAGCGCAAGAAGAAGCACGGCATCAAGCCCGCCCTGCGCAACCTCGCCATCCTCAAGAAGCTGACCACCCTCCGGGGCTACAACCTGCACACTAAGGAGCTGATGCTCCGTGGCATCAGCCTGCCTCTGAACATCATGGTCGAGGCCAATATGAAGGATACCACCCACCACTGTGTGTTCGTGATGGGTCCCAGCGTCATCCTGCCCGATGCTTCCTATTACAAGAACGAACAGCAGAGAGATCAGCTGCTGGGTATGTGGAGCAATTTTGCAAAGCAGGTTCTGGCTATCGCCGGTCACAGCGAGGACGAGGTCAATACCCTCATCGGCGACACCCTGGCCTTCGATGCGCTGCTGGCAAAGTTCGTCAAGAGCCAGGAAGAGTGGTCTGAATACACCAAGATGTATAATCCTATGAAGACCGGTCGTGTGGCGGGCATGGTCAAGCCTCTGAACCTGAAGAAGCTGCTGACCGATATTTTCGGCTTTGTCCCCGAGGAGATCATCGTGGCAGAGCCTCGCTACTTCAAGAACTTCAAGGAAGTGTTCAATGCCGATACCTTTGGCATCTACAAGAGCTGGGCCTATGTCACCACCCTCATGGGCAGCTGCAACCTGCTGAGCGAGGAGCTGCGTGATCTGGGCGGCGCATTCTTCCGCGCTCTCTCCGGCACCGCTGCCGCACCCTCTGCTGAGAAGTTTGCCTATCAGCTGGCATCCGGTATGTACAGCGAGCCTGTGGGCCTGTACTACGGTGAAAAGTACTTCGGCGAGGAAGCCAAGAAGGACATCACCGAGATCGTCCAGCAGATCGTCGCCACCTACCAAAAGCGCATCGCCACCAACGACATTCTGGAGCAGGCCACCAAGGATAAGGCCATTTTGAAGCTTTCCAAGATGGGTCTGAAGCTTGCCTACCCCGACCGGGTGGAGGAGATCTACAACAAGCTGGTGTTCGACCCCAGCAAGTCCCTGTTTGACATCGTTTCTACCCTGCGCCGCATCCGCATGGAGGAGAATTTCGCCAAGCTGAATAAGGAAGTGGACCGCACCCACTGGGCAATGCCCGGACATATGGTCAACGCCTGCTACGATCCCTTTGTCAATGACATCACCTTCCCCGCAGCCATCCTGCAGGCACCCTTCTACTCCATCCACCAGACCAGAAGCGAGAACCTGGGCGGAATCGGTGCGGTCATCGGTCACGAGATCTCCCACGCCTTCGACTCCAACGGCGCCAAGTGCGACGAGCTGGGCAACCTGAACAACTGGTGGACCAAGGCCGACGAGCGCAAGTTCAATAAGAAGGTAAATGCCATGATCAAGCAGTTTGATGGAATTGAGCTGCCCTGGGGCGTGTGCAACGGCAAGTTCACCGTCAGCGAGAACATCGCCGACAATGGCGGCATGGCAGTCACTCTGGACATTATGTCCAATTCCGAGGGCGTTTCCTTCGAGGAGTATTTCACTAACTGGGCCCGTGTCTGGTGCCAGAAGGCAAAGCCCGAGTACCAGGCACTGCTGCTGCAGGTGGATGTCCACGGCCCTGCTATGCTTCGTGCCAATATGCCTCCCAGAAACTTCCCCGAGTGGTACGCCGCCTTCGGCGTCAAGAAGTCCGACGGTATGTACCTGGCTCCCTCCAAGCGAGTCGTCATTTGGTAATAGCCTTCCCCGGG
>JAZPXW010000008.1:0-3139 GCA_045543895.1 Faecousia sp.
ATATCAGAAAAGAGTTCCCCGGCATTGTGGCAAATGATGATATTACCCTGCAGCTGCGCAGAGGTGAGATCCATGCGTTGCTGGGAGAAAACGGTGCCGGTAAATCCACGCTGATGAGTGTGCTGTTTGGCCTGTACCAGCCGGAAAAGGGTGTTATCAAGAAAAACGGTGAAGTGGTAAACATCAAAGACCCCAATGATGCCACCGCACTCAACATTGGCATGGTGCATCAGCACTTTAAGCTGGTGGATGTGTTCACGGTTTTGGATAATATCATTTTGGGCGCAGAAGACACCAAAATGGGTTTCCTGCAGAAAAAGGCAGCCCGGAAAAAGGTAGAGGCACTATCCGAAAAGTATGGCCTCAAGGTAAATCTGGATGCCAAGATCGAGGATATCACCGTGGGCATGCAGCAGAGAGTGGAAATTCTCAAGATGCTCTACCGTGACAATGAAATTCTGATCTTTGACGAGCCCACCGCGGTCCTGACACCTCAGGAGATCGATGAACTGATGGCCACCATGAAGGGCTTTGCCAAGGAAGGTAAGTCTATCCTCTTCATCACCCATAAGCTCAACGAGATCATGGCTGTTGCTGACCGCTGCAGCGTTCTGCGCAAGGGCAAGTATATTGGCACCGTCAACATCTGCGATACCAATAAGCAGGAGCTGTCCAACATGATGGTTGGCCGTCCTGTGCAGCTGCAGGTGGAGAAGGAGCCTTCTACCCCCGGCGAAGTGGTGCTGGATGTGAAGGGTCTGACGGTTCCCTCCAAGGTGCATAAGAATAATGCGGTGAAGGATGTATCCTTCCAGGTGCGCACCGGTGAGATTGTCTGTATTGCCGGTATCGACGGCAACGGCCAGTCTGAGCTGATCTACGGTCTGACGGGCCTTGAAAAGGCAAGCAAAGGTACGATTACCCTCTGCGGCCAGGATATTTCCAAAATGAATATCAAGAACCGCAGCCGTGCCGGCATGAGCCATATTCCCGAAGACCGTCATAAGCACGGTCTGGTGCTGGACTTTACTGTGGAGCAGAACATGGTTTTGCAGGACTTCCAGGACAAGCGGTTCCAGAAGCTGGGCTTTATCAAGAATGATGCAGTCCGTCAGTACTCCGATCAGCTGATCGAGGCCTTTGATGTCCGCTCCGGTCAGGGTAGTATCACGGTTGCCCGCTCCATGTCCGGCGGTAACCAGCAGAAGGCTATTATCGCCCGCGAAATGGACCGGGATATGGATCTGATCATTGCGGTTCAGCCCACCCGTGGCTTGGACGTAGGCGCGATCGAAAATATCCACAGCCGCATCGTTGCCCAGCGTGACGCAGGCAAGGCAGTGCTGCTGGTGAGCCTGGAGCTGGATGAGGTCATGAACCTGTCTGACCGGATCCTCGTCATGTATGAAGGCGAGATTGTGGGCGAGCTGGATCCCAAAACCACCACAGTTCAGGAACTGGGCCTGTATATGGCCGGTGCCAAGAGAAATACGGAAGGAGGAGCCGAAGCATGAAAGAAAGTTTGCTGAAAAAAGACGGCGTACAGAAGCTGCTGGCTTCTCTGCTGTCTATCGTGATCGGCCTGGCGGTGGGTGCCATCGTGGTTGCCATCGTTGGTCTGACCAAGGAGAATATCGGCGTTAAGGGCATGTGGGACGGCATCCGGCTGATTTTCATCGGTCTGTTTGCCAATGGCCGTAACGCGGCAGGCCAGCTGGCCTGGGGCTTTAACCCTACTTCCTGGGGCAATATGCTCTTCCGCGCCACCCCTGTGATCATGACCGGCCTTTCTGTGGCTGTTGCCTTTAAGACAGGCCTGTTCAATATCGGCGCCCCCGGTCAGTACCTGATGGGTACTATGACCACCCTGATGCTGGCCCTGGGCATCCCCTCCGATGCAGTGCCTGCCGGACTCATTTGGATCATTGCCTTCCTGGGCGGTATGGTCGCCGGCGCTCTGTGGGGCGCTATCCCCGGCCTGCTGAAGGCCTTCCTGAACATCAACGAAGTTCTTGCCTGTATCATGACCAACTGGCTGGCTGCCAATGTGGTCACCTGGGCCTTTGATGTCAGCAACTTCAAGAATGTAGCCGAGGGCACCAAGACCGGCTATATTTACAAGACCACCTTCAACGGTGTGGCAACCCCTAAGCTGGGACTGGATAAGATCTTCCCCAACTCCCAGGACAACGGTGGTATTCTGATTGCCGCTGCCATTGCTGTGATCGTATATATCATTATGAACAAGACCACCCTGGGCTACCAGCTGAAGGCCTGCGGCGCAAACCGCCATGCAGCCCGCTATGCCGGTATCAGCGATAAGCGCAACATCGTGCTCAGTATGGCAATTGCAGGTGCTTTGGCAGGCGGCGGTGCAGCCCTTTACTGGCTGTCCGGTAATACCGAGTTCTTCTGGTCTACCTACCAGGCTCTGCCTGCTGCCGGCTTTAACGGTATTCCCGTTGCGCTGCTGGCAGTCAACAACCCCATCGCGGTTATCTTCTCCGGCATCTTTATGGCAATGCTGGATATCGTCGGCCAGAATCTGACCGGCTTTACCGCATACAATGAATACATCACCGATGTGATCATTGCGGTTATTGTTTACCTGAGTGCTTTCTCCCTGGTGATCCGGATGTGGTTTGCCGGCAAGAAGAAAAAAGAAAAAGCACCTGTGCCCAAGAAAGAGGAGAAAGGAGGGGGAGCTGCATGACATTTCTGATTCAGCAGACCTTGCTTTACGCTGTCCCTCTGATGATCGTAGCGCTGGCCGGTGTGTTCGCTGAGCGCAGCGGTATCATCAACCTGGCGGTGGAAGGTATTATGATCTTCGGCGCGTTCGTCGGTGTCCTGTTTGTCCGCTCCATGCAGTCCTTTGAGGTCTTTACCAATGCGGTTATGCAGGGCAACTGGCTGACCCTTCAGGGACTGGAGCTGCTGGCAATGCTGGTGGCAGCTATTTTGGGTGCGCTGTTCTCCCTGCTGCTGAGCTTTGCCTCCATCAATCTGAAGGCAGACCAGACCATCGGCGGTACTGCTCTGAACCTTCTGGCTCCCGCTCTGGTTCTCTTCCTTATCCGCATTATTGCAAACCAGAACACTCTCCAGATGTTTTCCGGCGACTCTGCCAGCTGGTTCA
>JAZPXW010000009.1:0-18322 GCA_045543895.1 Faecousia sp.
GTTGTCTTCCTAAGACCGCTTGGCCTCCGACTTGCGTGGGCCTGCACTTTAAAGTGCCCTTTATTGACCGGATCGCCCGCCGCGTAAGCCTTAAGGAGCAGGTTCTGGACTATCCCCCCCAGCCCGTGATCACCAAGGATAACGTCACCATGCAGATCGACACCGTCGTGTATTTCCAGATCACCGACCCCAAGCTGTATGCTTACGGCGTGGAGCACCCCATGATGGCTATGGAAAACTTGACCGCTACCACTCTGCGTAATATTATCGGCGATCTGGAGCTGGATCAGACCCTGACCAGCCGTGACATCATCAACACCAAGATGCGTGCCATCCTGGACGAAGCCACCGATCCCTGGGGCATCAAGGTCAACCGTGTGGAGCTGAAGAACATTCTGCCTCCCACCGACATCCAGAACTCCATGGAAAAGCAGATGAAGGCCGAGCGTGACCGCCGTCAGGCCATCCTGCAGGCTGAGGGCCAGAAGAAGTCCGCCATTCTGATCGCAGAAGGCGAGCGTGAATCCGCAATTCTGAGAGCTGACGCAGAAAAGCAGGCTGCCATTTTGAAGGCAGAGGCTGAAAAGCAGGCCGCCATTCTGAAGGCAGACGGTGAAGCCCAGGCGATCCTGGCTGTGCAGAAGGCTCTGGCAGACTCCTTGGAGATGCTGAACGAGAAGGCACCCAACGACCAGGTGGTAAAGCTGAAGGCCATCCAGGCTATGGAAAAGGTAGCCGACGGCCAGGCGACCAAGATCATCATTCCCAGCGAGATGCAGGGTCTGGTGGGCTTGGCAAACGGCATCGTGGAAGGCACCAAGAAGTAAGCTATGTACGAGGAATACGGAAACAGCCAGCGCAATCCTGCGCTGGCTGCCGGGGAAGCCATACTTTGGCGGGGTAAGCCCAAGAAAAGCGCGTTTATTGCCAGCCGCTCCCTGACCATGCTGCCCATTGCGGTTATCTGGCTGATCATCGATATGGGCTTCATTTCCAATGCCTTCAGCGGCGGCGAAATGCTGTTTTTCCTCATTCCTTTCTTTGCGCTGCATCTGATGCCCGTGTGGATCTGGCTGGGCAGCACCCTCACAGCCGGCAAGCGGTGGAAAAACACCATGTATTATGTGACCAACCGGCGGATCATTATCCAAAGCGGTTTTTTGGCGGTGAACGAAAAATCGCTGTTTTATAAGGATATGGCAAATGCCCAGCTGCACATAGGCCTTATGGATAAGCTTTTTGGCACCGGCAGCATCGTGCTGGACGATGGGTATTACGACAGCCGCAACCGCCGGAATCAGCCGGGTTCCAGGCTGGAGCATCTGGAGGATGCCCAGAGTGCTTATAATCGGATCCAGAAGACCATTCTGGACATCCAAACGGACATAGAATACCCCAATGCTTACCGGCCGGAACATAACCCCGGTTATAACACCGATTACCGGCCTTGAAAGGAGCGATACCATGGCAAAGAAAGAAGACCGCTTTGAAGTGACCAGCCGGGATCCGGGCGGCTTTTCCGGACCGGAGGTCCGGGTGATCGTGGATAAGAAGACCGGTGTAAACTATCTGTTTGCATCCAGCGGCTACGCAGGCGGGCTTACCGTGCTGCTCAACCGTGACGGCACTCCGGTGGTCACCCCGGTGATTCCCACAGAAGAATAAGAAAAGGGCAGCTGCTTTAAGCAGCTGCCCTTAAAGCCTCCCTTGTGTAAAGGGAGGTGGCACGGCGCGAGCCGTGACGGAGGGATTGTCGGTATTGTCACCTTACAATCCCCCAGTCACCGCTATGCGGTGACAGCCCCCTTTACACAAGGGGGCCTTGGATGGGCAACCTGAAATTAAACAATCCGTAAACATTCGCTTTTGATGGTTGAAATCTGGATTTTTTGCAATATAATAAGAATAAATCCAGATTGGTAAGGTGACACAAGGATGAACGGAAATGGCGGATTTTTTCGCAATCTAGGCGCAAAGCTCACTTTTGCGCTGCGCCGCTTTATGGCAGGGCGTTACGGAACGGACAAACTCAATACGGTGATCCTGGGCGCGGGCCTGGTGATCTGCGTGATCACCATATTCATCCCCTTCCCTCTGGTGGATCTGCTGCTGACGGCGGTTTCCTATGGCCTTATGTTCTGGGCCATCTTCCGCTGCTTTTCCCGGAACACCTATAAGCGCTACCAGGAAAACCGGAAGTACCTGCAATTCATCGAGCGCATCAAGGACCGGGACCACCGGTATTTTGATTGCCCCCGCTGCCGCCAGCCGGTGCGTGTGCCAAGAGGCAAGGGTAAGATCTCCATCACCTGCCCCAAATGCAAAGAAAAATTTATTAAGAAAACCTAAAAACACCGCTCGACCGATTTGGTCGATCGGTTTTGCTATTCCTATATGCCTCCCCTTTAGGTGAGGTGGCGCCGCAGGCTACGGAGGGGTTGTACAATCCCCCAGTCTGCTTCTCAGCCAGCCCCCTTTACACAAGGGGGCTGTTTTTATGTATTGCGGAAGCGGGCGAGGAACTCGCGGGTTCCTGGCTTTTGGGGATCGCCGAACAGCTCAGCGGGGCTGCCCTGCTCGCAGATCACGCCCTCGTTCATATACACCACGCGGGAGCTGATGTCCCGGGCGAAAGCCATTTCGTGGGTGACCACCAGCATGGTCATACCCTCCTGGGCCAGCTGCTGCATGACGGTGAGGACTTCGCCCACCATCTCGGGGTCCAGAGCGGAGGTAGGCTCGTCGAAGAGCAGAACCTCCGGGTCCATGGCCAGCGCCCGGGCGATGGCGACTCTCTGCTTCTGACCGCCGGACAGCTGCCGGGGCTTTGCATTGATGTAGGGTGCCATGCCGACCTTTTGCAGGTAGAACATAGCGGCGTCCTTTGCCTCCTGCTTGCTCTTTTTCAGCACCTTGTCCTGACCGACCATGCAGTTTTCCAGCACGGTCATATTATTAAACAGGTTGAAGGACTGGAACACCATACCCACACGGCTGCGGTACTGAGGAGCATTGACCTTCTTGCCCAGCACATTGGTATCGTGGTATAGGATCTCGCCGGAGGTGGGGGTCTCCAGCAGGTTAATGCACCGCAGCAGGGTGGACTTACCGGAGCCGGATGCGCCGATGATGGAGATCACATCGCCGCGGTTTACGGTGAAATCGATATCACGGAGCACCTCGTGGGTGCCGAAGGACTTGGACAGATGACGGATCTCTAAGATCTTTTCCATATCAGCGGTCACCTCTCATTCTGCCAAATTTCAGTTCCTGCTTGGTGCGGTGGCGGAATTCCTTGCTCTTTTCATCAAAAGGCGAGCCACGGTCCGGGTGGGAATAGGTACCTGCGGACATAGCCAGGGAATCCTCGCTGACCAGCTCATAGTTATCGGCACCGTCCATAAGCTTTTCCACCCAGCGCAGCAGGAAGGATGCTGCCAGCGTCATGGTCAGGTAGCCGATCATTTCAATGGCGGCGGAGGGGAAGTACATATTGTTCACACCCACGATGTACCGGTGGGCGGCAAAGAACTCGGTGAAGCTGATGATGAACATCACAGAGGTATCCTTCACATTGATGATGAAGTTGTTGCCGATCTGGGGCATGATGTTCCGCAGCGCCTGGGGCAGGATCACATTCATCATGGTCTGCACATGGGTCATGCCGATGGCCTTTGCGCCCTCGGTCTGGCCGGGATCGATGGAAATGATGCCGCCGCGGACGGATTCTGCCATATACGCGCCGGTATTGATGGAAACGATCAGGATCGCCGCTGCCCAAACGCTGTCAAACCGCAGGGCATTGTCGGAGAAATAGGGCAGACCGTAGTAAATAAACACCGCCTGCAGCACCATGGGCGTTCCCCGGAACACTTCCACATAGATCCGGACGATGATCCGGGTCAGCCGCAGAACAAACCGCTTGAAGATGTTGTCCTGGGGGGCATAGGGGATGGTGTTGAGGATGCCGCAGATGAGGCCGATGACGCAGCCGATGGCGGTAGCCACCAGTGCCAGCACCAGGGTGTTGAAAATGCCGTTTAAGTAAAGGGAATGATACTTCTCCCACAGCCGGGCGATATCCTGTATCAAATCGATGAATCTAGTCATAAAATGTTCCTTTCACACAGCATTCCTCCGACTCTTGCGAGCCGGAGGAAGCGGTGGATCTTTAGATGGTGGGCTGGATGGAGATGGCGTAATCCATCATGGCGTTGAAATGCTCCACAGTGAGGGCGGACAGAACGGTATCGATGGCGTTCTTCAGCTCCACATTGCCCTTGAGCACGGAAACGCCGATGTTCACATTCTCGATGCGCTCCTGCTCGGAAGCGAACTGGAAGTCACCGGGAGTGCCGGAGAAGTCCAGGATCACCAGCTTGTCGTTCTTGGCGACGGCAGCCATAGCGGTGGGCATATCGGTGCAGATGAAGTCCACGGTGTTGGTCTCCAGCTGCATCACCATGTTGGGAGCGGTCTCTGCGGGAGCCAGCAGCTGCACACCGGGGATCTGGGGCAGGCAGGAGTCGTACCAGATGGTGCCGGACTGGGCGGTACCCTTGCCGCCTGCCAGGTCAGCGATGGACTTGGCATTGGCATAAGCGCTGCCCTTGGTGGTGACGCAGACGATGGTGGCGTAGTAGTAGGGACCTGCCATCTCCACTTCTTCCATACGGTCAGCGGTCATGGACTGGCCGGCGATATTGGCGTCCATGGTCTTGGACTGCACAGCGGGGGTCAGGGAGTCCCAGGCGGAGGAGACGATCTCCAGCTTCCAGCCGTAAGCCTGGCAGATGCGCTTTGCGATCATCACATCATAGCCGTTGGCGTAGGCACCGGGGATGTTGGCGATGGGAACAGCGCCGTTGCTGTCGTCCATCTGGGTCCAGTTGTAGGGAGGATAGGTGCATTCCATGCCGACGGTGAACACGCCGTCTTCCAGACCGATGATCTTGGAGGTGTCGGTGCCGGTGAGGTCAGCTACCTCGGGGATCTGGGCAAGCAGGTCGGTGTTGCCGGCATTGCCGCCGTTGTTGCCGCCGCAGGCGGCCAGGCTCAGCATCATAACTATGGACAGGAGCATTGCAATAATCTTCTTCATTTTCTTGTTTCCTTTCAAAATAAGGTTTTTAAAACAAAACAACCATGAATGAAAGCGTCAATGGTGCATTCATTCATGGCTTGAAAAAACTGATTCAGCATGATAGCACTCCACTTTCGTGACAGTCCGGCGCATATTCTGCGACGGCCCAGGGCTGCGGCATGGACAGGCGGCACCCTTCGGCGGTACTCCCTTTCCCCATTCCCGGTGCGTCCGACCTTTGACAATGGGTACTGATGAGGCCCGCGCCTCTACCAATGAGACTTTATTCGGTTGTGATGATAGAACCACTTATATCACGATGTTTCCGATTCGTCAAGTGTTTTTTTGCGTTTTCGGCGAAAAGGCCGAAAAAACGGGGATGCTGCAGGGGAAATAATGCTGCAAACCCTTCCGCCCCTGCGGGGCACCTCCCCTAAAGGGGAGGCTTATGATATAAAAACGGGAGCGGTAGGAACCGCTCCCGTCTGAGGTTAGAACTTGGGCTTGATAGCCTTGTGATAATGGGCGTAGGTGCAGGAGGGGGATTTGCTCAGTACCTTGCTCTCGGTGACCTCGCCGATGAACATCATGTGGCTGCCCAGATCTATTCTTTCCAATACCTTGCAGCTGAACATGGCGTTTGTATGCTCGGTGAGGTAGATCAGGCCATTGTGGCTGCGGGTGAAGCCTACGAAATCCGCAAACTTGTCCGTTTCCCGTCCGGTCTGCATACCGAAGTGGCGGATGGTCTCGAAGGGCACATCCTCTGTTAAAACGCTCACATTGAAGACACCGGTTCTTTCGATGATCTCCCGGGTGAGGTTTTGCTTTTCCATGGAAATTGCCAGCTTATCCGGGCTGTAGGCCACCTGGAAGCAGGTGTTGGCGATACAGCCGTTATCGATTTCTTCCCGACCGGTGATGACATGCAGTCCGTAGGACAGATTGTACAACGCCGTAGGATCCTGCGCAGGTTCCTCCTGCTTAGCGAAAGTAGCGCTCCAGCAGACCCTTCAGAGCCTTGCCATGGCGGGCCTCGTCACGGGCCATCTCGTGGACGGTGTCGTGGATGGCATCCAGACCGTTGCGCTTAGCGCAGGCAGCCAGATCGGTCTTGCCCTGAGTTGCACCGAACTCGCAGTCCACGCGCCATGCCAGGTTGTCCTTGGTGGTGGCCTTCATGTTGGGCTCCAGATCCTCGCCCAGCAGCTCTGCGAACTTTGCTGCGTGCTCAGCCTCTTCCCAGGCAGCCTTTTCCCAGTACAGGCCGATCTCGGGGTAGCCCTCGCGGTGTGCGATGCGAGCCATGCACAGGTACATGCCCACCTCGCTGCACTCGCCGTTGAAGTTGGCCATCAGCTGCTCGAAGATATACTGCTTATCCTCAGCGGAGATGTCGGGGTTGTTCTTCACGGTCTTGGCGTAGATGCCGTACTCGTGCTCGGCAGCCAGGGCTGCGTCGCTCTTCATCTCGTTGAACTTGCTGGCGGGAACCTTGCAAACGGGGCACTTGTAGTTGGGATCCAGGGACTCTGCTTCGTGGACGTAACCGCAAACGCTGCAAACAAACTTCTTCATAAATAATATCCTCCAAAATGTTTTTTAATTTATATTTTATAGTTTATGCGCTTTTTTCTTGTTTTAGACAATCTTGACAGGTACCGGTGAACATCAGCTGACAGCCGGTGACTTCACCGCCGGTGGCTTTTGCGGCCTCGCTGCACAGGCTTTCCGGCGGATCCAGCTGGGGCAGATCCAGCACGCTGCCGCAGCAATCGCAAATAAAATGGACATGGGGTGCGGTGTTGGCATCGAACCGTTCAATGCCGTGGACAGTTCCCAGGCTTTGGATGATACCCTGGTTTTTGAACAGGGTCAAATTCCGGTATACCGTAGCCAGAGAGATATCCGGGTGTTCTTCCTGAAGCATCTGAAACAGCGTTTCCGCTGAGGGGTGTGCGTGGGTGTTTTTCAGACATTCCAGGATCGCGTTGCGCTTTCGGAAATGCTTGGTGGATAGCTCCATAGATACCTCCTTTTCTTAGGGAATCCGATCCTTGTCGATATCCAGGATCTTGGCAAATTCGGCGCAGACCTCGTAGGTGTACTCGATGCCGTCGCGGATGAACTTGACCTCGTAACGGTGATCGTCTTCATCAAACTCCACCGTCAGGGCAGTCACATCGGCTTCGGTGAACTCCTCGTGGTCCAGTGCGATTTTAATGGCTTCGTCCTTGGAGATCTGGGTCTGGGGAAGCTGGGTGCGGTCGTGCTCCGTTTCCAGCGAGAGGATCTCGCCGGTTGCCTCGCTGAGCTCGTAGGCGTAGTAGTATTCCCCGTGGCGGAAGTCCACATCGTAGTGGTAGATGCCGCTGTCCGTATCCCGCCAGGCGTGCAGGTGCTTCACTTCTTCGTTGGGAACGCCTGCGTGGTGCAGAGCAAACTGAATGGCGGTCTGCTTGGTAAGGGGAAGCTGGAGCTGGAGCTCTTCGGCAGCAGCGGTGGTCGTGGGGGCTGTGGGTTCTGCCGGGTTGAGACCGGGAAGCTGACAGCCGGTAAGCACCGCCAGGAGAAGTGCGAAGAAGGGGAAAAGGACGCGCTTTTTCATAGGCATTCCTCCTAGATTCAATCACCGCATCGCTGCGTAGCAGCTCTATTTGCAAGTGATTATCATTTACAACTAGAATATAGCACATCCTTTTTTCTTTGTCAAGTACTAAATGAGAATTATTTGCATTTATTTTTTCTTTTGTTTTACGG
Source organism: Faecousia sp. (assembly GCA_045543895.1). Classification (GTDB taxonomy): domain Bacteria; phylum Bacillota; class Clostridia; order Oscillospirales; family Oscillospiraceae; genus Faecousia. Next base: position 7,844 of record JAZPXW010000009.1, read on the forward strand.
CGGGAGCCTGGGTGCAGCAAAAAATCCGGTGCAGGGAAAACCTGCACCGGATGAAGAAATATGAGATTACTTTGCGAGCTTGCGCTGGATCAGCTTGACCAGCTCCACAACGGGGATGACCAGGAAGGCCAGACCCATAGCAATGCCGTATTCAGCCCAGCCAATGGGGGTGAAGCCGAAGGCATTTGCCAGGAAGGGAACCTCGATGACCAGGGTGGTCAGCAGCAGGGAGCCCAGCATAGCGGCCCACAGGATCTTGTTGTGGCTCTTCAGGCTGAAGATGGACTTGCGCTGAGAGCGCAGGTTGAAGGAATGGAAGATCTCGCACATGCTCATAGCCAGGAACGCCATGGTCATGCCGTGCTCGGAAACACCGGCGGCACGGAGAGCGGCAAAGCTGCCAACAGCGGGATCCATAAATGCACCGATCAGATAAGCGGCGATGGTGATGACGGTGACCAGAACGCCCTGGTAGACCACATCCACACCCAGACCGCCGGAGAAGATACCGTCCTTGGAGTCACGGGGCGGGCGCTTCATGGTGTCGGGCTCGGCTTCTTCCATGCCCAGAGCCAGGGCGGGGAAGCAGTCGGTGACCAGGTTGATGAACAGCAGATGCACGGGGTTGAGCAGGGTGAAGCCGATCAGCGTTGCGCCGAAGACGCCCAGCACCTCACTCATGTTGGAGGCCAGCAGGAACTGGATGGCCTTACGGATGTTGTCGTAGATCCGGCGGCCCTCGCCAACAGCGGAAACGATGGTGGCAAAGTTGTCGTCAGCCAGCACCATGTCGGCAACGTTTTTGGTAACATCGGTACCGGTGATGCCCATGCCCACGCCGATATCGGCGGACTTGATGGAGGGAGCGTCGTTGACACCGTCACCGGTCATAGCGGTGATGGCGTTGTTTGCCTTCCAGGCGGTGACGATCCGGGTCTTGTGCTCCGGCTGAACACGGGCATAGACACCGTACTTCTTAACAAATTCGCAGATCTCATCGTCGGAGATGGCATCCAGCTCAGCGCCGGTGATGGCCTCGGAGGCATCGGTAATGATGCCCAGCTCCTTGGCGATGGCAACGGCGGTATCCTTGTGGTCGCCGGTGATCATAACCGCACGGATGCCGGCGGAGCGGCACTCCTCAATGGCAGCCTTGACCTCGGGACGGACAGGGTCGATCATACCGGTCAGACCGATGAAGACCAGCTCCTGCTCCAAAAATTCCGGGGTGTTGTCGGCGGGTTTCTCTGCCCAATCACGCTTGGCAGCAGCCAGCACACGCAGAGCCTTGTCGGCCATAGCCTTGTTTGCGGCCATGATCTCAGCCCGCTTTTCCTCGGTCATGGGCTTGACTTCCGCACCGTCCAGGTAGTAGGCGCAGCGGGCCAGCACCACATCGGGACCACCCTTGGTGTACTGCACAAACTTGCCGCCAAGGTCGTGTACGGTGGACATCATCTTACGGCCGGAGTCGAAGGGAGCTTCGTCCACACGGGGGGTAGCCTTCTCCAGCTGGGCCTTGTGCAGACCCACGGAGTAAGCAAAGTTGACCAGAGCGCACTCGGTAGGCTCGCCCTCAGCCTGATTTTCTTCGTTGAGGTTTGCATCGGAGCAAAGGGCCATAGCGGTGGCCAGCAGCTGGGTATCGCCGATGTGGTCCACCACGGTCATCTTATTCTGAGTCAGAGTGCCGGTCTTGTCGGAGCAGATCACCTGGGTGCAGCCCAGAGTTTCCACAGCGGTGAGACGGCGGATGACGGCATTGCGCTTAGACATCTTGGTGACGCCGATGGACAGCACCACGGTAACCACCGTAGCCAGACCTTCGGGAATGGCGGCAACTGCCAGGGAAACGGCGACCATGAAGGTCTCCAGAATGGCGGGCAGGCTGAACTCGCCGTGCATGATCAGGTTAAAGATGAAGATGAAGATACAGATACCCAGCACCAGGAAGGAAAGGGTCTTGCCCAGGCTGTCCAGCTTCTTCTGCAGGGGAGTCTGCTCCTCCTCAGCGGCTGCCAGCGCGCCGGCGATCTTGCCCATCTCGGTGTCCATGCCGGTGCCGGTGATCACAGCCTTGCCGCGGCCATAGACCACGGTGGAGCCCATATAGCACATATTCTTCCGGTCGCCCAGAGGTACATCATCGGTGCCGGCGGTGAGGTACAGCGCATCGATGAGCTTGTTTACAGGGACAGACTCACCGGTAAGGGCGGCTTCCTCGATCTTGAGGGAGGCGTTTTCGATGATACGGCCGTCGGCGGGAACAGCGTCACCGGCTTCCAGCACCACCACATCGCCGGGAACCAGCTCGTCGGAGTGCAGAACCACCTGCTTGCCGTCACGCAGCACTTTACAGGTGGCGGCTGTCATGGTTTGCAGGGCTTCGATGGCTGCCTCTGCCTTACTTTCCTGGATCACGCCCAAAATGGCGTTGAGCAGGACGACAGCGATGATAATGATCACTTCAGCCCATTCGCTTTCTCCGGAGAGCATACCCGTCAGAGCGCTGACTGCGGCGGCGACCATCAGAATGATCAGCATCGGATCCTTCAGCTGTGCCAAAAAGCGCTGGATCAGGGTGGGCTTGGGAGCTTCTTTCAGTTTGTTGGGGCCGTACTTTTCCTGCCGGGCTTGGGCTTCCTGGGTGGAAAGACCCTCGGCAGTAACGCCCAACGACTGAAGAACTTCTTCAGAGGACTGGGTATAAGCTTGCTTCATGGTAAGTTCTCCTTATCAAGTAATATAGGGATAAAAAAAGGACTCAATGTACGCAAAACAAAAAAGAACACGTACATGAGTCTCATTATAAAAAGCTTCCCGGGCTTACGCCGTTTTGACGGTCAGCTGCACACAGGAAAAACCCCATGTGTAATTACTCCCTCATTCCTTTTTATTTTACACGAATGAAATTCGCTTGTCAACAAAGGTTTTTTGTTTTATAGTAAAAAAATCCATAGAAAACGGTAAATTTTTTGTAAAAACCCAACTTTGGGGAAATTCTGCTTGTATTTTTGCCGTGAGGCGGTATGATAATACAAAGGAGGCAGTTACGATGCAATGGAATTTAGAGGAAGCGCTGCGGTATTATCAGCAGCAGGGCGCTCCCAGGGATCAAACCGCCTGTGTGAATCTGCTCAAGGAGATCCAGCAGGAAAACGGCGGCATTCCCGGCTGGATGATCACCCGGGCGGCGGAGTTCCTGAACACCAAGGAGAGCCTGTTTTTGGCGCTGGTGCGGCGGATCCCCAGCCTGCGGCTGCAGGATCGCCATACTTTGGAGGTATGCGCCGGCCCCAACTGCGGCAAGCGTACAGAAATTGCGGACTTTGTGGAAAAAACCTACGGCACAAAGCCGAGGGATTTTGATTTCCGGTTTTGCGGCTGCATGCGCCAGTGCGCAAAGGGACCCAACATCCGCTGGGACGGCAAGGTGTATAACGCCGCCACCCCGGAATTGGTGAAAAAACTCATTGAGAACAAATAACAGAGGGCAAAGGGGCCGTCAAGACAAGCAACTCGAGTCTGTCGGCGTACAGAGGTACGGTAAGACTTGAGTTGCGCAGTAAGTCAAAATGCCTTGCGGAGCAAGAATTTTGCCCCTCATCCGTCAAAAATCAAAGATTTTTGCCACCTTCCCCCAGGGGGGAAGGCTTTGGTGATCCTGTTTTGATGAAAACTGCATTTTGACGGTTGGCGGTTTCTTTGCATCTCTGAAAGCCCACTGCGCTAGTATGCGCAGTGGGCTTCTTGCTTATTCTGTTACTCAGCCTCAAACATATCCTTGCCCAGGCCGCAGATGGGGCAGAGCCAATCCTCGGCGACATCTTCCCAAGCAGTGCCGGGAGCAATGCCGTTTTCGGGATCACCCAACTCGGGATCATAAACATAACCGCAAGCGCAAATATACTTTTCCATAAAATAGTCTCCTTCCAAGATGTTGTAATTTTAATGAAATAAGAGAAGTGTTCATTCCTAAATGAGAATGATTCTTATTTGTGAGTTCAATATATCATGCCTGTTCGGGTTTGTCAATAGGGAAAATAAAAAATTTTCCACAAATTTTCCTGCCGCCGGCTGACCTTTACTTTTGCCGGGAAATCTGCTACCATAGAGCAAAGGAATCCGTTTTGGAGTGAAAGTATAATGGATAATTTATTTCAGTTGAATTTTACCCGGGAGCAGGTCAATGGGATCTCTAACCTGGGGCTTGCCCACATCGGCGACGGTGTGTATGAGCTGATGGTGCGCAGCTACCTGTGCGCCAAGGGCGACCAAACGGTAAAGACTCTGCACCGGGACAGCATTCGCATGGTCAATGCGGTGACCCAGGCATCTATTGCGGAAAAGCTGCTGCCGCTGCTTACAGAGGAGGAGATGGGTTATTTCCGCCGGGGCAAAAATTCCCACACCCACGCTGCCCCCAAGGCAGCCACACCCCGGCAGTATGCCCTGGCAACGGGCTTGGAGACCCTGTTTGGCGCACTCTATTTATATGGAAGAATTGAGCGTTTAAACCAACTGTTCCGGAAAGGAATCGAAGAAAATGGCCTTTGATGCGTATTTTTTAACGGCGGTGCTATCTGAGATCCGGGAGAAAGCCATTGGCGCCCGGGTGGAGAAGATCCATCAGCCCAGCCGGGATACGGTAATTTTGCTGCTGCGGTGCGAGCAGGGGCGGGAGAAGCTGCTGTTTGCGGCAAACCCCGCTGCGCCCCGGCTGCACCTGACCACCGCCAATCCGGAAAATCCTCCGGAGCCGCCTATGTTCTGCATGCTGCTGCGCAAGCATCTGCAGGGCGCCCGGCTGGCATCCGTGACCCAACCGCCTATGGAGCGGGCAGCCACCTTCCGGTTTGACTGCACCGATGAGATGGGCTACCCTGTGCAGAAAGCTCTGGTGGCAGAGCTGATGGGAAGAACCTGCAACCTGTACCTTCTGGGTCCCGACGGGCGCATTATCGACTGCCTGCGGCGCATCGGTCTGGATGAGACCGCCAAGCGTCCCGCTCTGCCCGGCCTTTGCTATCAAGAGCCGGAAAAGGTGCAAAAACAGAACCCCCTGGAATGGGATAAAGAAAATTATGTAAACCTATTAACCACCCCGGGCAGCGATGTGCTGGCGGACCGGCTGATGGACACCCTGGGCGGACTTTCTCCCCTGGTCTGCCGGGAGGCAGCGCTGTTTGCCGCCGGGGATGTGGATGCCCGGGTGGAGAATCTGGAGATTGCAGCGGTTGCGGAAAAGCTGCAGCTGTTCTTTGAAGAAAATCTGCGGCATCCTGCCCCCTGGTACTATGCCCAGGCGGATGGCACGCCCAAGCAGTTTGCTTTCTGCCCTATCCGGGAGTATGGCCCATGTCAAAAAGCCGAGTCCTTCACGGCGTTGCTGGACGGATATTATATTGTAAGGGACCGGAAGGATGCTATGCGGCAAAAGAGCCAGTCCCTGCGCAAGACTGTGAGCAATCTGTGCCAGCGCATCCAGCGAAAGCTCATCATCCAGGAAAAAGAGCTGGAAGCCACCTTCGACCGGGAGCGGCTGCGGCAGCTGGGCGATATCGTCACCGCCAACATCCACCGGATTGTCAAGGGACAGACCACTCTGGAAGCTGAGGATTTTTACGATGAGGAGATGAAGACCGTTCAGATCCCCATTTCGCCTATTCTTTCTCCGCAGCAGAATGCCGCCAAGTTCTATAAGGATTACACCCGCATGAAAAATGCGGAAAAGGAGCTGAAAAAGCAGATCGAGCTGGGGCAGCAGGAGCTAAAATATCTGCAAAGTGTGCTGGACGAACTGAACCGGGCGCAGACCGAGCCGGAGCTGGAGGAGATCCGCCAGGAGCTCTCCGCAGGCGGCTATGTGCGGCAGGATACTGCCCGCAGAAAAATGAAGCAGAGTAAGCTCGCCCCTATGCGCTTTGAATCCACCGACGGCTATCCCATCTATGTGGGACGCAACAACCGGCAAAACGACGAGCTGACCTTTAAGCTGGCCCGGAAGGATGATATCTGGCTCCACGCCCAAAAGGTCCACGGCAGCCATGTGATCATCTCCTGCGGTGGCACAAAGCCCCCGGATGACACGATCACGCAAGCGGCGCAGCTGGCGGCTTACTACTCCGAAGGCACGGGCGGTCAGAATATTCCCGTGGATGTGACGCCTGTCAAGCAGGTGAAGAAGCTGCCCGGCGCCAAGCCCGGCATGGTGATCTACCACACCTATAACACGGTGATCGTGAACCCCTATAAGGAAATCGTGGTGGATGCCCTGAACGCCGAGAGAAAAGAGGAAGAAAATTGAAATTTCTCACCCAGTTTTTTTGGATATTGCTGTTTTGCGCTCTGGGAGAGCTGCTGCAAGCGGTGATTCCGCTGCCCATCCCTGCCGCTATTTACGGCCTGGTGCTGCTGTTTTTGGCGCTGAGCCTTAAGCTCATTCGGGTACAGCAGGTGGGGGACGCAGCCAAGTACCTCATCAGCGTGATGGGCGTGTTTTTCGTTTCCCCGGTGGTCAATATCCTGGCCTATTGGGGCGTGATCGCGCCCAATCTGGGCGCTATATGCGTGATCATTCTGGTCACTACGGTTTTGGTGTTCGGGGTGAGCGGACTTGTGACCAAGGCGCTGCTGCGGAAGGAGGCAGACGATGCGTGAGCTTCTTTCACAGCTGCCACTATTTAGTCTGGTGCTGACCCTGGGCGCTTACCAGATCGGTCTAACCTGCCAGAAAAAGTGGAAAATGCCCCTGTGTAACCCGCTGCTGATCAGCGTGGCGCTGATCGTGGCGGTGCTGCTCCTTACCGGATTTTCTGTGGAGACCTACCAGGCGGATATGAAGATCTTCAGCTGGCTCATTACCCCGGCAACGGTTGCCCTGGCGGTGCCGCTGTATGAGCAGCTGCAACGGCTCAAAAAGAATCTGCCTGCCATTCTGGCAGGTGTGGCAGCCGGAGCGCTGACCAGCTTAGTGAGCGTGTTTGCCCTATGCGCCCTGTTTTCTTTGGATAAGCAGACCACGATCTCTCTGCTGCCCAAGAGCATCACCACTGCCATCGGTATGGTGGTTTCCGGGGAAAACGGAGGCATCGAGGCATTGACAAGCCTGGTCATCGCCTTCACAGGCATCCTGGGCAGCGTGGTCGGCCCTATGTTATGTAAACTGCTGAAGCTAAACCATCCCATTGCCCAGGGCGTAGCCTTCGGCACCTCTGCCCATGTGATCGGCACCGCAAAGGCCAGCGAACTGGGGAACATCCAGGGCGCGGTGAGCAGCCTGTCCCTGGCGGTTGCCGGTGTCCTGACAGCGCTGCTGTTCCCGCTGGTGGTTTCCTTGATATAAAAAGAATGTAGGGGACGGGTTTCCCGTCCCTTCGCTTTTGGAGGAAATATAAAAATGAGATCTGACGAAGCAAGAAAACAGATCATACAGGAATATATAGGAAAGCGGGTCCATGTGGTGGTGGACCGGCCTGTGGGCTATGTCCACGGGGATATCATCTATCCTATCAACTACGGCTACATCCCCGGGCTCCTTGCCGGCGACGGGGAAGAGCAGGATGCGTACATTCTGGGCATTGATGAACCCATTTCGGAATTTGACGGGCAGGTGGTTGCAGCCATTTGCCGGAAAAATGATTGCGAGGACAAGCTGGTGGTCGCGCCCGAGGGATCGGTGTTCCACCAGGGGCAGATCCGGGAAGCGGTACACTTCCAGGAGCAGTATTTTATGAGTACCGTCGATTCCCTCTTTCGTAAATCCTGCGGTGTGATCCCCTTTCGGCGCAATGGGCAGGAACAGGAATATCTGATCCTGCTGCAGACCAACAACTGCTGGAGTTTTCCCAAAGGGCATATGGAAGCCGGGGAAACAGAGGAGCAGACCGCGCTGCGGGAGCTGTTTGAAGAAACAGGTCTTACTGCAAAGCTGGACACCAGCCGCTGCGCCTCCATTGAATATCCTGTCTCTGAATTTTCCCGAAAAGAGGTCGTCTTTTACTTGGGCGAGGTGGCAGGTGAGCCGAAGGTACAGGAGAGCGAGATAGAAACCTATAAATGGGTCACCTTCCGGGAGTTGGAGAACTACCTGTTCCCCAATGCCTTTGAAGCCTGTAAGGCATTATTGAAATAAGGAAGTAGGGCGGGGGCTTGCTCCCGCCGTAAAAGGCTTCTCCCGGGGAGAAGCTGGCATTTGCGAGGAACGAGCAAATGAATGATGAGGAATGCGGGCGATATCTTTCGGTCAGCAGTATCCATCAGACATATTCCTGTGCTGGTTCTGCCGCCATTCCTCTCCCGTCGCCTGCGGCGACACCCTCTCCCCGGGAGAGGGCTTTTTCTCTTCCATCCATCGAAACCCCCGCCACCGGAAACGGTGGCGATTTTATTTTGGAATAGAAAATCCCCTGCGGGAACATCCTTTTATATAATGAAAGCCTGTTCACAAATAATTTAAAGATCAGGTACTTGACAATTTTAGCACTCTGGTGTATAGTGTGCTTAGCACTCAAAGGTATTGAGTGCTAACATCCAAAAGAGGAGGCAATCATGGAACTGACCGAAAGAAAAAAGAAGGTTCTGCGCAGCGTGGTAGACCTGTACATCCGCACCGCCGAACCCGTTGGCTCCAAGGCGATCACGGAACTTCCCGATATGAAATACTCCTCTGCCACCATTCGCAATGAAATGGCTGACCTGACGGAAATGGGTTATCTGGAGCAGCCCCACACCAGCGCAGGCCGCATCCCCTCCGCTGCCGGTTACCGGCTGTATGTGGATGAGCTGATGCTGGACTACCGGCTGACCATGGACGAGACCCACTCCATCAACGCAGCCATCGAGGAAAAGATGCAGCGGGTGGATAAGATGGTGGAAAAAGTGGCGAAGCTGGTTTCCCAGGCCACCGATCTTCCTGCCATCTCTGTGGCATCCCGGTTTGGCGGCGCTACGGTCAAGCGGTTTGAACTGATCCTGGCAGGCCAGGGCAGCATCATCGCCGTGGTGATGCTCACCAACGACGAAGTGGTCAACAAGCTCATTAAGCTGCCTGTGAATGTGGATGATTCCGATCTGAAGATCCTTTCCGCTGTGCTCAACGCCACCATGACGAATCTCAATGCGGACGAATTTACCCCGGAGCTTCTGGAACGGGTAATGATGTCTGCCGGGGCAGCGGCAAGTCTTGTGCCGGTGATCCTAGAATTTACCGTGGATACGCTGAACAGGCAAGCCTCTACCAACATGGCGGTTGCCGGACAGATGCGTCTGCTGGGACAGCCGGAATACCGAAACATCGACAAGGCCCAGCGGGTGCTGACCTCTCTGGATGAGGAATCCCTCAGTAATCTCCCCGCCATTATGCAGAACGCCAACGGCACACAGGTGCTGGTAGGCCCGGAAAATGTGGCCCAGGAGCTGAAGGACACCTCCGTGGTCATGACCAAGTTTGATATCGGCGACGGTATGCAGGGCATGATCGGTGTGGTAGGCCCCACCAGAATGGATTACGCAAAGGTCACGGCAAGACTGAGCTACTTCGCCGAGAGCCTTTCCAAACTATTTGCAAAGCCGGAGCAACCCCAGCTTCCGGAACCCGATAAGGAGGATTGACCCACTTGGCCAAGAAAGAAAAGAAGCAGGAGAAGCCTGCTGAGGAAACGGTAGAAACCCCGGTGGAGACCGTGGAGGAGACTGCAGAAGTTCCTGCGGTAGACCCCTGGGAAGAAAAATACAACGCAGAGCATGACAGCTTCCTGCGTCTGGCTGCGGATTACGACAATTTCCGCAAGCGCACCATCAAGGAAAAGGAGCAGTCCTACTCTAATGGCAAGGCAGACGCCATTTTGAAGCTGCTGCCCGTTTACGACAATCTGGAGCGGGCGCTGGATCAAAACACCGAAGATCCCGCCTACAAAAAGGGCGTGGAAATGACCATGACCCAGCTGGTAAGCATCCTGGAATCTATGGGTGTGGAGATCTTCGGACAGAAGGGCGACACCTTCGACCCCAATCTGCACAACGCTGTGATGCACACCGAAGAGGAAGGCGTAGAAGAAAACACCATCACCCTGGTGTTCCAGAAGGGCTTCAAGATGGGCGACAAGATCGTTCGTTTTGCAATGGTCCAGGTAGCAAATTAAAAAGGCTCCCCTGCAGGGGAGCTGGCACACCGAAAGGTGTGACTGAGGGGTTTTCTAAAACAAAGCAAACCCTTCCGACTCGCCGTTGGCGAGCCACCTCCCCTAAAGGGGAGGCTTAAGCGGTAAACAAAATAACTTTTATATATTTGGAGGAAATTATTATGGGTAAGATTATCGGTATTGACTTGGGTACCACCAATTCCTGCGTGGCAGTTCTGGAAGGCGGCGAGCCTGTTGTGATCGCCAATGCAGAAGGCGGCCGTACCACTCCCTCTGTTGTAGCATTTTCTAAGACCGGCGAGCGTATGGTTGGCCAGGTGGCAAAGCGCCAGGCTGT
>JAZPXW010000010.1:0-16863 GCA_045543895.1 Faecousia sp.
GTAGCACGGGGGTTGTTGCCGCCTGCGCCGTTGACCAGAATATCGCAGGGACCCAGGTCGCTCAGCACTGCTTGGTGGACAGCCTCCAGAGCCTCGGGATCCAGCACATTGGCCTTGTAGCCCTCGCAGATGAAGCCTTCGGCCTTCAGCTCATCAGCCAGCTTCTTAACAGCCTCCTCGTTCAGATCCAGGGCAGCGACCTTGGCGCCGCTCTGGGCAAAGGCACGGGCCATAGCGCCGCAGATCAGACCGCCAGCACCGGTAACGACCACTACCTTACCGGAAAAATCAATATTCAGGGGAAGATTCAGCATAGTTAATTACCTCCATATTTTCGTTGTAGGGGCGTGCATTGCACATCCGCAGGCGACCGATGGTCGCCCCTACATTTTTTACTTACCAGCCTGCTTGTCCAGCAGATCCCATGCGCCCAGCATATACATAATGCCCAAAGCACGGTCATATAAACCGTAGCCGGGGCGGACATTGCCGGGGCCCTCATCCCACAGGTGACGGCCATGGTCGGGGCGGATGTAGCCCTCAAAGCCGCAATCATGGTAAGCCTTCAGAATGTCCAGAATGCCGGTGTCGCCGTCGCAATCCCGGTGGGATGCTTCGGAGAAGTCGCCGTTTTCAAAGTGCTTGACATTGCGGATATGGGCAAAGGCGATGCGGTCGCAGTGCTTGCGGACGATACTTGCCACATTGTTATTGGGGTCGGCATTCAAGCTGCCGGAGCAGAGGGTCAGGCAGTTGTAGGGATGGTCCACCATCTTGAGGAAACGGTCGATGTTCTCCTCGTTAATGAGAAGTCTGGGCAGACCGAAGATATCCCATGGGGGATCGTCCATGTGAATAGCCATCTTCACATCGCACTCCTGGCAGGTGGGCATAATGGCTTCCAGGAAGTACTTGAGGTTGCTCCACAGCTTTTCGTGGTCCACATCGGCATAATCCTTAAACAGCTGGTCCAGCTTTGCCATACGCTCGGGCTCCCAGCCGGGGAAGCTCATATTGTACTTCTCGGTGAAGTCCAGGATGTACTTTGCCATAGCGTTGTAGTCATCCTGGATCATGCCTTTTTCATAGAACAGAGCGGTGGAACCGTCGCCTACCTCATGGAACAGGTTGGAGCGGGTCCAGTCGAAGATAGGCATAAAGTTGTAGCAGATAACCTTGACGCCGAACTTAGACAGGTTGCGGATACAGGCTTTATAGTTTTCGATCAGAGCGTCACGGGTGGGTTTGCCGATCTTGATATCATCGTGGACATTGACAGATTCCACCACATCGCCGTTGAAGCCGTGGGCGTGGAGCTGATCCATCACTTCCTTAATCTCTGCCTCTTCCCAAACTTCACCGGGCATTTTATGGTGCAGCGCCCAGACGATGGTGCTCACACCGGGGATCTGCTTGATGTCAGAGAGCTTGATTTTATCGTTGCCTTCGCCGTACCAACGGAAACCCATTTGCATTGGCATAACAGTTCCTCCTTATGTATGTAGAGTATTTTCCTTTTTCTCGGGAAGCTCACTATTTCCCATAGTATACCGATAGTATTATATCTCTTTTCACAGGTAGGTTGCAAGGCACAAAACAACCCAAGTGTGACACCCTTTGATAGAAAATAAAACCCGGTTTTTGCGCAGGTTACACAAAAACCGGAATTTCTCATGGATTCAACAACGGAGTAGTCAGCATATTGATGGCCAGGCGGGTCATTTCATCGGGAGAGATCAAAAAGCCCTGCCGGTGCCAGTTGAGGGTCATGGACATAAGGCCGCAGATCGCAAAGGAAAGCGCGATCCCCTGTATCTGGGCAGGGGCAGCCTTCAGCTGCTTGGGCAGGTGGCCTTCCCGCAGAGCAAAGGCATTGGCACGCTCCACCAAAATGCCGCTGAGGGAGCTGCGCTCCAGCGCGTCCAAAAAAGTCTTGTTCTCATACCAAAAGGCAAAGAACAGGTCCAGGTCTCCCACAGCATTCCCTCTGGTTTTTTTAGGTGGCAGCGGCATCTGGAAAAAATCTGCCAGAGTGTGGTCGATGAGGGAATACAGCGCGCCATCCTTGCTGGAAAAGTAGCGGTAAAAGGACTTGCGCGGGATCTGCATATATTCGCACAGGTCGCTGACCGAGATATCCTCGTATTTTCTGCGCAGCATCAGCTGCAGCAGTCCCTGCTCCAGCTCCCGCTGGCGGCGGGTAGATTGTTCTGTCTGGCAAATTTTGTACATATTTCCATCCCCATCCTTGTTTGGTTATAGTATAACACAAAACTAAAATTTCGCAACCGTAGTTATTAAAATTCGCCAAAAACAGAACGAATAAATTTGCATAGAGTGTCACAAAAGTGTCGTTTTGTGTCTGGCAAATGCTTATGATATCTTTTATAATTAGATAAGATTGATGCAGGTATGCGCCTGCAAAAACAAGGAGGAAAAATCATGGCAAAAAAACCTGTTACCCTGGATGCCAATGGCTACCGCAAGTTTGGCATTCGCGACAAGCTTGCCTATGCCGCCGGCGACGCAGCTTGTAACTTAAGCTTCGGTCTTAAGGGTACCGTTCAGACCTTCTGGCTCGTTTTCATGATGATGGAAACCGGCCTCTTCTCCATCCTGCTGCTGCTTGTGCAGGCATGGGACGCGATCAACGACCCCCTCATCGGCACTCTTATCGACAGCGACAAGAAAAAGTACCGGCTGGGTAAGTACAAGACCTACATCCTCATTGGTGCATTGGGTCTTCTGGTAGGCGGCGCTGCCGTGTTCCTTCCCTTCCCCAACGCCAGCACCGTGGTTAAGGCTGTTCTCTTCATCCTGGGTTATGTGATCTGGGACGCTGCTTACACCATGGCTAATGTTCCCTACGGCACGATGCTGAACATCGTCACCGACAACAACGAAGAGAGAGCTTCCCTCTCCGTGTTCCGTTCCATCGGCGGCGCAGTCGGCGGCATGGTTCCCGGCATCATTCTGCCCATGCTCATCTGGAACAAGGTTACTTATGATGGAACCACCGACTTCCTGAGCAAGATCGAGACCCCCGAGGGTGCAGAGGCTGCCTTTGCTCCCGAGAACTTCCACAGCAACCCCGTTACTGGCGAGGCTTACGCCATGGGCGACAAGGTCCTCAGCCCCCTGACCGGCAGCCAGATCGAAGTTCTGCTGGGTGACAATGTGTTCTGGGCCGCTCTGATCATGGGCGTTCTGGCATTTGTATTCTTCATCTTCATGCTCAAGAACATCACCATCCGCGGCAATGAGTACGCACAGCTGAACCAGGAAGGCGGCGAGAAGGTCAACCTGTTCAAGTCCTTCGGCACCTTCATGAAGAACCGTCCCGCTGTTGGCTGCACCATTGCTGCCATGGGTATGTTCCTGGGTATGCAGTCCGCTACCACCGCTACCACCATTATGTTCGCTACCCACTTTGGTCAGGCTTCCATGTCCGGTCTGGTTCAGATGGTCGGTTTCCTGCCCATGTTCATCTTCATGCCCTTCGCCACCAAGCTGGTTAAGAAGTACGGCAAGAAGGAAGTTGCTTCCATTGGCTCCATCGCCGGTCTGGTTGGCGGCGCAATTCTTTGCGTATTCCCCCTGTGCCCCAAGGATGTACAGCTGATCGTTTACATGGTCGGTCTGATCTTCTTCGGTCTGGGCATGGGCTTCTACAACTGCGTATCCTGGGCTATGATGGGCGATGCCATCGACTACCAGGAGTGGAAGTTCGGCAAGCGCGAGGAGAGCGTTGTTTATGCACTGCACTCCTTCTTCCGCAAGCTGGCTCAGGGCGTAGGCCCCGCAGCTGTTATCGCTCTCATGGGCACTCCCCTGATCGGCTACGTTTCTGCTCTCGGCACCATCGGCCAGTCCGCTGAGACCGCAAGCAGACTCTGCTGGCTGGTCGCTGCCCTGTACACCCTCAGCGCAGTTTGCCAGTTCGTTGGTGTTGCTGTCATCTACAACATCGACAGAAAGACTCTGGCTAAGATGCAGTCTGAGCTGGCTGAGCGCCGGGCACAGCAGTAATTCCCAATCCATAAAGCAAGCTTAAGGTTGCCCGGCAGTCTCCGGATTGCCGGGCACTTTTTAGAGTTATCCAAATTACCAAGGAGGTAAACGATCTATGAGAACCATTCTGAATCTGAACAAAAACTGGCTGTTCGCCAAGAACACCGCAGACATCACTCTGCGCAACGGTGAGACTGTAGACCTGCCCCACTGCTGGAACGCGGTAGACGGCCAGGACGGCGGCAACGACTATTTCCGTGGCGATTGCGTGTATGTCAAGACCCTGCGCAAGGCCGAGCTGCCCGAGGCTGACCGCTACTACCTGGAGATCCGGGGCGCCAACTCCTCCGCAGAAGTGTTCGTCGGCGGCGAGAGCCTGGCCGTCCACCACGGCGGCTACTCCACCTGGCGTGTGGATCTGACCGGCAAGCTGGCAGACGAAACTGACATCGCCATCGTGGTCAACAACGCAGCCAACGAGACTGTCTATCCCCAGATGGCAGACTTCACCTTCTACGGCGGCATCTACCGGGATGTGAACCTGATCTGCGTGAACGAATCCCACTTTGATCTGAGCTACTACGGCGGCCCCGCCATCAAGGTCACCCCTGTGGTGGACGGTGCCAATGCCAATGTGGAAGTGGAAGTATTCGTGGCAAACCGCAAGGACGGTCAGGAAATTTCCTACACCATCACCGATAAGGAAGGCGCTCTGGTCGCCCAGACCGTCAGCGCCGACACCAAGGTCAGCTTCACCATCGAAAATGTGCACAAGTGGCACGGCCGCAAGGACCCCTACCTGTACACTGCCCAGGCTGTCCTGCTGGATGGCGGCAATGCCATCGACAATGTGTCCTCCCGCTTTGGCTGCCGCAGCTTCCAGATCGACCCCAATAACGGCTTTATCCTCAACGGTGAGGAATATCCCCTGCGGGGTGTTTCCCGCCACCAGGACCGCTGGGGCTTCGGTAACGCCCTGCTGCCCGAGCACCACGAAGAGGATATCGAGCTGATCTGCGAGGTGGGCTGCACCACCATCCGTCTGGCTCACTATCAGCACGACCAGTATTTCTACGACCTGTGTGACGAAAAGGGTCTGGTGATCTGGGCGGAGATCCCCTACATCTCCAAGCACATGCCCACCGGCCGTGAGAATACCATTTCCCAAATGAAGGAACTGGTGATTCAGAATTACAACCACCCCTCCATCGTGGTTTGGGGCCTTTCCAATGAGATCTCCATCGCCGGCTCCGGTGAGGATCTGCTGGAAAACCACCGCATCCTCAACGACCTGTGCCACCAGCTGGATAAGACCAGACTGACCACCATCGCAGCGGTTTCCATGTGCAAGATGGACGATCCCTACCTACAGATCCCCGATGTGGTCTCCTACAACCACTTCTTTGGCTGGTACGGCGGCGACACCTCCATGAACGGTCCCTGGTTCGATAAGTTCCACGCCATGCATCCCAATATCCCCATCGGCTGCTCCGAGTACGGCTGTGAGGCTCTCAACTGGCACACCTCCGATCCCCGCCAGGGTGACTACACCGAGGAATACCAGGCCTACTACCACGAGGAGCTGATCCGTCAGCTGTTCAGCCGCAAGTATATGTGGGCTACCCATGTATGGAATATGTTCGACTTCGGCGCCGATGCCCGGGCAGAAGGCGGCGAGAACGGTCAGAACCACAAGAGCCTGATGACCTTTGACCGTAAGTACAAGAAGGACTCCTTCTACGCTTACAAGGCATGGCTCAGCGATGAGCCCTTCGTCCACCTGTGCGGCAAGCGCTATGTGGACCGTGTTGAGGATGTGACCAAGGTCACCGTTTACTCCAACCAGCCTACTGTTGAGCTGTTTGCAAACGGCAAGTCCCTGGGTGTGAAGGAAGCTGCCGACCACTTCTTCTACTTTGATGTTCCCAATGTGGGTAGGACTGAGCTGAAGGCCGTGGCTGGCGACTGCACCGACGAAAGCGTCATCAACAAGGTAGATACCTTCAACGAGGAATACCGGCTGAAGGAAGAGGGCGCTATCCTCAACTGGTTTGACATTGACGAGAAGCCCGGCCGCCTGTCCCTGAACTCCAAGATGGGTGACGTGATCTCCACCTTCCGCGGCAAGCTCCTGTTCATGAAGCTTATGGGCAAGATGCTGGGCGGCAACAAGAAGGGTGAGAAGGCAAAGCCCATGGGCTTTGAGATGTCCTCCGATATGATGGCTATGATGAACGGCTTCACCGTGCTGCGGCTGCTGACCATGGCAGGCGGCATGATGGATGCCAAGTTTACCAAGGAAGACCTGCTGGCGCTGAATAAGAAGCTCAGCCGGATCAGACAGCCCAAGAAAAAGTAACAATCTATAGCAAGAACCCCTCGGTTTAACGACCGAGGGGTTCTTTTTTTACATCTTGTTACTTGGAAACATCACAGAGCATACCCAGGCGCAGGTAGTCGTCAGATTCCTCAATGACCACTTCCACAGGGCTTTCGCCGCGCAGCAGGAAGATAACGCTGCACTTCACGCTCTGACCGGGGGCTACATATTCTTCGAATGCTTCATCTGTTTCATTCAGATCCTCTACATACCAGGTATCTGCCAGCATCAGACCAATGCCATCCTGGTAGGCGCAGATGGGCAGGGTCACACAGGGAGGCCACTCCTCATCGTCCTTATTGGTATAGGTCAGATACACACGCAGGGCAGGTGCGCCGTCGCATTCGGTCAGCTCATAGCTTTCCAGAGCTGCCTCAAAGGGAACCGCACAATCCAGCAGGCCGGAGGTGGGCATACCCTTGGTGTAGGTAGGATTAGGAATGGGCGTATATTCCATTGCTTCCGGCTTGCCCATCATATCCTTCGGATCGATCTGGAATTCCAGCCACTCCAGATCATCGGGGTTGTAGGCCCAGCTGCCGATCATCAGATTGCAGGCGATCTCCACAACGCCGTTGTCGGGGCTGCACTCAAACAGCGCTGTGCAGCGCATAGTCATGCCGGGCTGCAGGCTGCATTCGGCCATCAGATCCTCCGGGATCACATATTCATCGTCGGTGTAGGGTGTAAACTGGTCCAGCTCCTCACCGTTCTGGATCACCTTCTCAAAGTCCAGGGTGTTGTAAGGGTAGCAGCCGATGGTATCGGTGTTGGTGTAATCATAGTAAACACGCAGGAAATCCTCGTCATCATCGGTCTTGGCAAACTCTGCGCCTACGATGGTGACTTTGCCATTGCCGAATTTGCTGAAGGAATAGCTGGGACGGTCATCCAGAGGTTCCGCAGTAGTCGTAGTGCCCTTGGGATCGTCTTGAGGATCGTTATTGGTGTCGCCGTTACAGGCGGCCAGGGTCAGCAGCATCACAGCTGCCAACAGCAGCGCAATTAGCTTTTTCATAATTCTTTCCTCCTTGGTTAATTAACAGCTTCCTCTGCCGCGTCGGCAAGTCTGGAGTACTTTGCCAGACCGCTGGTAGCGGCATCGTCTACCTTACTCATGGCATCTGCCACCTGAGCCTGCATATCCTCGGAAACCTCGCCGGTCTTTGCCGCCTTGATAGCAGCACCGAACATACCGGTCATCGCCTTCAACGCCGCGCCCTCACGCTTCTGCTGTTCGGTGGGACCAAAGCTGAACAGACCCTTGGTGTTGTCGTGAACACCAAAGATGGCATCAAAGTGGCTAATGATCTGATTGACATCCAATTCGCCAATGTGCTTATCCCGGTCATTGACCTTGACGGTGATCTCGTCTGTAATGTAAGGATGCGCCCGCAGACCCTTAGGCATCTCGGACAGATCCTCCGCACCGCCAACCAGAGTCAGCTTCACACCGCACTCGCCAAATACCTTGGGCTTGCCGGGTTCATCGGGCTCGCCTTCTTCCAGATAGGGCTCATACTTTGCCACCTGGTCATAACGGATCATTTCCATAGCGTAGCGGTGATCCTTGTCCATATCGTAGACCCGGAACATACCTGCTTCGTCATAGAACAGGATGCCCTGTCTGCCTGCGCTGGGCACACGCCGTGCCTTCAGGTTTTCCATGGATTCCACCAGCTTACCCTGGTGCTTCATGTACTCCATGTGACCCAGCAGTTCGTCCTTGTTGAAGCGGTATACCTGGATGTAACGGGAGCAGGTGCGTCTGCAGTCGCTGCAGATAATTTCCTTGTTTTTGATCTTGTCCCGCTTCAGCATGCCCACTTCGTTGCCGCAAAAGGCGCAGGGCTGCTTACCAAATGTCTTCTTCAACCAATCTCCAAAACCCATAATAATACCTCCTGTTTTTTAATAATTATTTCTTCTTGATCAAAACCACTGCCGCGCCGACACCGATGCCTGCCGCGGCCACGCCCACCAGGATCATTGCCCACCAGGGAACACCGCCGTCCGATTCCTCCTTGGGTTCGGTAGTGGCAGGTGTGGTGGGGGTTGCTGCCGGGGCAGATGTGGTCGGAGCCGGTTTCTCCGGCTGTGTGGTGGGTGCTTCGGTGGTAGGTGCTTCGGTAGTGGGTGTTTCGGTGGGAGCCTGTGTAGGCTTTGTGGGTGCCGCCCGGATAACCAGCTCATAGGTCGTATAATCCTCGCCGCCCTTATTGGCTGCGCAGACGCTGAAGCTGATGCTGCCGCTTTTCTTGGGTGTGCCGGAAATGGTGCCATCCTTGCCCAGCTTCAGTCCGATCCCCTCAAGTTCGTTTTTGCCGCCGGGACTATAGTATACTGAGAAGTGTGCATCCGGGTCGGTACAGCTGAGCTTAAAGGAATAGGCCTTTCCCTCCTCCGCGTCGGGCAGTACATTGGTCTGGATGCTGGGAGGCTCGGGAAGGTTTTCTTTTTCTGTAACGGTCACATGGACCATGCTGGTGTAGGTCAGGCCGCCCTCGCTGGTGGTCACGCAGCACAGATATGTACGGGTACCCAGACGGCTGGTGTCGCAGAACATATAGTCGCTGGTTTCGGTTCCTCTGTTGACCGCATACATATCTTCCATTCTGCCGGTATCAGTTTCATACCACACGAAGGAAAGCTGGGTGCCCTCAGGAGCCTTGGCTACACAGCGGATCTCCGCCTCCTCACCCTGCTGCACGGTCAGCTCCGGAGGGATGCTGATGATCTCGGGAGGCGTGTAGGGGTTGCCCACAGAGACCCGGACCCGCTGGCTGTACACAGCATAATGGCCGTCTTCGATCACGCACCAGATATAGGCGCCGTCCAGATCACGTTCAATGCCCTCAAAGATGAACGCAAATGTATTGTTGTCCAGCTTGCGGGCGCCGTAGGATTCGCCTGCATAGGGTTCCCAGGCCTGCATAGAGCCTCCGATGGCAGAGATCTCATAGGTCCTGCCCTGCCATTCCATATACCATGTAGCCGACAGATTGGTACCCTCTGCCTTGACCGTATAGATCGCTACGCTGTAGTTTGGGTAATTGGGGCTCTGGGGCTGCAGGGTGATCACAGGTCCCTCCGGTGCCGCAAAAGCAGGCAGCGCCAAAAGAACGCACATGATCAAAACCAGCAGCAGGCTAATTACTCTTCTCATTTCCATACGCCTCATTTCTTTTTTTGTTTCAGGATGATGACCGTGGCTGTGATGGATGCGCCAAAGCAAACCAGGCCGATCATCACCGCCATTGCCCAATCGGTATTCGGCTTTTCCTTCCCAGGCGGTGTCTGCGGATCCGGGATGGTTCCGTCAGACGGTGCCTGTGCGGGAGCAGACGGGGTAGTATCCGCACTGCCGGTCACATAGCCGCAGGTAGCGCATTTCCCTTCCGCTGCTTCGTGCAGCATTTTTGTTTCGTCCAGCTGCACAGAGCACACGCTGCAGGTGCGCCAGTGGTATTCCTGATTGCAGCGCCAGGAGTCGGAAACGGTATGTCCTAGTGCGCCGATGCTTACGCCTGTGCTCTCCGGTATCTTGTTTGTTCCGGCAGCATCGGCAAAGCGGTCCGAACATCCATCGCAAATGTAGTGTTCAATGCTGCCTTCCTGGGTGCAGGTTGCCGGCACCCCATCGACCTTTTTCAGATTGTGGGTATGTTTTTTTGCCGGCGTGATGATATAGTCGCACTCGATACAGATCTGGGGCTTCGTCTCCGTTGCGGCAGGACCGGGACTGTGAGGCTCCACCTGGCTGTGGGTCTTGCAATCGGCGCAGATCCAGGCGTGTCCCTTGCTGTTCTGGTATAGGTAAGTGGGACTCCAGCGGTGGTCCTCCAATTTCCCGTAGCTATTTCCGCAAACCCTGCAGCGGGCCAGCTCTGTACAGGTGGCTGTGCCGCCACTGTGATCCTGCTCCTCCAGAAACTCTCCGCAGGAGGTGCAGGCCTTATAATGGACGATCTGGGTGGTGCGCCAGCCGCTGGGGGTATGCCCTGTGGCCGGAAGCTTGCCCCATACGCCGATATCCACCGCATTTTTCCCCTGGGCATCCTGGTAGTTCATACCGCAGGCGCAGTGATAATAGGCTTCGTGTCCGCCCTCGGTGCAGGTGGGTTCTACCCGGGGAACCAGCACCGGAGCACAGGTATGTGTTTCCTCGGGTGCTGCTTTTGCCTTGAAGGTGTAGGTCAGTTCAATGACCTCCTCCGGATCCTGCTCGTAGGCTCTATAGATATAGGGCGGCAGGTTGCCGTTGATCGTAGCTTTTATATTGGGATCGTCGGCTGCATTTGTCTGGAATCTGTAGCCGGATTTGGCAGCCAGCCAGACAGTCACCCGGTAGTTCCCGTTTTCCCGGAAGGATTCGTTTGCCGTTAGGAATTTTCCGGTCTGCACATCCGTCCATGTGACAGGATCTGTTTGATATAAAGTGCAGCCTTCGGTCAGCACCTGGCAGTTATAGGAAGGCTTCTGTCCAGCCACCGGCGCTGTGATGTTCAGCGCCACTTCCTTGATCACCGGATCATACGCGGGCTGAGACACATTCAAAAGCCCGGTGCCTACATACCCGACCATATTGTTGTAAAACACCTGGTAGTAGCTGCCTTCCTTGCTCACGATCTCCACTGTGGCGCCCTTGGGGATGGATGCCAGCTTCTGGGATTCGTTGTAGGTGTAGCGCAGCAGGGAGCAGGCAGATTTGGTAGAAGCGGTGCTGGATACCGTAGGCTTTCTTACATTCAGCTTAATGGTCTGTGTATCCAGGTCACCCAGGTCATGACCACCGAGGGTAAGGTGCAGCTTGATTTCCACCGTCACCGCGTTGGACCCCACCGTATACGGAATGTAGGTAGTTCTATCCCCCACTTGGGTGGTGTGACCGTTTTCTGTGATGCAGATCTCCCGGGTCAGCTGCACCTCAGAATTGCTCAGGACCGCCTTATCCTCCACCGGCTTGCTGCCGCTGATGAGATCGATCTTGCTGCCTGCATAGGTATAGGCTGTGTAATTACCATCGCCATCGGTGGAAAGACCGGTCACATTGGAGATGGTTGGTGTGTACAGGCCGTAACCCCAGGACTTCATATTGGGGATCAGATTCTCTGTGGGGTAGAGGTCCATGTAAATATTGGGTGTGTAAAAGGTAGAGCCCTCAGCATCGGTCACCGCACAACGGAAAGGAATCTCATCCCAGCCTTCGTATGTGCCGATCTTGGTGTGCACACGCAGGTGGTTGGTTTTGGTTCCCTCATAAACACCGTTGTCCTCTAAGTCGATCCAGCCATAGGCTTGCACCTGCCACTTGTAGGTAAAGGGTTCCACACCGCCGTCTCTCGGAAACGCGTACAGGTCCATCACACCACCGGCATAGATATCCTCCTCGTAATAGGATATCTGGAAGATCGCCGCAGAGACCGGCAGCGCCAAAAGGCCGACGATCAATACAATGCTCAAAAGAAGACAAATCACTTTTTTCATCCGCAAGCCTCCCTGCTTGACGCTTTGCGGCGGAAAATTCTTTCAACATTACCGCCAAGCGTACCAATTATTCTTAACCGTAGCTGTTTAATGTCAGCTTCATAATGCCGCCTTTGTAGTACAGCGCCATTTGGTAGGTCTCAACGGAGCCTTCCACGGTGTCGACCCAGTATCCGCTGATCGCGCCGCCAAACCAGAAGGGATCGTCGTAGTCTTCCGCTCCGCACAGCCGCACAACACCGCCGGCCCCCAGCTCCCAGGTTCCTTCCTGGCTGCTGCCGTCACCGAAGGTAACATTACAGGTGTGATCCGGGCATAAAACAACGGAAAGTCCTTCCAGCTCGGGGAATTCACCGCTTTCGCCTTCATAGCCGGTGCAGACCCAGTTGGCGTAGTCCAACTTCATGGAATCCGGCTCCATCCAGCTGACCAGATCGGTCAAGCGCCAGTAGATCTGGTGGCTGACAGCCGGGTAGCCATCCATGGTATAATACCGCTGCAGCATCAGCGTGTCTTCGCCCAGTAGCGTTGCATAGAACTCTGTTTGGGTGGGGAAGCCATTTTCATCCCTGGGAGATTCCTCGCCAATACGCACGGCCCAGGCTTCATTTGCGCAGCCCTCGTAAAGGGGCTCCGGGAGCACCTCCGTCGCAAGTCCGTAGCCGCAGCCCAGCATATGACCGAAGTAATCCCGCTCCTCCATATCCGCACTCATGACCAGAGGGCCGTCGTAGGCTGTCACCTTGAACACGAGGCTACTTAGCTCAGCAGGCATTGCTTCCCACTCATAGCCTTCGGTTTCACCGGAGACCATCAGCCAGGTTCCCGCCAGCTCTGCCGGTGCGTACTGCTGTCCGACAGTTTGGGGCAAAGACTCCTGTCTCATTGTCACCGTGGATTCCCAATACTTTAGGGTCAAAATGCCCTTCTCGTAAATTCCCCTGAGGATCGGCTCCGGATAGAGCACGCTGTAAAACAGGAACTCTCCCTCAGCGCTGCGCTCCCAGGTTAGGTTCCGGCAGCTGTCATCCATCAGGCAGATACCCTCGTGGATATCCCGGTATCGGGCAGTTCCGTCCACCCGGATCAGCAGATCCATAGTCCATTCATCCGGGTCCAGCGTCTGGGGCGTGTTTTCCCCTTCCTCACCGCTTAGCTGGCAGCTTTCCGCCACCCAGTATGTATCCTCGTGTCCGATGGAAACTTCTTCGTTCCCCGTCGGTTCTGTCAGCGTGGGCTTTGTACCAGTCGGTACTGTTTCTATTGGCCCACCCTTGTCTGCGCAGGCTGTCATGCTTCCTGCAAGCACAGCGGCAAGCAGCCACGCGATTATTTTCCGCATCGTTCTTACCTCTCTTTCTGCCAGAAGTCACTTCGTTGGTTCCTTGACTGTTTATCGAAGGTATGGTAAAATAAATGAAATAGGGGCGGTCTGTGTGTTCGTTGGCGCGTCGACACAGTGCATAATACCTATGGTATTATGGGGTACCCCTGACACACGAAATTTTTCTTTCCGCAGCAGGTCCTATACCCTCCTTCGTAACCTTGCATCTTTATTTTATCGGAACGCCCCATTTATGTCGCCACCCTCTGCGCAGCAAAAAGTGTGGGAAAGCTGCGATTTTCTCAAAAAGTGTGGGATAAAGTGTGGGAATGTCTTTTGAAGGAGTGATTTTATGAAGAAATCTCCTGTGGCTTTCTTGCTATTACCTCTAATATCCGTCCTGTTGGCAGGCTGCAACGCCATTGGCGACAAAGCCGCCAGTCTGTCCATTGTCTACGGTGCGACGGCTACCCTGTCCCTGCTGCTTCTGATCGGCTATTGCAGTATATCCAAAAAGCGGGATATCTGGCACCTTTTGCTGTTTGCCTCTGTGTTTGTTGTGAACACCGGCTACTTTGCTTTGGCCATTTCCCGGAGCCTGGATGAGGCTCTGCTGGCCAACCGGCTGGCTTACCTGGGCTCGGTCTTCCTGCCGCTGTCCATGTGGATGATCATTATCCGGTCGACGCACATTCGCTATTTGAAATGGCTGCCCGGGCTGCTTTTGGGTCTTGCTGTGGTTGTTTTCTTGATCACCGCCACACCCGGCTATCTGCCCATTTACTATCGGGAAGTGAGCTTTGAAAAGGTCAACGGCGTAGCGACTCTCGTTAAGGTCTATGGCCCTCTGCATGTACTGTACCTCATCTATTTACTGGGATATTTCTCCGCAATGGTCGCAACCATCGTTCACGCAACTGTGAAGGATAAGATCGATTCTCTTGTATATGCCACCATCCTGGCGGTGACCGTTTTCCTGAACATCGGCGTATGGCTGATCGAGCAGCTGGTGCGCATCGATTTCGAGATCCTTTCCCTCTCCTACATCATCAGCGAGTGCTTCCTGCTGGGTCTGCATCTGCTTATGGCAGAGGCGGAAAAGCAAAAGCTGGCAGCCCAGCAGCTCCCGGAAGCGCCGGCTCCCGCTGTTTCACCGGCACCGGAAGCAGATATCCCCGTTTCTGAGGAGCTGTCGGTATTCCTTGTAGGCATTCCCAACCTGACCCCAAAGGAGCGGGAACTCTATAACTGCTATGTTGCCGGTATGACCACAGACCTGATTATGCAGCAGCTGAACATCAAGGAAAACACGCTGAAATTCCACAGCAAAAACCTTTACGGCAAGCTGGGTGTCAAATCCCGAAAGCAGCTTGTGGGGCTCTACAGGCTCGCTTCCGAAAAAGAACTGCTCCCGAAATAATGTAAAACCGCCCATTTCTTTAGTAGGAAATGGGCGGTATCTTTTTGAAATTCCCGCTGCCTGCCATCATCCGCAGCGGTTTGCAATCAAATAAAGGTGTATGTGGTAAAGCTGTGGAAAGTCTCCCCTGCCCGCAGGATGCAGCTGGGCCATTGGGGATGATGAATGCAATCCGGGTAGTGCTGGGTCTCCAGGCAGAAAGCGCTATGGAAGCCATAGATTTTTCCACCCTTACCCTTCATATCCCCCATCTCGTTGGCGGTATAAAGCTGAACACCAGGCTGATCGGTGTCCGTCACCATCGTAATGCCGGAAATATCTCCCACAGCTGTCGCCGCCGGGTGACCGTCCAGAATCAGATTGCCATTATAACCCTCGAACAGTTTGACGCAAGGCTCCCCGCTATTCATATCCCTGCCAAGTTTTTTTGCTGTGCGGAAATCCATTGCAGAGTCATCCACCGGGGCAATCTCGCCCGTAGGAATACTATCTGCGCCGTTGGGAGTGTACTGGGATGCCCGGATCTGCATCGTATGGTTCTCGATCCTGCCGCTGCCTGCGCCGTTGAGATTGAAATAGCTGTGGTTGGTCAGATTGATGATCGTATCCTGGTCGGTTTCCGCCTCATATCGAATGGTCAGGCTGTTTCCCTCCCAGCCGATGCTCACCCGGACGCTCAGATTACCGGGATAGCCCTCTTCCCCATCTGGTGACATACGGGAGAAAGTAACTCCGTTTTCCTCCTGCCGTGCTTCCCAGACATATTTGCTGAAGCCGCGTTTTCCTCCGTGGAGATGATGGTTTCCATCATTGGGGAATAAACGATATTCTTTTCCGTTCAGTTCAAAGCGGGCATTTTTGATACGGTTTGCAAAACGTCCAACGGTCACGCCAAAATTCACCGTATCAGAAACGTACTCCTCCAACGTGTCGTAACCCAATACCACATCCACCGGATCTCCGTTTTTATCGGGCACAATGATAGAGCGGATGGTCGCGCCATAGTCCAGCACCTCTGCCTGCAGACCGTTTTCGTTGGTCAGCAACCAGCTGGAGACCTGCGTGCCATCGCAAAGTGTTCCAAAAACACGCTTTTGTATTAACATAGAAGCCACCTCGCATTCTGATAATGAATACCATTCTGACAGTATCTACAGTATACACGAAAATTCGGCACTTTTCAAAAGAAAAATGCCGATTCTCGTTACTTTATTCGAGAGTATTTACAGTTCTTCCGTGCAGACCGTACACCGCGGAACATGAGCTGCAGTTTATCATCTGTATTCATATTGCTGTGATAGATTTGTACCAGCTCCTGCATAGCGATCTCGCTACAATACTGTTGTGGAAACGCGGAAGAATCAAATAAAACCCTTAACACCCAATCTGCGGCATTACGCTCCCGGATGGTCTGCCACAACCCAAATGGCGCACTGCCAACAGCCATACCGGCTGCGCCGTCGCCGCCCTCTTAGGGTCCCGTGTCGAGACCAAATAAAAAAGACACCCGTATGGGTGTCTTTTTTATTGCGAAAGAGCGACTAAAAGTAGTATAAGTGGGGGTAAAAGCGGTCAAAAGTAGTGTGACAGGTTTATTGCTAAACGCCTCCGCTGTGATGAACAAAGGAACACACCGCAAGCACCCAAGAAGATACAACTACGATAGGAGAAACAATAGTCCAAAGCAAATGTATTTTTGATTTCTTCAATTCAGTGGAAAAGCAACCATTAAAGGTCATAATCGTTCCTACCAACCCAATAGGATTAAAAGTTGAGACAAGGGTAAGTACAGCACCAACTTTGAAGCAAAAAGAACCAAAAGCGGTCGCATAAAATGCTGTGTATATAGGCATGCATATTACTACGATCAAACAACAAAAGCAATAAACGATTTGTTGGAGGGTTCCTGCTTTAAATAGTTTCATTTGACCCGCCCCTTTCTTTTAACAATTTTATACCATAATTTATTGTGCTTTTCAATGATATACTTGCTGCGCAAGCATGATATAATATCCGTTCCTTTCATACGCGAAGCGTATATCATCTGCGAAGCAGATATCATACCCGCAGGGTATATCACCCGTTCCGCAAGGAACGGATATCATTGAAAAACGACAAGTTTCTGTCGAAACTTGTCGTTTTTCATGGCAGGGGCAGTAAGACTTGAACTCACGACACGCGGTTTTGGAGTTCTCTTGCGGGCGTTCCCCCTCGTATTATCCAGTAGTAAACCGTGCTCTT
>JAZPXW010000011.1:0-2422 GCA_045543895.1 Faecousia sp.
CCAACGATATGCAGGAAGCCATCGCCATGATGAACGCCGGCAAGCTGAATCCTTCCGGCCTGGTCACCCACATCGGCGGTCTGAATGCGGTTATCGACACCACTCTGAACCTGCCCAAGATCCCCGGCGGCAAGAAGCTGATCTACACCCAGATTGACCTGCCTCTGACCGCTATCTCCGAGTTCGAGGAGAAGGGCAAGACCGATCCCATGTTTGCTGAGCTGGACCGTCTGTGCAAGGAACACAATAACCTGTGGAACCCCGCAGCCGAGAAGTACCTGCTGGCTAACGCCAAGGCCATCTAACGAAAACTCAAAAAGCAGCTGCCACCGGCAGCTGCTTTTTATTTACGCCATACAGTTGCAAATTTCGTAGATTCCCTGTATAATAAGCGTCAAAAGGAAGTGATATTATGACCGGGATGTGTGACCTGCACACCCACTCCACCAGCTCTGATGGTTCTCTCTCCCCTACCCAACTGATACAGGAATCAGAGCGCATTGGTCTGGATGCCATCGCCCTGTGCGACCATAATACGGTAGCCGGTCTGCCGGAATTCCTCCAGGCAGCGGAAGGCTCCCCTATCGAGGCGGTGGCAGGCTGCGAATTTTCTTCAGAATATATGGATATGGACCTGCACATCGTTGGTCTTATGATCTCCACAGACCGCTTTTCCCAGGTCAGCGCTATGCTGAAAGAGATCCAGCAGCGCAAGGAGCAAAGTAATTTGGATCTGGTAGCGAACCTTGCAAGTGACGGCTATGTAATCGACTATGCAGCCCTCCGGGTGCAGTCTGGCGACGGCTTTATCAACCGGGCAAATATCGCCCAGGCGCTGGTGGAAAAGGGCTATGTACCCACGGTGAAGGATGCCTTCAGCCAGCTGCTGTCTGCCAAGGGTAAGTACTACACCCCGCCCAAACGCCCCTCCTCCTTTGAGGTGATCGACTTTATCAAGTCCATCGGCGCTGTGGCGGTACTGGCGCACCCCTTCCTGAATTTCAAGGAAGAGTCGGCTCTGCGTCCTTTTCTGGAAGAAGCCGTAAAGCACGGTCTCGACGCCATGGAAACGGTCTACTCTTCCTACAGCGACGAAACCACCGTTCTTGCCCGGAAGCTGGCAGCCGAGTATTCCCTCAAGGAAAGCGGCGGCAGCGACTTCCACGGCACCGCCAAGCCCACCATTTCCCTGGGCATTGGCAAGGGTAATTTGAAAGTCCCCACGGAATTTCTCCGTAAATTACAAGCTTAAATTCTATGTATGAGGTGATCCCTATGGATTCTAAACTCCGTCCCGAAACTCTGTGCATCCAGGCTGGCTACAGCCCCAAAAGCGGCGAACCCCGCCAGATCCCCATTGTGCAGAGCACTACCTTCAAATATGCTACCTCCGAGGATATGGGCAAGCTCTTCGACCTGGAGGCAGAGGGCTATTTCTACTCCCGGCTGGCAAACCCCACCTGTGACGCAGTTGCCGCAAAGATCGCAGCTCTGGAAGGCGGTACTGCCGCTATGCTCACCGGCTCCGGCCAGGCTGCCACCTTCTACACCGTGTTTAACATCGCCTCCTGCGGCGACCATGTGATCTCCAGCTCTGCCATCTATGGCGGCAGCTACAACCTGTTCAGCGTGACCATGAAGCGCATGGGCATCGACTTCACCTTTGTCAGCCCCGACTGCACCGAGGAAGAACTCCACGCCGCGTTCCGGGAGAATACCAAGGCGGTATTCGGCGAGACTATCGCCAACCCCGCGCTGAATGTGCTGGATATTGAGAAATTCGCCCGGGTGGCTCACGCTCACGGCGTTCCCCTGATCGTGGACAACACCTTCGCCACTCCCATCAACTGCCCTCCCTTTGAGTGGGGCGCAGACATCGTCACCCACTCCACCACCAAGTACATGGACGGTCATGCCAGCGCTGTTGGCGGTGTGATCGTGGACAGCGGCAAGTTCGACTGGACCAAGTACCCCGACAAATTCCCCGGCCTTTGCACCCCGGATGAAAGCTACCACGGTGTGACCTACACCGAGCGTTTTGGCCTCGGCGGCGCTTTCATCACCAAGTGTACCGCACAGCTGATGCGTGACCTGGGCAGCGTCCAGTCTCCCCAGAGTGCCTATATTCTGAACCTGGGTCTGGAGAGCCTGCCATTCCGCATGCGGCAGCATTGCAGCAATGCCCAGACCATCGCCGAGTTCCTGCAAAAGCATGAGAAGGTCGCCTGGGTCAAGTACTGCGGTCTGCCTTCTGATAAGTATTATGCTCTGGCGCAGAAATACCTGCCCAATGGCTCCTGCGGCGTCATCTCCTTCGGTCTCAAGGGTGGCAGAGCTGCAGCCGAAACCTTTATGAAGCACCTGCAGCTGGGCTCCATTGAGGCCCATGTGGCAGACTAAGTCGGATCGTAGCCATGTCGTT
>JAZPXW010000012.1:0-6973 GCA_045543895.1 Faecousia sp.
ATCATTGGAAACGGACTGCATAACAGCAGACACCAGGGGAATATTTAAGGAAATAGCGGGTTCTTCCACACCCTTGCGGTACTTGGTCAGAGGGGTACGCAGAGATACATTGCTGGGGATGCACGCCTCGGATGTATAACCGGGGATCAGCAGATACTCGCTGAAGGTATGGCTGGGTTCCGACACATAGTGGGCCATTGGGGTTACCTCCTAAAATAATATATCTAAAAAATGAACTTACGAATTTTTACCGCTGTCGTACATAGCGGCAGGCTCGTTGCCATGGCTATCCAGCCGCTTGAAATTGCCGATCACCGAAGAGACCTGGCTGAGGGTCACAAAGCTGTCGGGGAACTTAGCCACCAGGCGGGTCAGCTCTGTCACCTGAGAGGGATTCACCACGCACACCAGCACAGACTTCTCCCTACCGGAGAAGCTGCCCTTTGCCGGATACACCGTTGCGGTGTGGTGCAGCTTGTGGATCACCGCGTCACACAGCGCATCGGGATGCTCGGTGACGATCTCGCAGCGGATGGCCCGTTCATACTTCCGGTTCATGTTGTCCCGTACCTCAGAGGAGAAGTAGCAGTAGATGATGCACAGCAGCACCGGCTCGATCTTATAGTCATAAACAAAGTAGGAGAGCACCGCCACCGCCACATTGAGGGCAAAGATCACCGAGAAGAAATTGAAGCTGGGCTTCTTTCTGTGGATCAGGATCGCCACAAATTCCGTACCGCCCAGGTGGGCGTTCATGGTGTGCATCACATAGCCGCAGGCACCGGAAATGAGGCCCGCCACCGCCGGTCCCAGGAATGCGGAAATGGTAGTGGAATACACGAATCTGCTCAGATCCACATTGTCCAGCAGGGCCAGAAACACAGAGAACGCGATGGTATAGGTAATGCTCCGCAGGGCGCGGGTCTTATTGTCCAGAAAAAAAGTGACCAGCGCCAGAGGGATATTGATCACGATGGAGGCAAAGCTCACCTTGATGCCCAGCACATGCTGGATCATAGTCAGCAGACCGTTGACACCGGCAGGCGCGAAGCTGTTGGGGAAAACGAACAGCTGGTAATTCAGCGCCATTACAAATGCCACAAGCAGAACGATTATGTAGGATGTGGCGATCTTCAACTTATCTTTCATAAAAATACCTCTTATTTTGCCGCATTCCGGCAGCATACCTTGTGTTTTTTATCATACCACACACCGCACAGGCGGTCAAGCAATATCCCCTGTTAGAAAAGTCAAAAAATTCGTAAAATATTGCCAGTTTTCTTGCAATTTTTTTATGGAAGTGGTATAGTCTATAATTAGGAAAACATGGGGTTTTATACCACCGATAATAAAGGAGCCAATATTATGGCAATTCAGGAAAACATTCGTAATATCGCCATCATCGCCCACGTCGACCACGGCAAGACCACCCTGGTGGACGAGCTGCTGAAGCAGGGCGGTATCTACCGGGAAAACCAGGTGACCCAGGACAGGGTCATGGACTCCGGCGATCTGGAGCGAGAGCGTGGCATCACCATTCTGGCGAAGAACACCTCCGTTCAATACAAAGACTACAAGATCAACATCGTGGACACTCCCGGCCACGCCGACTTCGGCGGCGAGGTGGAACGGATCCTCAAGATGGTCAACGGCGTCATCCTGCTGGTAGACGCTGCGGAAGGTCCCATGCCCCAGACCCGTTTCGTGCTGCAAAAAGCATTGGAGCTGGGCCACAAGGTGATCGTTGCCGTCAACAAGATCTACAAGCCCGATGCCCGGATCCATGAGGTGATGGATGAGGTGCTGGAGCTGCTGCTGGAGCTGGATGCCACCGACGAGCAGTTCAATTCCCCCACCGTGTTCTGCTCCGGCCGCCAGGGTACTGCCTCTTACGGTCCCGACGAAGTGGGCACTGACCTGGTGCCTCTGTTTGAGACCATCATCAATTACGTCCCCGCACCCCAGGGCGATATCGACGCGCCCCTGCAGCTGCTGGTGTCTTCCATTGATTATAATGAATATGTGGGCCGTATCGCCGTTGGCCGTGTGGAGCGTGGCACCATCCGGGTAAACCAGGAAGTGATGATCTGCGATTACCACAACCCCGAGGTTCAGAAGAAGGGTAAGGTCGTCGCCCTTTACGAGTTCGACGGTCTGGGCAAGAAACCCATTCAGGAGGCATCCGCCGGTGAGATCGTGGCGCTTTCCGGCATGGCGGATATCACCATCGGCCGCACCCTCTGTGCCACCGACGCTGTAGAGCCTCTGCCCTTTGTAAAGATCAGCGATCCTACTGTGGAAATGACCTTCGCCGTCAACGATTCTCCCTTTGCCGGCAAGGAGGGCAAGTTTGTCACCTCCCGTAACCTCCGTGACCGCCTGGAGCGGGAGCTTTTAAAGGATGTTTCCCTCCATGTCACCGAGCAGAGCGCCGATGCTTTCAATGTGGCAGGCCGCGGCGAAATGCATCTGACCATTCTCATGGAGACCATGCGCCGGGAAGGCTATGAGTTCTCCGTTTCCACTCCCAGAGTCCTGACCAAAGAGATCGACGGCAAGATCTGCGAGCCTATCGAGCGGATGGTCGCCGACGTGCCGGAGGAGTGCATGGGCTCTGTGATTGAAAAGATGGGCCGCCGCAAGGCAGACCTGCTGGGCATGACTCCTATGGGTAACCGCTACCGCCTGGAATTCCTGGTCCCCTCCAGAGGTCTGTTCGGCTACCGCAACGAATTCCTCACCGATACCCGTGGTGAAGGTATCATGTCCTCCGTTCTGGATTCCTACGCACCGCTCAAGGGTGAGATCGAACGCCGTCTTACCGGCTCACTCATCGCCTTTGAATCCGGCGAAGCCTGCACCTACGGCCTGTTTAACGCCCAGGAACGCGGCGCGCTGTTCATTGGACCCGGCACACCTGTGTATGCAGGCATGGTGGTGGGCATCTGCAGCCGCAACGAGGATATGACGGTCAATGTCTGCAAGAAAAAGCAGCTGACCAATATGCGTGCCTCCGGCTCCGACGAGGCGCTGCGTCTGACCACTCCCAGAAACTATTCTCTGGAACAGTGCCTGGAATTTTTGGCAGACGACGAGCTGCTGGAATGCACACCCAAGAGCCTGCGTATCCGCAAGCGTGAACTGGATCACGGCCTGCGTATGCGCCAGCTGATGAAAAAGAGAAATCAAGAGTAACCCTCCCTATTATTTGGAAAGTAGAGATATTGTATAATGAGTAACAAAACCCTGCGTATCGTTTTAAGCTGCGTTGTTTGCGTGCTTGGGGCTATGTTCATAGCCCTTGCCGCAATGCTGCTGATAAAGGGAATGCCCAAAGTTCCCGACATCACGATCACTACCGCCGCCACCACAGAAACCACCCAGGCAACCACGGAGGCGACAACGGAAACCACCGAGGAAACTACCGAGGCTACCACCGAGCCCCAACCTGTCCGCTATGTACTGACCTTTGCAGGTGACTGCACCATGGCAAATCAGCGGGGTGCTTATGATTTCGAGGGATTCATCGGTCTTGTGGGTAAGAACTACGACCACCCCTTTGCCGATGTGATCGATATCTTCAAAAACGATACCGCCACCTTCATCAATCTGGAATGTACCTTCACCGAAAGCACCAACGCTGTCAATAAGCTCTTTAATTTCAAAGGTCCCAAGGATTACATAAACATCCTCACCCGGGGCAGCGTGGAGTTTGCCAATGTGGCAAACAACCACTCCTACGACTATGGCGAGGAAGGCTTCCGGGATACCGTTGGGCTTCTGAAGGAGCACGGCATTGCCTATGCCGAACATAAGAAAACCACCCTCTTTGAGGTGGCTGACGGTCTGAAGATCGGTGTTTATGCGGTGGATGCTGCCACAAACACCGACGGTCTGGCGAAAAATATCAAGGCTTTGAAGAAAGCCGGTGCCGATATCATCGTGGCCTCCATGCACTGGGGACAGGAATACTACTATGTTCCCAATGCCGACCAGGTCATCATCGCCCGGGCCGCCATCGATGCCGGTGCGGATATCGTTTACGGCCACCATCCCCATGTGCTGCAGAAGATCGAGGAGTATAAGGACGGTATCATCTTCTACAGCCTTGGCAACTTCTCTTTCGGCGGCAACAACAATCCTGCGGATAAGGATACCGCCATTTTGCAGCAGGAGTTCATCCGTTACCCCGATGGCACTCTGGAAATGGGCGAGCTGACCATCATCCCCTGCTATGTCACCGGTATCATCAATGACTGGGGCAACGACTACCAGCCCATGCCCATCCCCGAGACCGATGAAGCGGCTTATCAGCGTGTGCTGAGCAAGCTGAGCGGCACCTGGCCCTACACCAATCTGTATGTTCCCTATCGGGATGACATTTACGGCACCACCGGCAGCACCGATACTACCGGCGGCACCGACGGTACCGATCCTACCGAAGGTACCGATGTCCCCGGTTCTACCGAGAACCCCGGCGGTGACACCCAGCCTGAAGACACTACCCCCTCCGGCGGCGACACCCAGCCCGAAGATACTACCCCCTCCGGCGGCGACACACAACCTGTAGAACCGGAAACCCCGCCTGCCCCGCAGGAGACACAACCGGTTGTGGATGATGGAAACCAGGAGTCCGGCGGCGATGCCGCCGGTGGTGAAGAAACCCCCTAAAACCTTCTGATTTTTGCGTTTTTTCGCTGGATATTGAAAAAAAGTTATTGACCTGATTGCATTTTTCGGTTATACTGGTCTAGCATGACCAATTATGGTCTTTTATTATGTGTTGCTGCGGCTGTATTTCAGCTGTTGAGCATGATCGTTTTTTGACAGGAGGTGTCCACATGAAGCGTACCTACCAGCCCAGCCGTCGTCACCGCTCCAAGGTTCACGGTTTCCGCCAGAGAATGGCAACATCCAACGGCCGCAAGGTTCTTGCCCGCCGCCGCGCTAAGGGCCGCAAGGTTCTGTCCGCTTGAGCATAAGACCGACGGGATGACCCTGCCTTGGCAGCTCATAGTGAAACGGGAGTTTTGTGCGGGGCGAATGCGATTCGCCCCGCTCCCTTTTTCTATTTGGAGAAACTTATGAAATTTTCAAGCAGTTTGAAGAAAAATCATATCTTCCGGCGGCTCTATGCTTCCAAAGGCGTCGCCAACTCCTATTTCGTGCTTTACGCCAGGCCCAACCGCGCGCATCATAACTATGTTGGGATCACCGTAAGCAAGAAGTTGGGACACGCCGTGGTGCGCAACCGCACCCGCCGCCGCATCCGGGAGATCTACCGACTGCATGAAGCAGCCTTCCAGCCCGGCTGGGATATTGTGGCCGTTGCCCGTTCCCGCGCCGTGGACGCCGAGTTTAGTAAGCTCACTTCCGCTTTCCTCTCTCTTGCAAAAAAGGCTGGCCTGCTTTGCAGTGCAGAAGGAGATCCGTCATGAAGCGTATTTTGTTGGCGCTGATCCGGTTTTACCGGAGCTCTATTTCTCCTCACACTCCCCCCAGCTGCCGTTTCCATCCCACCTGCTCCGCTTATGCCTATGAAGCTATCCAAAAATACGGGTCACTGAAGGGTGGCTGGCTGGCACTTCGCCGGCTGCTGCGCTGCAATCCCTTTTATAAAGGTGATCCCTACGACCCCGTACCCTAAAGGAGAAATGTAATGTTACTCGCTTTTAGTCTTTCGGACATCGTTACCGTGCCCTTCGGCGCGCTGCTGTCCCTGCTGTATCAGTTCACCCAGAACTATGGTGTGGCACTGATCCTGTTTGCTGTCATTGTGAAAACCATTCTCTTCCCGCTCACCGCAAAGAGCAAGAAGAGTTCCATGAAAATGTCCCGGCTCACTCCCCGGCTCAATGCCCTCCGGGAGAAGTATGCCAACGATCCCCAGAAGCAGAGCGAAGCCATGCAGGCCCTTTACAAGGAAGAGGGCGTTTCCATGGGCGGCGGCTGCCTGTGGAGTCTGATCCCCCTGCTGATCCTGTTCCCCCTGTATACCGTGGTGCGTCAGCCCATCGTTTACATTCTGGGTCTGGATCTGGCAGAGGCCGAGAAGATCGTTACGGTCATCAAAGAAGCTGCCCCTGCGCTGTTCTCCAGCAATAATTTCTACGATCAGATGATCGCCGCACAGCAGATCCCCAATTTTGCCGCTGCTGTGGCTGAAGCCGTTCCCGGCATCAGCGAGACCGCTCTGGCTGGCGTGAATTTCAGCTTCCTGAAAATCGACCTGGGTGCTATCCCCAGCTACAATGTGTTCGCTTGGGAGTCCTTCTCCTGGGCCTATATCGGCGCGTTCCTGATGCCCGTGCTGTCTGCCGGCGGTCAGGTGCTGTCTATGTGGGTCTCCACCAAGCTCAATAACTCCGTGATCACCAACGAAAAGGGTATTCACGATGAGGAAGAAGCTAAGAAGTCCCAGGCCAACCAGACCAGCAAGACTATGATGTGGATGATGCCGCTGATGTCCCTGTTTATCGGCTTCTCCCTCCCCGCCGCACTGAGCCTTTACTGGTTCATTCAGGGTATCGTTGCCCTGGTAGGCGATGTATATCTGACCAAAAAATACCGCAAGATCTACGATGCCGAGGATGCCGAGCGTCTGAAGAGAACCCTGGAACAGGAGCGCATTGAGGCTGAAAAGGAGCGTCTGCGTGCAGAAAAGCGTGCCGCAAACCCCGATGGCATCACCGAAAACACCAGCAAGAAGAAGCTGCAGCAGAAGCAGCAAAAGGAAGCTGAAGCCGCCAAGGCTGCCGCTGCCAGAGAATACGCTGTAAAGAAGGGCCTGGTGGAGGAAGAGGCAGTGGTTGAAAAGACCACCCTTTCCGGCATTGCCGACCGTCCCTACTGCAAGGGCCGTGCCTATGATCCCAACCGTTACAGCTCCACTTCTACGGAGGAAGAATAATGGAAAAGAATATCATTGCCACCGGCAAGACCATTGATCTTGCCATTGAGAGCGCACTGACCC
>JAZPXW010000013.1:0-9140 GCA_045543895.1 Faecousia sp.
AGCCGCAGCGGAAGCCGAAGCCCAGGGCGATGGAGCTTTCCGGCTCATAGACGAAGGAGGCGTCGTTGAGCTTCAGCTTTTCCAGAGAATCCCGCAGGTCCTGATACTTCGCGCCGTCGGCGGGGTAAACGCCGGAGAAGACCATGGGCTGGACTTCCCGGTAGCCGGGCAGAGGTTCCGAGGCAGGATTCTCCACGGTGGTGATGGTATCGCCCACCTGGGTGTCGGCAACGGTTTTGATGGAGGCGGTGATGTAGCCTACTTCGCCTGCGCCCAGAGCATCCCGGCTTTGCAGGCCTGCGGGACTCATGGTGCCTACCTCTACTACCTTATAAACCGCGCCGGTGGCCATCATCTTAATGTCCTGGCCGGGACGGATAGTGCCTTCCTTAATGCGCACATACACGATAACACCCCGGTAGGAATCGTAAACGCTGTCGAAGATCAGCGCCTGCAGCGGTGCGTTCCGGTCACCGGTAGGTGCAGGAACATCACGCACAATCATTTCCAGAACGGAGTGAATGTTGATGCCGTTTTTGGCGGAAATTTCGGGAGAATCCTCGGCAGGAATGCCGATGATGTCCTCCACTTCGGCCTTTACTTCTGCCGGGCGGGCAGAGGGCAGGTCGATCTTGTTGATTACAGGCAGCACTTCCAGGCCTGCGTCGATGGCAAGGTAGGTGTTCGCCAGGGTCTGTGCTTCCACGCCCTGGCATGCGTCCACCACCAGCACCGCGCCTTCGCAGGCAGGAAGGCTACGAGAGACCTCGTAGTTGAAGTCCACATGGCCCGGGGTGTCGATGAGGTTCAGCGCATAAGTTTCCCCATCGTCGGCGGTGTAGGTCAGGGTGGCGGCGGTAGCCTTGATGGTGATGCCACGCTCCTGCTCCAGCTCCATGGAGTCCAGGATCTGCTCGGCACGGTGGCGCTGCTCGATGGCATTGCACTCCTCCAGCAGCCGGTCAGCCAGGGTGGACTTGCCGTGGTCAATATGGGCGATGATGGAAAAATTACGGATCTTACTCAGGTCGGTCATATATCACACCTCAAAAGGGAGATTTCTATGGATTATTATACAAAATTTACTGGGAAAAGTAAACTGTATGTTTTGCTTAATTCCGGGGTACAATCCATAGAGCAGGCGACAAAAAACGAGAAAACCTGCAAAAAATAAAAATTTTTCCGTCAAAACCCCTTGTCAAAGGGGAAGAATCGATATATAGTCTTACAGAAATCGCAGAAATAGAGGGAGATGCCGATATGAGCGCACAAAAAACACCTGAAAAAATTATGGAAGAGCAGCAAGCTGCCCTGCAGGCCCTCATCGCCCAGGGCCGCAAGGAGGGAATGATCCGCACCTCTGACCTGAACGCCATTTTGGAAAAGATGGATATGACCCCCGAGAAGATCGAGGAAGTCTACGACCGTATGGAAGCCATGAACATCCAGATCATCAGCCCGGAGCTGGACCTGGAGCTGGAGGACGATGTGGATCTGGCGGTCGGCGGTGATGACGATGTGGATCTGTCCGGGCTGGAAGAAGAGGAACTGGTAGACCCCGTTGACCTGGCAGCAGAGTACAATCTGGATGACCCGGTGCGTATGTACCTTAAGGAGATCGGTCAGATCAAGCTGCTTTCCGCTGAAGAAGAAGTAGAGCTGGCACAGAGAATGGCCGAGGGCGACGAGGAAGCCAAGAATAAGCTCACCGAGGCCAACCTGCGGTTGGTGGTCTCCATCGCTAAGAAGTACAGCGGACGCGGCCTGCACATTCTGGACCTGATCCAGGAGGGCAATACCGGCCTCATCCGTGCCGTAGACAAGTTTGACTGGACAAGGGGAAACAAGTTCTCTACATATGCCACCTGGTGGATCCGGCAGGCCATCACCCGTGCCATTGCCGATCAGGCCCGTACCATCCGGGTGCCGGTGCATATGGTGGAGGTCATCAATAAGGCCACCCGCTGCAACCGCAAGCTGGTGCAGGAGCTGGGCCGTGAGCCTACCGTGGAGGAGATCGCCAAGGAGCTGAATCTGCCGGTAGAGAAGATCATCGAGGCGAACCGCACCGCTGCCGATACCCTCTCTCTGGACACCCCTGTGGGCGATGAAGAGGATACCTCCATCGGCTCCTTTGTGGAGCACGAGCGTACCCCCGGCCCCGCCGGCGCTACCTCCAATGCTATGCTGGCTGAAGCGCTGAAGGAGATCCTGGATACCCTCACCGAGCGTGAGGCAGATGTGCTGCGTATGCGTTTCGGTATGTACGACGGCCGCACACACACTCTGGAAGAGGTGGGTCAGATCTTCGGCGTTACCCGTGAGCGTATCCGCCAGATCGAAAACAAGGCCATCCGCAAGCTGCGCCATCCCAGCCGCGCAAAGCGGATCAAGGATTTCTACTGCTGATACAAAAGGGCGTACCCAATGGTACGCCCTTTTTGCCAGCTTGTCATTCTGAGCAAGCCACGAAGTGGCGCGCCGGAGAATCCGTTCTTTTGAGGAGAGCGGATCCTTCGACTCCCTCCGGTCGCTCAGGATGACAAAAGGGCGGGAGCTTACTCCCGCCCTGCAATATTTATCAGAAGAACCGGTGGGACAGGAGCTGTTCCAGGGGTAGCCGCAGGTGGCGGGCATCCAGGGAGGAAACTGCCCGGTGCATCAGCTGCAGCCACTCTGTCGCGGTGCGGTGACCGTCCATGCCCGTGGTCAGGTAGTGGCAGGCAGGAAGCTTGCGTCCACCGAAGACCTTTGCGAAGTGCTTGGACACGCCCAGCGTCAGGGCATACGGTGCCATGGTGAAGAAATAATCCGGGTCAGTACGCAGCAGCTGCTGGATATCCTTGGGCGTCAGTCTGCGCAGATAGCGCCGGAAGCCCAGGATCTGGTTTGCCATCTGCCGTCCGGTGAAGGTCCTGCGTCCGCCATAGGCGCAGGCCAGACCGCCCAGCAGCTGCGCTCCCGCAACGCAGGCAGCCACAGTCAGATTACCTGCCGCAAGACCCAGCAGCAGCCACAGGGCGCAAAGAGCCAGCGCCGCGAAAAGTGCCAGCCGGTTCCGCAGGTGCAGACCCTTGTACCAATTCTGGATCGACCAGGCGGAGGCACCGCCAAAGACCGCCAGCAGGAAAATCAGCAGGAAGCCCAGCACAGCCTCGCCCACGATGGCGCTTGCCAGAGAAACACCGCCAAGCACGCCGATCAGGGCGCACAGAACGCGGAATACCTTGGGGTTACCGGTGCGGCGGCGGTACAGATCCCGGATTTCGCCCGGCGTAGCTGCTGCCTTGCGGCAGAGGTTGGCATAGCTCAGGCCGGTGCCGTCGATGAATTCCCGCTTGCCAAAGAGTGCCTTGAACACCCGCTGCTCGTAGGGATCCCGCTCGTTGCCCATCTCCATGCGCTTGTACAGGATCACCCGTCCGCTGTTTTGCAGATGGATGAGGATATAGCCCAGCTGCGCCCAGGAGAACACCATCATGGTTAAGTCAGCGCCCTGGCCTGTCAGCGCACAGGGGATCTCGCCTGCGGTGAAGCCCTCGGGGGCATTGGCGCAGCGCTTACCCCAGAAGGGCGCGCAGCGCAGGAACAAGATCCAGTATATCAGCGCCAGAGAAGCCAGCACGATCATAATGATCTCCAGCGTGCCGATGCTTTGCTTCTGCACCGGCTCCCGGGGGAACATTTCGTTGCTCACCGGCAGGCGCATCGTCAGGGTTTCCTGGTCCTTCAGCTCTTTGAGGATCCGGCCGGAGATCTGATCGTCGCCCATGGAAAACTCCATATTTGCCTCAATGCTCTGCTGGTGATAGCCGCTGAGGAACACCGGCTCCAGATTCTCGGGCAGAATGCCGGGGAAGGTAATGGTGAATTCAAACTCCTCCACACCCCGGGCAAAGCCGGAAAGCAGCGGCAGAGTGAGCATCAGTTTTTCCTGCTCGTCGTACGCAACGGTGTTGGGCACGGTGTACTGCAGGTATACGGTAAAGTTGCCGGCGGTATTGCCGATGATGCCGCCCAGCTTGATGTGGCGGACACCGCCATCGGTGTAGGTGCGGGCGGAATTGCCGTTGACGGTGATGTTGCGGGCATTCCCGGGAACGGGGAAAGTGAGGTCCTTATTCGGTTCCTCCAGCCTAAATTGCAGCTCCAGGTTCACAATGCAGGTGCCATCGGTTGCGATGGAGGCATTCAGCCGGGACTTGGTAATGCCGGTGGCTGCAGACACCGGAAAAGCCATCATTAAAATTAAAAACACACAAAGCAGTATCGCACTTGCCCGGCGCATAGCCACACCTCCCCTTTTACAATAATAAGATAACCTATTTTACCACGAAGTCCCGGGAAATGCAAGATGCCTCAGTACGCCATTTTTTAAGCGGGGACTTGGCAAAACATAAAAACTGGTGTATAATACAGTTTTAGGAAAGGAGGCGCTGTGCTTTGGCTTTTGATACCGATGGAATGAAAAAAAGACGCGAGCAGAAAAATGAGCAACTGCAGCAGCGTCTTCAGAAGCAGAAAAAGATGATCTGGCGCTTGATCGCCGCGGCAGGCATTCTGGTGGTCTGCGCGGTGCTGATCTTCTTTGTGCCCTGGGGCAGATACGAGACTGGCCCCAACCAGACGGATCCCCAGCAAACCGATCCCACCGCAACGGCGACCGAAACCACCGGGGAGCAAGCCGTCCGTGACCCCTACACGGTGATCCATATCGCCGCGGCGGGCGACCTGAATGTTACCGATAAACTGGTGGCTTCCGGCGGCATCACCTTCGATTTCACCCAGATATTCCAGGATGTGATGCCCCTGCTGACCGATGCGGACTATACCTTGCTGAATTTCGAGGGCATCCTCTGCGGCAATCCCTATGGCTCGCAGCTGGCATCTTCCCCGCCCCAGGTGCTTACGGCGCTGACCAACGCAGGTGTGGATATGCTCCAGGTAGCCAACTCCAAGATCATTAACAACGGTATGTTTGGTCTGGAAACGACCCTTCAAACCATCCGCAATGCAGGACTTACCAGTGTGGGCGCGTATGCCAACAACAAGGAGTATAAGAACAGCGGCGGTTATGTGATCCAGGATGTAAGCGGTGTGCGGGTAGCTTTTGTGGCATTTACCAAGGGTATGGATGGCATGGCACTGCCGGAGGGCAGCGAAGACTGTGTCAATCTTTTATACGAGGATTACTCCAGCAACTACAAGAAGATCAATTCCACCAAGATCAAGCGGATCCTGCGGAATGTGGAAAATGCCAGACCGGACATCACCATCGCCCTGCTCCACTGGGGCAGCGAATATAACGATGCCCACAATGCCACCCAGGAGAGCATCAAGGACTTAATGTTCGAAAACGGTGTGGATGCTATTATCGGGACCCACCCCCACTATGTGCAGCAGATGGAGCTGAACCAGGACGGCACCTTCATTGCCTATTCCCTGGGTGATTTCATCAGCGATGCGGAGCGGGCAGGCACGGAGTACTCTGTGGTACTGAACCTGGAGATCACCAGAGATAACCTTTCCGGCGAGACCAAGATTACCGGCTACGAGTACACCCCGATCTTTACCGTTTCCGACGAAAAGGGTATGCTCAAGGTGGTGCGGCTCCGGGAAGCGATCAAGGCCTATGAAGCCGGTCATGTGAACCGTGTGACAAAGGAAATCTACGACCAGATGGTCTATGCC
Source organism: Faecousia sp. (assembly GCA_045543895.1). Classification (GTDB taxonomy): domain Bacteria; phylum Bacillota; class Clostridia; order Oscillospirales; family Oscillospiraceae; genus Faecousia. The sequence goes on from JAZPXW010000013.1 coordinate 5,692, forward strand.
ATCGGGCGTGTGGACACCCGCGTCCATCCCCCGGAGGAGAAAAAATAAAGAGCAGGAATGATGTTCATTCCTGCTCTTTTTCTTTAATCAGCTTTTTGTTCGCCGGTGCGGGGCTTGCGGCGGTGGCGGTTATGGTGCCGCCGGGGCTTTTTGGCTTCTTTTTCAGCCCCATCCGCAGAAGGCTCCGCTTTCTTTGCCTGGGGCTTTTCAACGGGTTTCTTTGCCTGGGGCTTTTCGTCCTTCGGCTTTTTCTCCTGGGGCTTTTCTGCCTGCTTTTGCTCTTGATTTTGCGGCTTCTGCCCCCGGGGACGGCGGTTTCTCCGGTTGCGGCTCTTGGTGGAAGCGGGATTTTCCGGAGTTTCCTGCGCTTCCGGTGCTTCCGGAGCAGGCGCCGGCTCGTCTACCACAGCCTCGGTGCTGTAGCGGAAGCGGATGGTTTCCAATATCGGACCATTCTGCTTTTCCTCTATCTTTTCTGCCCGCTTACCTCTGCCGGAAATGGGCGCCAGGTCAGCCGGGATAGGAGGATCGGTCTTCTTGGCCTTGCCGTTTCGCAGCACATAGATGTCGTTGTTAGAGAAGGCAGCCACTACCTCGGGGCGGTCTTCCATGCGGACCTTCACCCGCTGGCGGAGCAGATCCAGCTCCACAACGGTGCCGCGGCCCTCAGGTGTATCCACAAAGGACTCCAATTTGGGACTGGTGCGGATCAGATCCTCGTAGGCATCCTGCTCATATTTCAGGCAGCACATCAGTCTGCCGCAGGTGCCGGAGATCTTGGTGGGGTTCAGACTCAGATTCTGAGTCTTTGCCATTTTGATGGATACCGGCTGGAAATCCTCCAGGAAGCTGGCGCAGCAGAAGGGTCTGCCGCAGATGCCTAGGCCGCCAACCATCTTGGCCTTGTCACGCACGCCGATCTGCCGCAGCTCGATGCGGGTATGGAACATCACAGCCAGGTCCTTGACCAGCTCCCGAAAGTCCACCCGCTCATCGGCGGTGAAGAAGAACAGGATCTTGCTGCCGTCAAAGGCGCATTCCGCAGAAACCAGCTGCATATCCAGCCCGTGCTGGGCGATCTTTTTTATGCAGGTGTCAAAGGCCTGCTTTTCCCTTGCCCGGTTTTCTGCCAGGATCTTTTCGTCCTGGTCGTTGGCAAGGCGGATCACAGGGCGCAGAGGGGAAACCACCTCTTTTGTGCGGATCGGGTGGTTGCCGCCGGCGCAGATACCGAACTCCGGACCTCTGGCGGTGTCGATGATCACATGGTCGCCGGTTTTGCAGGCGATGCCGTTGGGATCAAAATAGTAAATCTTCTGCCCGGGGCGGAACTGAATATCCACCACCTGAACGGTGGTCTCCTCCTGGGGCAGGATGATATTTTCTTCCATGGTAAATTCTAAACTCCTTTATCGCAGGTGCCAGCTCAAAAAGCCGCAGATGGCGGCCGGGGAAACATTGCCCTGCGCGTATTCTATGGTTTTTTCCAAATGGCGGATAGCCTGCAGCAGCTCCTGGCCGCTGCGGTTGGCGCTGATCTCTTTCGCCATGGGCGTGGCACCCATACCGGCACGATAGACCAGCGCACCCTCCAAAAGCCCGCGCCACTGGGAAAGCAGCGGGATTAGCTGATCCCGGCTCAGCTTCTCCATGGGGACCAGCACCTGCAAAAGCCCGTAGCTGTCCCGGGAGGCATAGGCCGACAGAAAGCCGGTGGTCTGGGCAGGCAGCTCACTGCCCTCTTCCATAAGCACCAGAGCCTGTCCCAGAAAGCCGCCGCTGCGGCTGATGGCACTTTGCAGGGTATCACTGTCCGCCTGGGGGTATTTCTGCTGCAGGGTCTGCCGCAGAAGCGCTTCCGGCAGAGCGGTCAGAGCCAGCTCGGTGCAGCGGGAGCGGACGGTGGGCAGCAGTTTTTCAGGGTTTTCGGTCAAGAGAATGAACACACCGTAGGCAGGCGGCTCCTCCAATATTTTCAGCAGAGCGTTTTGGCTGGGCTCTGCCATATCCTGTCCCCGGGGAAAGAGGTAGATCTTATGGTCTGCCTCGTTGGGGCGGACATACATATCTGCCCGGGCTTCACGGACCAGGTCTACCGGTACGGTTTTCTTTTCCGGATCGTCGATGGTGATGAAATCCGGGTGTCCTGCGCCCAGAACTTTGCGGCAGGCAGGGCAAGTGCCGCAGGGCTTACCCTGTGAGCGGCACAATATGGCGGCAGCCAGCAGGCGGGCAAGGGTCCGCTTGCCGGAGCCGGACGGGCCGGAGATCAGGTAAAAATGGGAGATCCGACCCCGGTCTATAGAACTGCGAAGGTTTTCCTTCAGCCGTTCGTTTCCAAGCAGGGCTTCAAATCCCATAAATAATCTCCTAATCGTGTCATTCCGAGTAAGCGTAGCGCACCGAGGAATCTACGCATTAGCGGTGGTGTTATGCAGTTACGATAATGCCAAGATCCCTCGACTCCCTGCGGTCGCTCGGGATGACAGGGTTTTCGTTTTAGCCCCAGAGCGCGGAAAGCATCGGAATGACCTGCTTTTTACGGCTCATGACCTTGGGCAGGAACACGGTGCTGTCCTTGGGGGACACATTGAATGCCTGGCAAATGGTATCGTCGTCGCCCACATAGATGATCTGGGTGCCTTCCAGCAGCACATCGGTGAGCATCAAAATCATCATGCTCAGCTTCTTCTGCTTAGCTTCCTTACGCATCAGCGCCAGGAACTCGTCCTTCCGCTCCAGCATAATGGGGCTGTCCACGCAGGTGATCTGGGAAACTGCCAGATCGTGACCGGCAATGTGGAACTCCTTGTAGTCCGCGTGGAGCAGCTCATCTGCGGTCTTGTTGCCCACCGAGGCGGAGAAGATCTCACGACCCAGCTCCTCCAGGGATACATTGGCGATGCGGGCCATACGCTCCGCAGTACGGATATCCCGGTCGGTGCAGGTGGGGGACTTAAACATAACGGTATCGGAAAGGATCGCCGCAGCCATCATACCCGCCATGGCGGCAGAGGGCATCAAACCTCTGTCCTGGAACATGCCGGCGATGATGGTATTGGTAGAGCCAACCGGCTCATTGCGCACATAAATGGGGTTGGCAGTCTGGATATCTGCCAGACGGTGGTGGTCGATGATCTCCAGGATCTCTGCCTCTTCCAGACCGGGAACGGACTGGGCAGCTTCGTTGTGGTCCACCAGAACCACACGCTTGCGGCGGGGACGCAGCAGGTGATACCGGGTAAGTACACCCACGACCTTCTCTTCTTCGTCCAGGATGGGGTAGCAATGCTCTCTGTATTTGAGCACCTGCTCCTTGACCTCGTCCAGCCGGTCCTCCAGATGGAAGCATACCAGATCCTTGGTGCGGCAGATCCGCTCAATGGGGGCGGACTGGAACAGCAGCCGGGCAGCCCGGTAGGCATCATAGGGTGTGGCGATGACGCAGG
>JAZPXW010000014.1:0-6946 GCA_045543895.1 Faecousia sp.
AGATCCATGCGCTCTTCTCCACGGGCGACATAGTCCTTATCCACATTGGCGGTAATGTTAAGGTCGGCGGTGCACTCCGGCTCTTTGGGCGCTTCGCCCCGCTCTTCCAAAACCGCTTCGTCCAGCAGCTTCAGATACATATCGTAGCCCACGCTCATCATATGGCCGGATTGCTCCGCACCCAGCAGATTGCCGGCACCACGGATCTCCAGGTCGCGCATGGCAATCTTGAAGCCGGAGCCGAATTCTGCAAAGTCCCGGATGGCAGAAAGCCGCTTTTCGGCAATTTCCGTCAAATTCTTGTCGGGCTTGTAGGTGAAATAGGCATAGGCATGGCGGGTGGAACGGCCCACACGGCCACGAAGCTGGTGGAGCTGAGAAAGACCGAATCGGTCGGCATTTTCGATGATGAGGGTGTTGGCGTTGGCAATGTCCAGGCCGGTCTCAATGATGGTGGTGCATACCAATACCTGGATCTCGCCGTCGGCCATTGCGTGCATCACATCGCCCAGGGCTTCTTCGCCCATTTTTCCGTGGGCGACAGCCACCTGCAGGCCGGGGATCCGGCGCACCAGGGCAGAGGCGCATTGGTCGATAGTCTCCACACGGTTGTGGAGGTAATATACCTGACCGCCACGCTGCACCTCCCGGCGGATGGCATCGTCCAAAATGGCGTTGTTATGCTCCATAACGAAGGTCTGCACCGGGTAGCGGTCTGCCGGGGGTTCTTCCAGAGTGGACATATCCCGGATGCCGGAAAGTGCCATGTTGAGGGTGCGGGGGATGGGCGTTGCGGAGAGGGTCAGCACATCCACGCCCTTGGACATCTCCTTGAGCCGCTCCTTGTGGGTGACACCGAAGCGCTGCTCCTCGTCAATGACCAAAAGCCCCAGATCTTTGAATTCCACGGTCTTTTGCAGCAGCTTATGGGTGCCGATGATCAGATCAATGCCGCCGGAGCGGAGATTTGCCAGGATCTTCTTCTGCTCGGTGGGGGTGCGGAAGCGGCTGATCACATCTATATTCACCGGGAAGCCCCGGGAGCGGGAAATGGCGGTTTGATAATGCTGCTGGGCAAGGACGGTGGTGGGAACCAAGATCGCCACCTGCTTGCCGTCCATAATAGCCTTCATCACAGCCCGGAGGGCGACCTCGGTTTTGCCAAAGCCCACATCGCCGCAAAGCAGACGGTCCATAGGAACAGGGGATTCCATATCCGCCTTGATCTCGCTGATGCAGCGGAGCTGATCATCGGTTTCGGGATAGGGGAAGTTATCCTCAAATTCCAGCTGCCAGGGGGAGTCTGCGGCAAAGGCAAAGCCCTCCTGCCGCTTCCGTGCGGCATAGAGCTTGATCAGCTCGCCTGCCATGTCCTTGGCGGCCTTTCTTGCCTTGGTCTTTGTCTTCTGCCAGGCATCGGTGCCGATCTTATTGAGCCGCACATTGGCATCTTCACCACCGCCGCCGATGTATTTGCTCACCAAGTCCAGCTGGGTTGCAGGTACAAACAGGGTATCGCTGCCTTGATAGGCGATCTTGATATAGTCCTTTACAGCACCGTCCACCCGGATTTGTTCCATGGTCACAAAGCGGCCGATGCCGTAGTTCTCGTGAACCACCAGGTCGCCGGGAGACAGGTCGGTAAAGGAGTTCAGCTTCTGCCGGTTGGTGGCAGACTTTTTTGCTTTCTTTTTTGGGGCTGTGCGGGCGATCAGCTGTCCCTCGGTAAGCACCGCCAATTTTGCGGTGGGGTATTCCATGCCAAAGGGAAGCGTACCCTCTGCCAGCAGGATCTGACCGGCCTTGGGCATGGTGTCCAGAGGAATGCAGAGGAAAGAAGAAAGGTTCTTTTCCCTGAGCATTTCCTGAAGCAGCTCCGCCCTGCGGCGGGTGCCGCAAAGAACCAGGCAGGAAAAATCCATTTTCTGATAGTGGGCAAGGTCGCTGGCAGCGGTCTCCATACTGCCGCCGTAGCCCGGCAGCTGCTTGGCAACCACTGGCAGCAGATGCTTGGGCGGGCATTCGGTGGGGTAAGAGGAACCACCGAAGGCATCCATATATACAGTAGTCCTGCCGGTCAACTGCTGGCAAAAATCCTCCCACTGACAAACATAGTCGCACAGTTCACCGGCGACCAGACCGCCCTGGAGCAAACTGTCCAGTTGAAGTCCCATTTCATCACAGCGGGTTCTGGCAGCCCGGTGGAGATTGCCCTGATCGCAGAGGATCACCACCGCATCGCTCGGTACATAATCCATGGCGGTGGCCATCTCGGGGTAGATCAGCGCCATATACCGGTCGGAGGCGGGGGTAATGACCCCGTTTTCATATTTTTCCAGGTCCTTTTCCAGGGTGCTGATCAATGGCTGATTCAGATTTTTTCTTCTTTTCTGCCGGGCGATCATGCTTTGCAGATCTGCGCAAAGACCGGATAGCCCCTGGGGATGCAGCCGGGGCTGAGATTCACTTACAGGAAGAATGGTGATGGAATCGATGTTCTCGGTGCGCCGCTGGGTGTCGGGATCGAAATAACCCATGGTATCCAGCTCGTCGCCGAAGAATTCCGCGCGGCAGGGCATATCGGCAGCGGGAGAATAAATATCCAGAATACCGCCGCGGATGGAGAACTGCCCAGGACCTTCCACCATGCTGCAGCGGCTGTAGCCGGACTCGGTGAGTCGCTGTGCCAGTTCATCCATGGAGAAGCAGCTTCCCACCTCCAGACGGAATGCGGCGCTCAGCAGCACATCCCGGGGCATGGTCCGCTGACTCAGCGCTTCCCAGGAGATAATCTGCAGTTTGGTAATGCCCGTTGTCAGATCAAAAAACTGACGCAGCCGCTTCTGCTCCCATCCGCGGGAGGCAACGGCAGTATCGTAGAGGGTCAGATCCCGGCTGGGAAGCACAGAGGCTTCCTCTCCAAGAAAAGCCTTCAGCTCCTCCTGCAGGCGCTTGGCAGCCATGTCGTCCTGGCATACCACTACCAGCGGGCGGGAGATCTCCCGGTGCAGCGCGGCGATAAAATGGCTGCGGTTGATCTGACCGATGCCGGTAATGGCAGCGGCCTCTCCACGGCGTATCGCGGCGCATAACAGCGGATATTCCGGTATGGACTTAAGGGAAGAAAGTAGCTTTTCCATAGGATCTCCTCCACGTGACAAAGCGGAAAGGGGAGAAGACCTACCCCTTTCCGTGTCGATTCGATTGATTATTTGCTTCCGTTGAAGCGATTGGCAGCTTCCGGTACGCCATGTTCTATGATGCACAGGGCGGCATCCGCAGCCCGTTCCAGCGCCGGCTTCAAAGCCTGCTCCTCTTGAGCGCTGAAGCTGGAGAGCACCCAATCGGCCAGGTCATATTCCGGCGTCGGCTTACTGCCCACACCGATCTTGACCCGGGGAAAATCCTGGCTGCCAAGCTCAGAGATGATGGACTTGATGCCGTTGTGACCGCCGGCGGAGCCGTCAGAGCGGATGCGCAGGCGGCCGGGAACCAGGGAAATGTCATCGAACATAACAATGATCCGCTGGGGCGGCACATTGAAATAGGCGCTCAGCTGCAGCACGCTGCGGCCGGAAAGATTCATATAGGTTTGAGGCTTCAGCAGCAGAAGCTTTCTGCCACGGTAGCTGCACTGACCGTACAGGCCCTGGAATTTGCCCTTATCTACCTTGCAGCCCAGCTGATCGGCAAGAATGTCCAAAGCACGAAAACCGCAATTATGCCGGGTACGGGCATATTCCTTGCCGGGGTTGCCGAGACCCACAATGAGCCAGGTTTCTTTGTCCTTAAAAAGCACGGTTAGAACAGATCCTGGATGGAGGTGCCGCCGTGAACGTGGGAAATAGCCCGTGCGAAAATGGGAGCCACATCCAGGAATTTGATCTTGCCGCTTGCGGTGTTGGCAACCTGGGGAATGGTGTTGAGGAAGGTCATTTCCTTAATGGGGCTTTCTTCAATGCGGTCATAAGCAGGACCGGAAAGCACACCGTGGGTCGCACAGGCGTAAACCTCCTTGGCGCCGCCAACCTCGATCAGAGCCTTTGCGGCATTGCACAGGGAACCGGCGGTATCCACCATGTCGTCGTAAAGGATGCAGGTCTTGCCGGCAACATTACCGATGACCTTCATGACTTCACACTCGTTGGCCTTCTGGCGACGCTTATCCACGATGGCAAGACCCATATGGACCTTAGCGGCGAAGGCGCGTGCTCTGGCAACGGAGCCTACATCGGGGGAGACAACAACAAAATCATTGTGGTCGTACTGATCCTCGGGGAACTTGTCCAGGAAGTAATTGACAAAGGAGGGACTGCCCAGCAGATGGTCCAGAGGGATGTCGAAGAAGCCCTGGATCTGCGCGGCGTGGAGGTCCATGGTCAGCACACGGTCAGCGCCGGCGGCGGGGATCATGTTTGCCACCAGCTTTGCGGAAATGGGATCACGGCTCTTGGCCTTGCGGTCCTGGCGAGCGTAACCAAAGTAGGGGATTACAGCGGTGATACGGCCTGCGGATGCGCGACGGCAGGCATCGATCATAACCAAAAGCTCCATCAGATGGTCGTTGACAGGCTTGCAGGTGGACTGGACGAGGAATACGTCAGCGCCACGAACAGTTTCTTCCAGGGTAACGGAAGCTTCGCCGTCGGCAAAGGTCTTAACGGTGGACCTTCCCAGCTCGACACCCAGCTCTCTGCAGATGGTCTTTGCAAACTCGGGGTTGGAGTTGCCGCAGAAAATCTTGATATTCTCTCCGTATGCGATCATCGTTGAATACCTCACTCACTCTATGTTCTTTGTATTTTGCCGACGGTACATACCACAGGCATTATAGTCTTATTATAGCATCGCTATACGGAAAAATGCAACAGCATTCCAACAGAAAATATGCCAAAAAAATGGGAAAACACACACCCGCTTTCAAGCAAACCGCCAATTCCCTGTGGCTGTGGCAAAAAGCAAAAATTTGTTTGAAATTTCTATTGTGAAGGGAGCAAGCTTGTGGTACAATATAGGGAACATCTCTAGTAAAGTGAGTACGTGCTATGAACGATAAAATTGTGATCCGGGGAGCCAGAGAAAACAACCTGAAAAATGTGGATCTGACCATCCCCAGAGATAAATTGGTGGTGTTTACAGGGCTTTCCGGTTCCGGTAAGTCCAGCCTTGCCTTTGACACCATTTACGCGGAAGGTCAGCGCCGGTATGTGGAGAGTCTGAGCTCCTATGCCAGGCAGTTTTTGGGGCAGATGGATAAGCCCGATGTGGATTCCATTGACGGACTTTCCCCGGCCATTTCCATTGACCAGAAGACCACCTCTAAGAATCCCCGCTCTACCGTTGGTACCGTTACGGAGATCTATGACTATCTGCGTCTGCTGTGGGCCAGAGTGGGCGTACCCCATTGCCCCAAGTGCGGCAAGGAGATCCAAAAGCAGACCATCGACCAGATCGTCGACCAGATCGAACGGCTGGGTGAAGGCACCCGGTTCATCGTGCTTTCTCCGGTGATCCGCGGCAAAAAGGGTGAGCATCAAAAGGTCTTTGAAAATGCCCGCAAGAGCGGCTTTGCCCGTGTGCGTGTGGATGGGATCCTTTACGATCTCAATGAGCAGATCACCTGTGAGAAGAACAAAAAGCACAATATCGACCTGGTGGTGGACCGGCTGGTGCTTCGGGAAGGGCAGCGGCGCAGACTCACCGACTCTCTGGAAACGGCTTGCAGCCATTCCGGCGGCCTTGTGACCATCGAGCTGCCGGATAAGAAGGAAGAACTGAGCTTTTCCCAGAACTACGCCTGTGAGGATTGCGGCATCAGCCTTACGGAGCTGGAGCCACGGATGTTCTCGTTTAACAATCCTGCAGGCGCCTGCCCCACCTGCTCAGGTCTGGGCTTCCAGCTGGAGGCGGATGCGGACCTGGTGATCCCGGATAAGAACCTCTCCATCTTCGATGGAGCGATCCAGGCCAGCGGTTGGCGCAGCGCCCGTACGGACTCCATCTTCCGCATGTATTTTGAGGCGCTGGCGCAAAAATATCATTTTTCTCTTACTGCGCCGGTGAAGGAGCTTTCCAAAGAAGCGATGGATGTGATCCTTTACGGCACAAAGGGCGAAAAGCTGCGCATGACCTATAACCGTGGCAACGGCATGGGTGTGCTGGAGCAGCCCTTTGAGGGCATTCTCAATAACATCAGCCGCCGCTTCCGGGAGACTCAGTCGGATGCTGCCAGAAAAGAGCTGGAAGAGTGCATGGCTACCGCGCCTTGCCCCAACTGTCACGGCGACCGGCTTTCCGAGATCGCGAGAGCGGTAACGGTTGGCGGCCTTGGCATTATGGATTTCTGCCGCATGAGCATCCGGCAGGAGCTGGAATTTATGGAAAACCTCTACTTGGAGGGAAATATGGCGCTGGTTGCGGAGCAGATCGTCCGGGAGATCAAGTCCCGGCTGCGTTTTTTGCAGGATGTGGGACTGCAATATCTCACCCTCTCCCGTGGCGCCGCTACGCTATCCGGTGGCGAGAGCCAGCGGATCCGTCTGGCTACCCAGATCGGCTCTTCCCTCATGGGTGTGCTGTATATTCTGGACGAGCCTTCCATTGGCCTGCACCAGCGGGATAACGATAAGCTGTTGGAGACCCTCAAGCACTTGCGTGACCTGGGCAACACCTTGATCGTGGTGGAGCACGACGAGGATACCATGCGTGCCGCGGATTTTGTGGTGGATGTTGGCCCCGGCGCCGGTATCCACGGCGGTGAGATCATCGCTGCCGGCACCCTGGAGGATGTGATCGCAGAAAAGCGCTCCATTACCGGCCAGTATCTGTCCGGAGTCAAGAAGATCCCCGTTCCCTCCCGCCGCCGCCAGGGCAACGGTCATGTGTTGGCTGCAAGAGGGGCTACGGAGCATAATCTCAAAAATGTGGATGTGGAGATCCCTCTGGG
>JAZPXW010000015.1:0-9613 GCA_045543895.1 Faecousia sp.
CACCGCTACCTCCGGCGATACAGGCAAGGCAGCCCTGGAGGGCTTCCGGGATGTGCCGGGGGTGAAGATCTGCGTGTTCTATCCCCAGGGCGGCGTCAGCCTGGTGCAGCGGGCCCAGATGGTCACCCAGGAGGGAAACAATGTGGTGGTGTGCGCCGTGGAGGGCAATTTCGACGATGCCCAGACCGGCGTGAAGAACACCTTTGCCGCCTGCCGCCAGGTGGATGCGGGTATGCTGTCCTCTGCCAACTCCATTAATATCGGACGCTTAGTACCCCAGATCACCTATTATTTTAAGGCCTACCAGGATCTGCTGCGTGCTGGAAGAATCCAAATGGGCGACAAGGTGAATTTCTCCGTCCCCACCGGCAATTTTGGCGATATCCTGGCGGGCTACCTTGCAAAGCTGCTGGGTCTGCCTGTCGGCAAGCTGATCTGCGCCTCCAACGCCAACAATGTGCTGACGGACTTTATCCGCACCGGTACCTATGACCGCCGCCGGGTGCTGCATAAGACCATGTCCCCCTCTATGGACATTCTGGTGTCTTCCAATCTGGAAAGGCTATTGTACTTAATGAGCGGCTGCGATACCCAGTTGATCGGCTCTCTTATGGAGCAGCTGAACCGGGAGGGCAGCTATACCGTTCCCGAAACGCTCCTGCGGGAGATTCAAAAGGTGTTTTGGGCAGGCTGCTGCGACGATGCAGGCGCCCAGGCTGCCATCGGCTCTGTTTGGAGCAAGCACCGTTATCTCTGCGATCCCCATACCGCTACCGGCTGGGCAGTGGCACAGAATTATGTAGACCAAACCGGTGACGAAACACCGATGGTGGTTCTCTCTACCGCCTCTGCCTATAAGTTCCCCGCCGCGGTGCTGAGCGCATTGGGGGAAAGACCCGCCGCGGACGAATTTGACCAGATGGAGCAGCTAAGTGCCTGCACCGGAACGCAGATTCCCAGGAATCTTGCCGATCTGCGCAATAAAGAAGAAAAACACAAAGGCTGCATCCCCAAAAACGAGATGCTAGCCTTCGTGAAAGGACTGTAAATATGAAACGAGTAACCATCCGTGTCCCTGCTACAACCGCCAATTTAGGCCCCGGCTTTGATGCCTTCGGCTGCGCTCTGAATCTCTATACCGATGTGACCTTTGAAGAGACCGATTGCGGCCTGGAGATTACAGGCTGCGACGAGGCGTACTCCGGCCCGGATAACATGGCCTACACCGCCTACTGCGCTGTGCTGGCATCTCTCAGCGAGGAGATCCGGGGTGTGAAGATCCATATCGAAAGCCAGATCCCCATCTGCCGTGGCCTGGGTTCTTCCGCTGCGCTGCTGGTTGCCGGTGCTATGGGGGCCAATGTGCTGCGTGGAGACAAGCTGTCTGTCCAGGGCCTGCTGAACATCACCAATGCCATGGAGGGCCACCCAGATAACCTGGCGCCTGCCTTCTATGGCGGTCTTACCGCTTCTATGGTGGATAACGGACTTCCCGTGACGGTGAATTTCCCGCTGCATAAGGATTGGGAGTTTCTGGCGCTGGTGCCGGATTTCGATCTGCCCACACCCCTTGCCAGAAGTGTGCTGCCCAAGGATGTGTCCCGGGCAGATGCCATCTATAATATCGCCCACGGCGCAATGGTGCTGAAGGCTCTGGAACTGGGCGATGAAAAGCTTCTGCGCAACGCCATGCAGGATAGGCTCCACCAGAATTACCGCCGCAGCCTGATCCAGGATTACGATGCCATTGAGGCATTGGTGCGTACCACCGGAGCGGCCTTCTGCCTTAGTGGCGCAGGTCCGACTCTGCTGTGCATCACCCTGGATGAAAAGCTGGATGAAAAGCTGCAAAAGAAGCTGCCCGCCGTTACCAAGGCAAACTGGCAGCTGCTGCCCCTGCACATCGACTTCCAGGGCGCAAGAATCATCGAATAAAAATGTAGAGCGGGGGCTTGCTCCCGCCGCCTAACGGAACGCATAAATGCGTTTCCTACGAGAGGATAAAAAAGAGGGTGTTGCAACTGCAACACCCTCTTTCATATTGTATCATTCCAGATCCAGCATTTCTTCCTTCAGCTCGCTGCGCAGCACCAGGAAGCGGCGGATGGCAAAGAGTCCTGCGATACAGGCGATGCAGGCCACATTGCTCCAGGGATCGTCGTGGGTGAGGATCACATGCCGGGTAATGGCCACCATCAGCACCTCCAAAATATTGGTGGGGGTGGTGTCCAGCAGCATACGCACAAACTCCAGACCGACCACGATGGTCAGCACATTGTGGAGGATCCCACCCAGATCAGCCAGATACGAAACATCCGTGCAGCAGCGGTAGATCTCAATGCCCAATGCTGCCAGCAGCGCCAGCAGGATGAACACCGCAATAACACGCTCAATGGTGTGCAGGATACGACGGAATATATGTTCTACCCGATGGTCGTGTTTCTCCTGCCGGGCAAGGCGCTCCTTGGCCTTGGGGTCGAGGGGCTGCTTGTTTTGCGTGGACATGGTGAGTCCTCCTTCGTTAGATTGAAACCATTTTACACGAAAATGCAGGAAAAAGGAAGCATTTTTAGAAAAATTTGCGCATATCCTTGCAGGCTTCCTCCACTTCCATCCGCAGCTCTCTTGCGGACATCCGCAGCACGCCGGAACGCAGGGAGCTTAGCTGCACCAGAGAGTCGGAAGTGGCAACTCTTACGGCGTAGTTGCTGCCGATCTCGTGGACCAGCGCTTCGATAAATGCGTCGGCGGTCTCGCCCTCGGCGGTGTACACCACCTGCAGACCTGCCAGCTGCTCCCGGGAGCCGGGGTTGCCCTTAGCCTTATAGCCGTCAAACACCACCACCATGCGGCACTTTTTGAAGCTTGCGTAGCTGCACAGGGCATCCAGCAGCCCACGGCGGGCGGCATCCAGATCATTCGCGGCTACCTTCGCCAGATCTTCCCAGGCGAAAATGATGTTGTAGCCATCCACGATGATGTATTGCTGCCGGGGCGGACGGATGGTCACCTTGTCGGTGGCAGGGCGGTTTTCAGGTGGGCGGTAAAGCCGGGTCGTTTGTGAGCCAAACTCCCGCTGCATGATCTCCTCCAGCTTTTTGTCCTCCAGTTGGAGGTTTCTCGTAATGACCGTGGGCTTTGGCTCCTTAAGGGCGCTTTCCAGATGCATATGGGCTTTCACCTCGTCCCATGGCACATGGAAGCCGGCACCGTGGGAGCAGAACACAGAGCCCGGGGGATTTTCGGTGTCTGCCAGGGGGTCATAGCCAAGCTCTTCTACCACCTGCTGCGTGTTGTGGCAGGGGGCATAACCTTTCAAAGAAAGCTGCAGGCTGCCCTGCCCCTGGGTATAGGCTGCCAGCTGGTCGGCATAGTCGCCCAACTCAGAAGCCGGAACCGTTCCCCGCAGCACCGATGCTGCGCCGATGCTTTCCGGGGCATCAAATTGTCCGCTCATAGCGCGGATGTCGGTGATGGCTCTGCCGATCTGCTCGGTGGGCAGCGTCAGAATAAAGTCATACCAGGGCTCTAAAAGCACAGATTCCGCCTGCATCAGTCCCTGGCGCACCGCCCGGTAGGTAGCCTGGCGGAAGTCACCGCCCTCGGTGTGCTTTAAGTGGGCTCTGCCAATGAGCAGGGAGATCTTCATATCGGTTATGGGCGACCCGGTGAGCACACCCAGGTGGGTCTTTTCAGCCAGATGAGTCAGTACCAGGTTTTGGTAGTTACCGTCCAGCACATCGGTGGGGCATTGGGTGTCAAATACCAAACCGCTGCCCTGGGGCAGAGGCTCCAGCAGCAGATGCACCTCGGCATAATGCCGCAGCGGCTCGTAGTGACCAACGCCCTCCACCTTGCTTGCGATGGTCTCCTTATAATAAATGCGCCCGGAGTCCAGGGTCACATCCAGAGAGAACCGCTCCAGCAGCAGGCTGTGGAGCACCTCCAGCTGCACCCGACCCATGATCTGCACATAGATCTGTTGATTATCCCAAAGCACATGCAGCTGCGGGTCTTCCTCCTCCAGCTGCCGCAGCTTGGGCAGCGCGGTCAGCGGGTCGCAGCCCTTGGGAAGCCCCACCCGGTAGGTCATTACCGGTTCCAAAATGGGGGGTGTACCCTGGTCGGCAAAGCCAAGCCCCTGGCCTGCATAGGTGGCAGATAGACCGGTTACAGTGCAGAGCGTGCCCGCCTCCACCGCATCCGGGGCGGTGAATTTATCGCCGGAGTACAGCCGCAGCTGTACGATCTTTTCTTCCAGCTTTTCTCCCTTTTGGGAGGTGTAGGATATGGCTGTGCGCACAGGAAGCCTGCCGCCCAGCACCTTCAGCCAGGTCAGCCGGTTACCCTGGGGATCCCGGGAGATCTTATATACCCGCGCGCCGAATTCCCGGGGATAGTCGGGTGTAGGGGCATAGCGGTCCAGTATATCCAAAAGCTCGCCGATGCCCTCCAGCTTCAGCGCAGAGCCAAAGCAGCAGGGGAAAAGCTGCCGTGCGGCAACCAGCTCCCGGACATTGCCCGGGGTGACGATGCCGGTCTCTAAATATTGCTCCAGCAGCGCTTCATCGCACATAGCTGCGCTTTCGGCAATGGTATCCGGGTCAGAAAAATCCGCGCACCGGGAGGACAGCTTCTCCTGCAGCTGCGCAAGGAGCTTTTCCTTATCCGTTCCCGGCAGATCCATTTTATTGATAAACAGGATCACCGGCACATGGTACTGTTCCAGCAGCCGCCACAGAGTGTGGGTGTGCGCCTGCACACCGTCGGTACCGCTGATGACCAGAACCGCGCAGTCCAGGATGGACAGCGCCCGTTCCGCTTCCGCGGAAAAATCCGCGTGACCGGGAGTATCCACCAGGGTAAGCTGGCGGTGCTCTGTGGCGCAAAGGGCCTGTTTGGAGAAAATGGTAATGCCCCTTGCCCGCTCCAAGGCGTGGGTGTCCAGGAAGGCATCTCCCCGATCCACCCGTCCCAAAATCCGCCGTGCGCCGGAAGTGTAGAGCAGCGCTTCGGACAGAGTGGTTTTGCCCGCATCCACATGGGCCAGCAGACCCACGCAGCAGGGCGTTTTCCGTTGTTCGGGCATAAAAAACGCCCCTTTCATAGAAAATGCAAAAGTATTATACCATGGAAGGGTGGCAAAAGTCGAGAGAAATCCTTGACGGGGAAAGCACAGGGGGATATAATTAAGAAAAATCTTGAAAGGGAACCGGCTGACTGCCAAGATCGCTGATTCCCTAATGCCTTTTTGGGGTAAAATGAGAAGAAAAACGAACTCTGATATGTGTCGATAAGGGTGCTGTATATGACGAAAAAGAAATTCTCGCTATCTACAACGCAAAGCATTATGCTCAGCTTTCTGGCGATGATCCTTGTGGGAAGCCTGCTGCTGTCCCTGCCGGTCAGCTCGGCAAACGGCGAACCGGTGCCCTACCTGGATGCCCTGTTTACCGCTACCACGGCTACCTGCGTTACCGGCCTGGTGACGGTTCCTACCGTGACCGCCTGGAGTACATTTGGTCATGCGATAATTCTGGTTTTGATCCAGGTAGGCGGCCTGGGTGTTATCACCATTATGTCCGCGCTGATGCTCCTGCTGCACAAGCGTATGGGCATTGGCGACCGGCTCCTGCTCCAGGATGCCTTTAATCTGAACAGCCTTTCCGGCATCGTGCGGTTTGTCAAGCGGGTGCTTCTGGGAACCTTCCTGGTGGAGGGCGTGGGTGCGCTGCTTTATATGACCGTGTTTATCCCGGAATTTGGCTTGAGGGGCATCTGGATATCCGTATTCACATCCATTTCCGCCTTCTGCAACGCGGGCATTGATATTATTGCCGAGGACAGCCTGTGCGGCTACGCCACCAATCCTATGATCAACACCGTCACCAGCCTGCTGATCATCCTGGGCGGTATGGGCTATATCGTCTGGTGGGATGTGCTGGGTCTTGGCAGAGAAACAAAAAGGCGCCGGCGCTTCCGGGATCTTTCCCTGCACAGCAAGATCGCCATTTCTACAACACTGATATTGATCTTCGGCGGCGGACTGCTGATCTTCCTGTTTGAATACCATAATCCCAAAACCATCGGGGATATGTCCCTGTTTGATAAGCTCCAGGTTTCTCTGTTCCAGTCGGTCACCACAAGAACAGCGGGCTTTGCCACGGTTCCGCAGCAGGATCTGACCAATGCCAGCTCGCTGCTTTGCCTGCTGCTGATGTTTATCGGCGGTTCTCCCGTGGGTACCGCAGGCGGCATTAAAACGGTGACTCTGGCGGTGCTGGTGGTATCCGCCCTGGCAACCATACGGGAAAAGCAGGAGGTCTCTCTGTTCCACCGGAACATCTCCAAGCAGGCGGTCAAGAAGGCTGTGGCGGTTACCATGATGTCCTTCGGTATCATGTTTGCGGCTACCATCGCCCTTTCTGCCGTGACGGATGCCGATGCCCTGGATGTGATTTACGAAACGGTCAGCGCCACCGCGACTGTAGGTCTGACCCGGAATCTGACGCCGTATCTGAGCGCGGCGGGCAAGGCGATCATCATCGCCACCATGTACCTGGGCAGAGTGGGACCGATCTCCCTGGCCCTGGCACTTAATTCCAAAAAGAAAAATCAGAACATCATAAAAAATCCCACAGAAGAAATCAGTGTTGGGTAAAGGAGTATGCATATGAGCGCAAAGAGAACATACGCCGTGTTTGGCTTGGGCCGGTACGGCATTGCCGTTGCCCGTGAGCTGGTCAGCAGCGGTGCGGAAGTGATCGCGGTAGATATGGATGAGCGGATCGTCAATGCGGCTGCCGACGAGCTGCCCGTTTGTAAGTGCGCCGATATTACCGATCCGGAGGTGATCCGTCAGCTGGGCATTGCCAACGTGGATGTGGTAATCGTCGCCATGGCCAATAATCTGGAGGCCAGCGTGCTGGCAGTCACCCTTTGCAAGGAGATCGGCGTCAAGACGGTCATCGCCAAAAGCGCCAACGAGATGCACCAGAAGATCCTCACCCGGGTGGGTGCGGACAAGGTGGTATTCCCGGAGAACGAATCCGGCATCCGTCTGGCAAAGAATCTGCTCAGCTCCGGCTTTGTGGATATCGTTTCCCTGGCGAAGAATGTGTCTATGATCGAGCTGGATGTTAGAAAGGAATGGCTGGGCAAGAACCTGATCGAGCTGAATTTGCGGAAAAAGTATTCCATCAATGTGGTGGCGGTGCGCAGAGGCGATACGGTCAGCGTGGATATCGATCCCCATATGCCGCTGAACGAAGAGGACAATCTCATCGTCATTGCCGACCCGGAAAGGCTCGCTAAGCTGAAATAAATACGACAAACACTCCCCGGTTATATAACCGGGGAGTGTTTGCTCTATATTATTAATAGTAAAGCTGGCGGATAATTTCCTCACATTGGGCGGCATCCATTCCGCACTGCATTTGGGGGTGGTACAGCAGCCGAAGGAGCAGCTCGTCCACCTGGGAAAGGCTTTGGGGTGTGGAATAGCCGGCATAGATCACGCTGGTCGTGCGCTCCCAGGTGTCATTGATGGGGCCAAGACCGTTATAGATCTCCTCCAGGATCACGGAGTTGCGGACCTCCTGGTCCACCTCGGTACAGTAGCCGATCACGGCATCGTATATTTGATCTGCACCGTTATACCAGAAGGTAATGCCGCCATCGGTGCCGGAGAACTGCTCGCCCATCAGCGCCAGATATTCGTCATATTCGCAAAAATGAATGCGCAGGTTGGCAACCATAGGATCTTGCACCTGGTGCATTCCGGGAAAACCCTCGATCCCATTGAGCCAGCTTACGAAGGCTTCCAGTACGGCCTTGTCTTGTTCCGTGTAGTCGCCGTGGAGGATATACCGGATGGGGACGACCCATTTTTGCAGTCGGGTGGGGTCGCCTGCGTTGACGAACTCCGCGTCCAGGCATACTTCGTTAAAGTAGCGTATCACATCCTCCACGCTGACATTGGGCAGATAAAGCTCTGAATGTTCCGGCAGGGTGGTGGGTACCGTGGTGGGCTCGGTGGTAGGCTCTGTTGTGACCGGAGTGGTTTCTACCGTGGTCTCCTGGGTAGTGTCTACAGTTGGCTGGGTGGCAGGTGCCTTTTGCGGACCGCAGCCGGACAGCAGGAAC
Organism: Faecousia sp.; assembly: GCA_045543895.1. Lineage (GTDB taxonomy): Bacteria > Bacillota > Clostridia > Oscillospirales > Oscillospiraceae > Faecousia. The sequence continues at coordinate 8,146 of JAZPXW010000015.1, forward strand.
AGAACCATAAATGCGAAACATAATCGCTTTTTCATAACCATAAAACCTCCTATGAAAAAACCGCAGGCGAATTCTGCTTGCAGCCATTATACTATAGCCCTTGGCATAAGTCGATACAAATACCAAAAAAATACGGGAAAGAACTGGACTTTCCCGAAAGCTTGTGTTACAATGCTATGCGGAAAAGAAATGCCAAACTGAAACCAGATATGGAGGTATGAATATGTTTTTGGCAAGTGCCCCGATAGTGGATCTCGGAATGCTGGATTCCGCAGTGATCGCACTTTTGGGTTATGCAGTTGTTTTCTTTGGCCTGGTGCTTCTGATGGCCGTAGTGATGCTTCTGGGAAAAATGCTCTCCGGCGCATCCAAAAAGAAGGTGCAGCAAACTGCCGCTGAACCCACAGCTGCAGCGGAAGCGCAGCCTGCCACCAATGATGTGGCTCCCGGCTCTGCCGGCAAGCTGAAGCTGCACGATGTTCCCCCCAAGACCGCAGCTATGCTGATGGCGATCGTGGCGGATAAGATGGGCAAGCCCCTCAACGAGCTGCGATTCATTTCTATTAAGGAGGAGAAGTAATTATGCAAATCAATATTGGCGAGATCCTCCTGAACCTGTGGAACCAATCCGGTTTTGCACAGCTGTTTGCAGCTTTCCTGGATGGCGGCTGGCAGAATCTTGCGATGATCCTCATCGGCTGCGGTCTGCTGTACCTGGCCATCGTTCGGAAATTTGAGCCGCTGCTGCTGTGCGGCATCGCTTTCGGCTGTATTCTGACCAACCTGCCCGGCGCAGGCCTTTACAACCAGGAGCTGTGGACCAACTTTATGACCGAGGTTCATGAAGCCTACCACAGCTACGGCACCATCCTCCGGGAGGGTGGCCTGCTGGACTTCTTCTACATCGGTGTTAAGACCAGTATTTACCCCTGCCTGATCTTTATGGGCGTGGGCGCTATGACCGACTTTGGCCCCATGCTGTCTAACCCCAAGTCCTTGCTGCTGGGCGCAGCTGCCCAGATGGGTGTGTTTGTGGCATTCCTGGGCGCTATCGCACTGAATCTGCTCAATGAAGTGTTTGGATTTACCGTTGGATTTACCGGCCCGGAAGCTGCCTCGATCGGCATCATCGGCGGCGCTGACGGCCCCACCGCTATTTTCCTGACCTCTCAGTTGGCTCCTCATCTGCTGGGCGCTATCGCTGTGGCAGCCTACTCCTACATGGCGCTGATCCCCATGATCCAGCCGCCCTTTATGAAGCTGCTGACCACCCCCAAGGAGCGCGCCATCAAGATGGAGCAGACCCGGAATGTCTCCAAGGCAGAAAAGATCGTGTTCCCCATCGTGGTTACTCTGTTTGTGGCACTGCTGCTGCCGGATACCGCACCGCTTATCGGCTGCCTGATGCTGGGCAACCTGCTCAAGGAATGCGGTGTCACCGACCGACACTCCGACACGGTGCAAAATG
>JAZPXW010000016.1:0-8184 GCA_045543895.1 Faecousia sp.
CTTACCCAGCTTGCGGCGGATCAACTCGGTGCCGCCCAGCATATTGGACCACTGGTCATTGCCGCCGAACTGCATGTTGCAGCCGTACTTCTGGTACAGGTAGTAGAAGTCGTAGGACTGCATGATCATGTAGTTGAACTCAAGGAAGGACAGGCCCTTCTCCATGCGCTGCTTATAGCACTCGGCGCGGAGCATATTATTGACGGAGAAGCAGGCACCGACCTCACGGAGCACATCCACATAATTCAGGTCAAGCAGCCAGTCAGCGTTGTTGACCATCATAGCCTTGCCTTCACCGAACTCGATGAAGCGTTCCATCTGCTTTTTGAAGCAGGCGCAGTTGTGGTCGATCACTTCCTTGGTCATCATGGAGCGCATATCGGTTCTGCCGGAGGGGTCACCGATCATAGCGGTGCCGCCGCCGATGAGCGCGATGGGGCGGTTGCCAGCCATCTGCAGCCGCTTCATCAGGCAAAGAGCCATAAAGTGGCCCACATGCAGGGAATCTGCGGTGGGGTCAAAGCCAATGTAGAAGGTGGCCTTGCCATTGTCGATCATTTCCCGGATCTCTGCTTCATTGGTCACCTGGGCGATCAGGCCTCTGGCAACCAGTTCATCATAAAGTTTCATTGTTCGTTCCTCCAAAATATAAAAGCCCTCTGTCCAAAACGGACAGAGGGCGTAAATTACGCGGTACCACCTCTGGTTCGCCTACACCTCACGGTGCAGACCTCACAGCGTCCAACAACGCTTTGCGCTTTCTCGGGCGCACCCGTCTTGCCCTACTGTGTGTTCAGGCAAGCCACTCCGGGAGGTATTTGGGCAACGCTTTCCACTGCCTCGCACCTACCGGCAGCTCTCTGGGGAAAGTTGGGTCACTTACTTCTTCCCATCTTCGTGTTATGGGTATCGTAACAAAAATAAGCGGTTTTGTCAAGCTATCCGGCATTATTTACCTTCCAGCAATTCTTGAAACGGTTCCATGTATTCGGGATCATCGTATTGCGCAACGATGCACCCATAAGCCTCCCAGCGCTGCCAGGACGGATCTCCGAAGATGGCAGAAAACAAGCCTATCGCAGCTGGATGGTAGAATTCATCCTTATAGGCCTGTGCATCCGCTTCATTTTCAAAGATGGAAAAATAAATATACTCCCCATCCGGATGATCTGCACGGATATAACCGACCACTCCATGCTCCAGCTTTTCACCGTAGATCTGGCTGGACACACCGTAGCCTGAAGCTTCATAAGCCGCAATGACCGCTTCCCTGCTGACATCGGTTCTGTACTGAGGCTTGCAGGCTGCTAAGGAAAACAGCAGTGCAAGTGTCAGCAAAACAGCAAGCCGCTTTTTCATAGCAGCATTTCCTCAGCACTCTTGAGGGTGGTTTCAGTAATATTCGCGCCGCCGATGATACGGGCCAGCTCCTGCTTTCTGCCTTCAAAGTCCAAAGGTGTCACGGTGGTGTATGTACGCCCGTCCCGCTCGGACTTGGCGATCAGCATATGGGTATCGCCCATAGCTGCGATCTGGGGCAGATGGGTCACGCACAGCACCTGCTTATTGACGGACACGGATTTGAGCTTCTCAGCCACCTTTTGGGCCGCTCTGCCGGAAACACCGGTATCCACTTCGTCGAATATGAGCGTCGCCACCTTATCCTTTTGGGCAAGCACATTCTTCATTGCCAGCATGATCCGGGCCAACTCACCGCCGGAAGCCACCTTGCTCATAGGCTTCAGCGCCTCGCCCGCATTGGCGGACATATAAAAGGCCACCGCATCCGCACCATTGGCAGCAAGCTCCTGCTGGGTAAACTGGCAGGCAAACTGCACCCGGGGCATATCCAGCTGGCTCAGCTCCTCCAGAATACGTGTTTCCATATCCTTCGCTTTTTCCATCCGGTTCTGGCGCAGAACATTGGCAGCGTCCCAGGCGATCTTTTCTGCCTTTTCGCATTTATGCTTGAGTTTTTCCAGGTGATCGTCAGCAAACTCGATTTCGTCCAGTTCCTGCTGCGCCTGTTCCAGGTATTCCAGAATATCCGCGCAGGTAGCGCCGTACTTCCGGCGCAGCTTATGGATCACATCCAGGCGGCTCTCGATCTGCTCCAGCTCATCCGCGCTGTAGCTTAGGTCGTCACGGGCATCCTTTACTTCCTCCGCCACATCCTGCACCTGGTACATCAGGTCAGCCACACGATCGTGGAGGGCTTCAAAGGATGCGGTATAACGGGAGAGCCTTTGCAGTTCCCGCTCCGCCTGCATCAGCAGCGTGGCAGCACCGTCGGTATCATCGCCTCCATATAGGCATTCCACCGCAGCATCCATGCCGTTAGAGAGCTTTTCAGCATTTTGCAGCAGCTTTCTGCGCTCTTCCAGCGCTTCATCCTCACCAGCTTCCAGCTCTGCCTTGGTGATCTCCTGGATCTGATAGCGCAGAGTCTCCATACGGCGCAGCTTCTCGCCCTCGTCCATGGTCATGCGCTGGATCTCCCGGAGAAGCTCCGCCACAGCGTGGTACTTTTCTTCGTAATCCCGCCGCAGGTCCTCATTATCCGCAAAGTCATCCAAAAATTGCAGATGGTTATTTTCATCAAACAGGGATGCGGAATCGTGCTGACCGTGGATGTTGATCAGCTGGATGCCCAGCTTTCGCAAAATGGACACAGAAACCAGGCTGCCGTTGACACGGCAGACATTCTTGCCGTCCAGGTACACTTCCCGCTGGATCACCGTTTCCGGGTCATACTCCACGCCGTTTTCCCCGAACCAAGGAAACTCCGGCACATCGGTAAACACCGCCCGGACGGATGCCTTGGTGGTGCCGGTACGGATCATATCCCGGTAGGCACGCTCACCCAAAATAGCGGAGATGGCATCAATGACAATGGACTTACCTGCGCCGGTCTCACCGGTGAGCACATTAAAGCCCTTGTTAAAGGAAATATCCGATTGTTCGATAACTGCAATGTTTTCAATATGCAGCAGGCTCAGCATGGGAGCACCCCCGATCAGCTAATCAGATTTTTGATCTCTCCGCAAAATGCGGCGGCAGAATTGTTATCACGCATCACGATCATCACCGTATCGTCACCGGCAAGAGAACCCACCACCATGCTCATATTCATAGCATCGATGGCAGAACCTGCCGCGGATGCAAGGCCGGGCAGCGTGCGGATGATGATGATGTTTTGGGCATAATCATAGCCGGTGACACATTCCCGGAAGATGGTATTGAGCCGGGCAGAAAAAGAGCTTGTCATCTCGCTGTCGGCGATGGTGTAGCGATAGGTACCCAGACTGGTCAGCTCCTTGACGATCCGCAGTTCCTTGATATCTCTGGAGATCGTGGCCTGGGTGGCACGGAAGCCCTCCTGCTGCAGCAGGATCAGCAGCTGCTCCTGGGTCTCCACATTGCGGTTGGAGATGATCTCCATGATTTTTGCTTGTCTTTGGCTTTTCATGTACTATCTCCCATTCATAAACTTTGCGCCCACCACATCGTAAAAGCTGCGGTCCTTCAAGCGGATCAGCCTGGTTTCAAAGCGGGACTTGCGGATAACCACCTTGTCGCCAATGTTCAGCTTCTGCGCCTTGCCGCCGTCTACGGAAACAAAGGCATTGCGATGGGCATTTTTCACCAGTTCTACGGTGACCACACGGTCATCCGAGGCCACCATACAGCGGCTGCCCACATCATGGGCGCAGATAGGGGTGATGAGGATGTTCTTGGCGGCAGGCTCCACGATGGGCCCGCCTGCACTGAGATTATAGGCCGTAGAGCCGGTGGGTGTTGCGATCACGATACCGTCACCGCCGCACTCCATCGCCTGAGCGCCGTCGCACTGAACTGACAGATGTACGATCCGGGCAACTGCGCCCTTGGTGATGGCAGCATCGTTCAGGCAGATATCGTGGAAGATAATATCTCTGCCACGATGCACCGTCACATCCAGCATCATGCGCTTATCGATGGTATACTCCTCGGTGGCAAATTTTTTTAATAGCTCCAGCTCGGTGCTTTCCAATTCTGCCATAAAGCCCATGGTGCCGATATTCACACCCAGCACCGGGATGCCCTGGCGGGTAGCGGCCTTAGCCATATGCAAGATCGTGCCATCACCGCCGAAGCAGATCACCGCCGAAGCGTTGGGCAGCTCCCGGTCCAGCCGGGAAAAACGGATGTCTCTGGGCAGCTCAAAGCTCCTGTCCACCTCGAAAGGCAGGCATACACGGGATTCCACACCCGCTTCCCGCAGGATCTCTATGGCATCGCGTACTGTTTGGAAATTTCTATCCCGGTAAGGATTGGGTGTCAAAATAACTCGTTTCATAGGGTCACCCCTTTAGTGTATTGTGGGCATCGGCCACCACCTGAGCGGTGTCCGGGCAGATACCCTCTTTATCATCCAGGGTCAGGTGACCCAAAAATTCAATATTGCCCTCGGGTCCCTTCACAGGAGAGAAGGTAAGTCCCAAGATCTTAAAATCCAGGCTGTTTGCCAGCTCCACGAAGCTATCGAGCACTTCTTTATGGGTCTCGGGGTCCCGGACGACGCCCTTTTTGCCCACCTTCTCTTTCCCGGCTTCAAACTGGGGCTTGATCAGGCAAAGCACCTGTCCGGTAGGTTTGAGGAAAGTCTTGATCACAGGCAGCACAATCTTCAGCGAAATGAAGCTCACATCGATCACCGAAAGATCCAGCGGCTCTCCCAGCTGCTCCGGGGTCACATAGCGCACATTGGTCCGCTCCATGACCACCACCCGGGGGTCGGAGCGGATCTTCCAATCCAGCTGGCCGGAGCCCACATCGATGGCAAACACCTTGCTGGCACCCTGCTGCAGCAGGCAATCGGTAAAGCCGCCGGTAGAGGCACCGGAGTCGCTGCACACATAGCCTTCCGGCTTTACGCCGAAGTCACGCAGCGCTTTCTCCAGCTTTAACCCCCCACGGCTCACATAGGGGCAGCTGCCGCTGCGGACCTCAATATCCACCGTTTCCTCATAGGAGACACCGGGCTTATCTGCCTTTTGACCGTTCACATATACAAGGCCGCTCATAATAATGGCCTGGGCCTTGGTACGGGTGTCAGCGTGACCCCGTTCCGTCAGCAGAACATCCAGTCTCTTTTTAACCTTCATTGTGAATCACCTTACAAACTCTCTTAGCGATGCCCTCCGCATCCAGCCCATAGTGCCGGTAGAGGTCTGCCATTTTTCCATGGGTCGCAAAGCCTGCACCCAAATTGATTCCTTCTACTTGGCTTCCAGAACGCACACGGCCCAGTTCACAGGAAAGCGCATTCCAGATACCGGAGACATCTCCCGCTTCCTCCGCCACGAACACAGGGCAGGTTGCCGGGATCATTTTCAGAATTTCATCCACAGGCAGTGGATTTACCCGGAGCAAACGCACAACCGCTGCTTCGATGCCCTGCTGTGCCAGGATCTCGGCTGCGTCCATGGCGTTCTGCAGCATCGTGCCATAAACTACGATCGCCGCATCCTTGCCGGCGCGGTGGCACACTACAGCTTTTCCGTCTTTCACAAAACCGGAATCGTGGACGCTTGCGTCACCGCCACGGGGATAGCGGATGGCGATAGGGCCGCTGCCCTCCTCCACCGCCCAGGTGAGCATCTGCTGCAGTTCCTGGCAGTTGCCGGGGCAAAGCACCTGCATACCGGGTATCTGCCGCAAAAAGCCTGTGTCGAATACACCGTGGTGGGTCTCGCCATCCTCACCCACAAGGCCGGCCCGGTCCACAGCAAACACCACATGAAGGTTCAGCATCGCAATATCCTGCAGGATCTGGTCATAAGAGCGCTGCAGGAAGGTAGAATAGAGCGCCACCACAGGGGTCATTCCCTGCTTTGCAAGGCCGCCTGCCATGGATACCGCATGCTCTTCCGCAATACCCACATCAAACAGCCGGTTTTCATATTTTTCTTTGAAGCCTAAAAGTCCTGTGCCGCCGGGCATCGCCGCGGTGATGGCGCAGACCTTGGGGTTCTTTTCAGCCAGGGCGCACATCGTCTCACCAAAGGCCGCTGAGAAAGTCTTTCCGCCTTTATTCAGCTTGGAGCCGGTGGTGGGGTCAAAGGGACTGATGCCGTGGAATTTTTCGGGTTCATTCTCCGCGTGGGCATAGCCCTTTCCCTTTTGGGTCAGCACATGCAGCAGCACCGGGCGTTTCATATCCCGGGCGATCTGCAGCAGCTGGGTGAGATTATTCACATCGTGCCCGTCCACAGGGCCCAGATAGGTCATGCCCATATTCTCAAAAATGGTTGTGGGGATCAACGCCCGGCGGACACGGTCCTTAACATTTCGGGAAAAGCGGTACAGAGCCTTACCGACAGCATTCTTTTGCAGCAGCTTTCTGTACTTCTCCTTCATGCCCAGATAGCCCTTTTTGGAGCGCAGAGCAGACAGATGGCTTGCCATACCGCCCACATTCCGATCGATGGACATGGCATTGTCGTTGAGGATCACGATCATCGGTTCATCGCTGACCGCCGCGTCATTCAGACCCTCATATACCATACCACCGGTGGCAGCACCGTCACCCAAAAGAGCGATCACATTATAGTTTTCACCCATCAGCGTCCGGGCTCTTGCCATACCCAGCGCCACAGAAACTGAGCTGGAGGCGTGGCCTGCCACAAAGGCATCGGTATCGCTTTCACCAGGCTTGGGGAAGCCTGCCATACCGCCAAATTGGCGCAAGCAGTCAAAATCCGCCTGGCGTCCGGTCAGCAGCTTATGGACATAAGACTGATGACCTACATCGAAAACCAGGCGGTCTACCGCTGTATCAAACACAGTTTCCAGGGCGACTGTCAGCTCGACAACGCCAAGATTGGAGGCCAGATGGCCTCCTGTTTTTGCAATATGAGAAACCAGGAACTCCCGGATCTCCCCACACAGCTGCTCCCGCTGGGCGCTACTGAGGGTTGCCAGGTCGCTATGTCCGTTCAGATTTTCCAATATGCTCACTTAGCACACCTTATTTCTTCTTTTCTCTTTTGAATATCCCACCGATGCTGCGGAGTCTGTAAATCGCAAGACCCGCAAGGTGTACGATCTTCGTGCAGGAATTGATGGCAAGGCCCTTGCCAATAGCCTTACCTCCCACAGTGAGTCCGGCAACCAGGGCAGACATCAAAAGCGATGCCAGTCTGGGCCAGGTAAATTCAAAATTCTGCAGCACCTGGGCTGCGATGGTGGCAGATGCGCTGCCGGAAACTACGCCGCAGATATCGCCCACCACATCGTTACAGATGGAGCCTACCTTCTCAGCATTGCGCAGCAAGCGAAGCGCCTCCAGCGCACCGGGAACCTTCCGGGCAGCCATAGAATGAAAGGGCTTTTCGTCAGCGGAGGTCACCGCAACACCGATAATATCGAATAAGATACCGAGAAAGATAATTGCCAGCAATATGATAAATGCCACCAACATATTGCTGGCGGACATGATCTCTTCCGAGGCAAGGGAAATGATGCCGGATATAAAAATCGTGGAAATAAAAACTGTGACCACCCAACGGATGGCCTTATTGCGCTCTTTTTTAGGGCCTGTATGGTCTGACTTAGACAAAACGGCTTACTCCTTCAAAACATTTTTAAAAACAACGGTGGCAGGCAGGATAAATCTTACGGCTTAGGTCGGGTTGGTTTTCCCCGGACAGAACCTGCCGTTGCCGCGCAGGCCGTTTCCGTTTGATCCGTCCGCTCAAGTGTTGCCAGAATGAATACCCGATTGCCACTTAGTCCGTACTGTAATCCCCTGCCTGCCCTTTTACGACAGCCTAGGTGTTTTCCACTGCAGGAACCTCTGATTCTTAGCCTCTTTTGCAAGGATGATTTCCAGGAGCAAAACTGCCAGTGTATGGCCATTACACCCGGCAGCCAGGTCCCCTTTCCCAACATACTCACTCAAGGCAGGCTACGCTGCACACAGCACACGATTCTGTGCACCGCCTTGCAGGTTCATACCAGGCTCGTACGCGAAGAAGGCTTCCAAACAAGGAGTTCTCAAACTTCGTCGCACAACACCAGGTCTCCACGGAAACCGGGTCGTATGCTCCATGCCATTGGAGCGCGCCCGGGATCCTTAACCCCCAGCATCCACCCTAAACTGGGCGTAAAAAGCAGACACCAGGGACTTCATCGATGTGC
>JAZPXW010000017.1:0-6852 GCA_045543895.1 Faecousia sp.
TTTCCCCAATATTGGTGAAACGCTTGGCCATCCCTATGAGCGCTTAGAAGCCCGCTGCGACGATCTCTACGGACTGTTTTGCAAGGACTATACCGAGACACCCGGGCAAAACAAAAACAGGCGGATCTACTATGCAGGCAGAAAGGATACAGTGGTATGAAAAGGACAGTATTTATTTTATGTTTGATCCCCATCCTTCTTTTTTCCGGGTGCTTTCTTTTCAAAAATGAGGCGCAGGAACTTGTGATGGAGGAACTGGGATTGGATATTTCTGATGCCAAGGTGAACTTTTTTATGAACACGAGAAAAGAAAGCAGCAGCGGCATCACCATGGTAGAAGCAGAGTTTTCCGATGACAGCTTTGCCGGACAGTTTGCAGGCCGTCAGGACTTTAAGGCGCTTCCCATCAGCCAGGGTCTGACAGATGTATTGAACAGTATCGACCTGCTGAAGGACGAAAGCGGCGAATTGCGGATCCCCTACGCGGACAACGGCTATTACCGCATCGAGCTTATCCTGGAGGAGGACAGGCAGATCACCCAGGAACAGGCAGCAGAGCTGATCATAGCTATCTATGACGGTGACACTTATAAATTCCACTACCACCACATCAGTATCGACAACATCAATTTATTAACTAAGCTGCAGGGGTTGATAGAACAGTAAAAAACCGGGCAATGCCCGGTTTTTTCATATCTTTTCGATCTTGAAAACATTGATGGTATCCACATCCGGGCAGCAGAAGCAGTCGCTTTTCAGTTCGCCGCCGTAGCGAAGGATGTCAATCATGGGAAACAGGGTATGCATTGCCATGGGACAGAGCTTGCCCCTGTCCTCATCAAAGTCAAAAGTATCGCCGATCTTATGTCCGCGGTGACAGGGGCAGCTCCCCTTTTGATCCACCAAGGTGATCTTTATTTTCATAGCTTTCCCTCACTGATAAACCGCTCAATATCCACACCGGAGAATTTTTCCGTCTTTCCTGCATTGTCCGAAATGATAGCGCTGACTGTCTGCATGGCATGCATCGTGCTTTCGCGAAGATCCAGCCCCCGAAGCACATCCGCGACCAGCACCGCCGAGAAGATGTCACCCGTTCCGGGGAACCGGACATCTATCAGGGTATATTCCAGGAAGAAGGTTTCATTCTTCTTGTGATCGTAGCCCACAACACAGTGCTTTCCGTCCACAAGGGCGCTGGTGATCACCACCGATTTTGCACCCAGCCCACGGCAAAGCACCAAAAGCTCCTCTGCCTGTTCCCGGCTGACTGACTCTGTGCTGTAAAAATGATCCGTTAAGAAGGTAGCCTCAGTAAAATTGGGGAGCAGAATATCAGCAAAGCCGCTAAGCTCCCGCAATATGGCAACATTGGAGTCGTCCATACCGTTATAGAGCTTTCCTTCGTCACCCATGATGGGATCGACCACCACCAAAAGCTCTTCCCGGTTCTGGTAGCCGATCAGCTTTTCCACAATGCCGATCTGACGGGGGTTGACCATAAAGCCTGTGGCAATGCAGTCAAATTTGAAGCCCAGCTCGTCCCAAATATCGACCGTTTTTTCCATATAATCACTGGTGTCCAGGATGTCGAATTTTCCAAAATCCAATGTGTTGGACACCAGCGCGGTAGGCAGGCAGGTCACATCGATGCCCTTTGCCGACAGAATGGGGATCATGGCGGACAGGGCGATCTTTCCCACGCCTGGCATATCGTTTACACAGCATATTTTCTTCATAACGCTACACCGCTTTCTTTTTTCTAATTGTAGCACATTGCGTAATTATTTTCCATCAACAAATTGTAAAAAAACCGGGAAGGGTTTTTGCCCCTTCCCGGTCATTTTTACTTATGTTCCGCTACGCTTTTGCGGATCAGGGCGCGCTTGAGGCGGGCTTCCGCCAGCTTGATATCGGTCTGGCTGGAGGACTTATCCTCCAAAACCGCCCTTGCCCGGCTCTCAGAGCGCTCCGAACGCGCTACATCGATCCCATCCGCCCATTCAAAGGTGGTGGGCACCAGGGTAACCTTGCCGTCCATAACGGACAGCATACCGCCGATACAGGCGGCATAGCGTTTTCCGCCGTCTATGGCAGCCATAGCCTGTCCCATGCCCAAAGGCACAACACAGTTTATATGGCCTGCCATAATACCGATGTCACCGGTGGTGGAGCGAACGATCAGTTCTTCTGCCACGCCATCATATATCAGGCCGTCTGGGGTGACGATCTTTAGCTGAAACGGTGTCATTGGCTCTGCCCCTTCCACTTTTCCACCACATCTTCAATGGTGCCGGCAAACAGGAAGCAGGACTCAGGGATGGCATCGTGCTTGCCCTCGATGATCTCCTTAAAGCCGCGGATGGTCTCCTTCAGGGGAACATACTTGCCCTCCATTCCGGTGAACTGCTCCGCCACACTAAAGGGCTGGGACAGGAACCGCTGCACCTTACGGGCACGGTTTACCGTCAGCTTATCCTCCTCGCTCAGCTCGTCCATACCCATAATGGCAATGATATCCTGCAGCTCCTTATAACGCTGCAGAATGCTCTGGACCGCTCTTGCCACCTCGTAGTGCTCCTGTCCTACCACATCCGGGGACAGAATACGGGAGGAAGAACTCAGAGGATCGACTGCCGGGTAGATGCCCAAAGACGCGATACCACGGTCAAGAGCGGTGGTAGCATCCAGGTGGGCAAAGGTAGTGGCAGGCGCCGGGTCTGTGTAGTCATCAGCAGGCACATAGACTGCCTGAACAGAGGTAATAGAGCCATTCTTGGTGGATGTGATCCGCTCCTGCAGCGCGCCCATTTCCGTTGCCAAGGTGGGCTGGTAGCCAACTGCGGAGGGCATACGGCCCAGCAGCGCGGAAACCTCGGAGCCAGCCTGGGTAAAGCGGAAGATATTATCGATGAACAAAAGCACATCCTGATGCTTCACATCCCGGAAGTACTCTGCCATGGTCAGGCCGGACAGACCCACACGCATACGGGCTCCGGGGGGCTCGTTCATCTGACCGAAGACCATGGCGGTCTTGTTGATAACGCCGGATTCGGTCATTTCGTTATACAGGTCATTACCCTCACGGGTACGTTCACCGACACCGGTGAAGACAGAATAGCCGTTGTGGGCTGTGGCGATGTTATAGATCAGCTCCTGAATCAGGACGGTCTTACCAACACCGGCACCGCCAAACAGGCCGATCTTACCGCCCTTGGCATAGGGACAGATCAGGTCAACGACCTTGATGCCGGTCTCCAGGATCTCTGTAGCCGGCTGCTGTTCATCGTATGCCGGTGCGGGACGGTGGATAGGCCACTTTTCCTGGCTCTTGGGTGCCTCCTTGTTATCGATAGGCTGACCCAGCAAATTGAACACACGGCCCAGACATTCCTCGCCTACGGGCACAGTGATGGGGCTGCCGGTATCCACAGCCTGGATACCACGCTGCAGGCCATCGGTGGAACTCATGGCGATGCAGCGCACCACATTGTCACCAATATGCTGTGCCACCTCGGCAACCACCACACGGTCATCCTGCTTTACCTCAATGGCAGAAAGCAACTGGGGCAGGCCATCCTCAGGAAAACGGATATCCAAAACGGGACCCACGACCTGGATCACGGTTCCGATATTTTTAGCCATTGGACTCAACTCCTTGTATCAAGTATATACGAAAATGAGGTTACAAACACACCTCATCAGTCACCTTCGGTGACAGCTTCTCCGCAGGGAAAAGCCTTTAAGATCCTGCGACGATCTCGGTGATTTCCTGGGTGATCGCCGCCTGGCGCGCCTGGTTGAATTTCAGGCTGAGATCCGCGATCATGTCGTCGGCATTTTGTGTGGCAGCATCCATAGCGGTGCGGCGCGCAGCCTGCTCAGCGGCACGGCTTTCGCACAAGGCGCCATACAAAAGGCCACCCACATATTCCGGAACGATGGTCTGGAAGACCTCTTCGCTGCCGGGCTCGTAAAGAATGTCTGCCTGCCTTGCCTCCGATGGCTTATGAGCAGTCAGCGGCAGCACCTGCAGCATAACAGGAGTCTGAGACAGAACGGATACGAAGTTGGTATAACCGATATAGATCTCGTCTGCCTCCCCGGAAAGATACATCTTGCAAAGCTGCTTTGCAATTCCAAAGCAGTCCCCCACATTCAGCTCCGCAGCGTTGGCATACTGCTCTGTCAGCACGGAGAATTTATGGGCGCGGAAGTAATCCACCGCCTTTTTACCCACAGGCAGGACTGTTACTTCCTTGCCCCCCATATCCTCCACTGCCAGCTTCAGCACATTGCTGTTGTAGCCGCCAGCCAGACCTCTGTCACCGGCTATGACCACATAGACCGATCTTTTAACCGGGCGCGGGGTCAAATAAGGGGAAGAAAGCTCCGTATTGGCAGAGACGATGTCCGAAACAGTATTATAGAGGATCTCAAAATAGGGCCGGGAATTTTGCACCCGTGCCTGCGCATGGCGCAGCTTGGAGGCAGCCACCATCTCCATGGCCTTGGTGATCTGCTTGGTGGACTCCATACTGCGGATGCGGTTTTTAATTTCCTTGGTGGAAATACCAGCCATGGTCTTCCTCCCTCCTTAGATTTGAACCAAAAACTCCTTGAGAAGCTGGGAAAGCGCATTTTTGAGAGCTTCCTCCGTATCACTTTCCAGCCGTCCTGTTGTGCGGATCGCCTCCAGCACATTCGGATGCTTCTGCTCCATGAAGCTGTGAAGACGCAACTGGAATTCGGGGATCTTATCCACAGCCACATCCTTCAGATAGCCATTGACTACCGCGTAGAGAATACAAACCTGATGGGCCACCTCCACGGGGGCATTGTTCTTCTGCTTCAGCACTGCCACGATCCGCTCACCCAGGGAAAGTCTTGCCTTGGTATCCGCGTCCAGGTCAGAGCCAAACTGGGCAAAGCTCTGCAGTTCCCGGTACTGGGAATACAGCAGCTTCAGTGAGCCTGCCACCTTTTTCATTGCCTTGATCTGCGCGTCACCGCCGACACGGGATACGGAGATACCGGGGTTGACCGCAGGCATAACTCCGGCGTTGAACAGCTCTTCCTCCAGGAAGATCTGACCGTCGGTGATAGAGATCACATTGGTGGGAATGTAGGCAGAGACGTCACCTGCCTGGGTCTCGATAATAGGAAGCGCAGTCAGGCTTCCGCCGCCCAATTCATCCGACATCTGCGCGGCGCGCTCCAAAAGACGGGAATGGAGATAGAAGACGTCGCCGGGGTATGCCTCCCGTCCGGGGGGACGGCGGATCAGCAAAGAGATGGCACGGTACGCCACCGCGTGCTTACTCAGGTCATCGTAGATCACCAGCACATCCTTGCCCTGGTGCATCAGGTGCTCGCCCATGGTGCAGCCGGTGTAGGGCGCGATATACTGCATAGGCGCAAGCTCAGAAGCCGTAGCGGATACCACGATGGTATAATCCATAGCGCCGCCCGCGGTGAGGTTTTCCACCACCTGCGCCACAGTGGAACGCTTCTGACCGATGGCCACATAGATGCAGATCACATCCTTGCCCTTTTGGTTCAAAATAGTATCGGTGGCGATGGTGGTCTTACCGGTCTGCCGGTCACCGATGATCAGCTCACGCTGGCCACGGCCGATGGGGATCATAGAGTCGATGGCCTTGATGCCGGTCTGCAGGGGACGGCTGACATGCTTACGCTCGATAATGCCGGGTGCCGGCATCTCGATGGGACGGTAGCCCTCCGGGTCAAAGGGACCCTTGCCGTCGATAGGCTCACCCAGAGCATTGACCACACGGCCAATGAGCGCGGCACCTACAGGCACGGATACGACTTTGCCTGTCCGCTTGACGGTGTCACCCTCCTTAATGCCCTGGTCTGTTCCCAGAATGACGATAGAGACTGTATCCTCCTCCAGGTTCTGCGCCATGCCGAAAGAGCCATTGGGAAATTCCACCAGCTCGCCTGCCATGCACTGATCCAGACCGGTAGCCTTGGCAATACCGTCACCAACTAAGATGACCACGCCGGTTTCGGAGGTCTGCAGCTTATTTTCATAATTTTTGATCTGCGCGCGAATGATTTTAGTAATATCTTCGGGTCGTAATTCCATAGTTTCCCTACTCTCTGATTAAAGAACCGTATTTTTCAGTAATTTGCGAATAGACTCCATGCGGTTTGCCACACTGCCATCCACCCGCTTGCCGTCATAATCCAGCCGGACTCCGCCCAGGCATGCCGGGTCGACCCGGTTCACAAGCTGAGCTGTTTTTCCGGTAAGCTCAGACAGCTTTTCTGTCAAACGGGCAGACTGCTCCTGTGTTAAAGGAACAGCAGTTACCGCTGTAACAGGCAGAATATTATGATCCTCATTGTACAGCTTCCGATACTGGCAAACACAGTCGGAAAAGGCTTTTACAACGCCCTTTTCTGTCAGGATCTTCAAAAAATTCAGCACATAAGGCTGCACCTGACCCCGGAAACAGTTATCCAGGATCTGGCAGCGCTCCTGCACTGCCACATTGGGTGACGAGAGCAGCCGCAGAAAATCCGGATTTTCTCCGAAGCTCTCCTGCAAAACTGTCAGCTCCCGGAACACGGTATCGGAGAGGTTTTCCTCCTTACAAAGGCTGTACAGGGCTTCGCCGTAAACACTACCTACCTGATTCATGCCTTGTCACCCAATTCGCTGATAAACTCATCAAAAAGTTTATCCTGGTCCTTGCTGTTCAGCTCACGGCCAACGACCTTTTCCGCAATAGCCATAGCCATACCGGAGATCTCGTCCTTGGCATCGTTGATGGCCTTTTTCTTTTCCTGCGCGATGTCTGACGCAGCCTTGTCCAAAATGGC
>JAZPXW010000018.1:0-6563 GCA_045543895.1 Faecousia sp.
CTGATGCGCCAGGTGTTTTTCTTTGACTAACCGCTGAAGCTGTGATACAATCTTTTCACCTATTATAAGGAAGGAAATCAGTTATGCAGGATATTGGCATGCAATTTCATATCCGCTGCACCGAAGGCGATGTGGGGCGGTATGTATTTCTGCCGGGTGACCCCGGTCGCTGTGAGTCCATCGCAGCCCATTTTGATAACCCTGTGCATGTGGGAATGAACCGGGAGTACAACATCTACACCGGTACGCTCCTGGGCGAGAAGGTCAGCGTATGCTCTACCGGCATTGGCGGTCCCTCTGCGTCCATCGCCATGGAAGAGCTTTCTGCCATCGGAGCGGATACCTTTATCCGTATCGGCACCTGCGGCGGCATCGACCTGGATGTGCTGCCCGGTGATGTAGTGGTGGCTACCGGCGCCATTCGCTATGAGCATACCTCTCTGGAATATGCGCCCATTGAATTCCCGGCAGTGCCGGACTTTGACCTGACCGCTGCGCTGAAGGCAGCCAGCGAGGACCTGGGCTACCGCACCCATACCGGCGTGGTGCAATGCAAGGATTCCTTCTACGGTCAGCATTCCCCGGAAAAGTCTCCGGTGTCCTATGAGCTTTTGCAGAAGTGGGAGTCCTGGAAACGGCTGGGGGTAAAGGCCAGCGAGATGGAGTCTGCCGCTCTCTTTGTGGTGGCTGCGGCTCTGGGTGTGCGCTGCGGCAGCTGCTTCCATGCTATTTGGAACCAGGAGCGGGAAAAGCTGGGCATGGCCATGCCTATGACAGAGGATACCTCCGGTGCTATTCGGGTGGGTATCGAAGCCATGAAGCGGATCATCGCCGCCGACAAGAAATAACAAAAAAGAAGTCGCTCACTTGAGCGACTTCTTTTTTGCCGGGATGTTAATTTGAGAGAGGATCACCGCGGCGAAAACCAGTACACAGCCGACAGTCTCCCACACCGTCATGGTTTCGTGCAGCAGCAGCCAGCCGAAGAGCACCGCGAACACCGATTCCAGACTCATGATGAGGGATGCGGCAGCAGGCTCCAGATGCTTCTGACCTACGATCTGCAGGGAGTAGGCAGCGCCCATGGAGAGGAAGCCCGCATAGCTCAGCGGCAGCCAGCAATCCAGCAGGCTGGGGAAATGGATCTCTTCTATGAATATTGCTATGATGCCGGACAGGGCAGCGCAAAAACCTGCCTGCAGACAGTTGAGCCGGAGAGCATCCACGCTGGGAGCAAACCGATCCACAAAAAGGATCTGCACCGCAAACATAAGCGCGCACAGCAGCAGAAGAATGTCCCCGGTTTGGATACTGGTCACGCCCACGCAGCTAAGCAGATACAGCCCGATGACCGCCAGCGCTACGCTGATGGGGACCATAGGGGAGGGCTTGCGTCCTAAAAACAGCCCCAGGATCGGCACAATCACAATGTACATGGCAGTGAGGAAGGCGGATTTTCCGGCGCTGGTGGAAACGATGCCCAGCTGCTGCAGGTTTGCTGCCAGAAACAGCGGCACAGCGCAGAGCAGTCCGCCCAGCCAGAGCTGTTTGTTTGCCCACTCTTTACGGAAAGAGCGCCCAGATCGTTTGTCCGCAATATAGATCACCGGCAGCAGACCGATCACAGCCAATGCGCAGCGAACGGCCTGGAAGGTGAAGGGGCCTATGTAGTCCATGCCCACGCTCTGGGCTACGAAGGTAGAGCCCCAGATGAGGGTGGCAAGTAAAAGGGAAAGGATTCCTTTGTATCGTTGTTTCATAAATTTATCACCGCCCGTCAGTTTACCACACTGCCGCACTCTTTGCAATTGCATTTTTCGAAACCTGTGGTATAATGCAGAATATGAGGACCCAACATTCCAATTAGGAGGTAACTATAATGAGCGAAATCAAGAAGATCTGGAAGCGTGAGGAGATCCCGGTAGAGCATACCTGGGCCACCGAGGACCTGTACGCATCCGACGCATTGTGGGAAGAGGATCTTGCCGTTATGATCGAAGAGGGTAAGCATCTGGCATCCTTTGCAGGCAAGCTGAATAACGCCGAAGACCTGTACGCCTTCCTGTATGCCGATGAAATGGCTGACTTGCGTGTAGGCCGCCTGGCAGGCTACTGCATGCGTAAGGGCGATGAGGATACCCGTAATTCCGTCTACCAGGCTATGACCGGCAAGTTCCGGAGCGTTATGGTTAAGATCGGCTCGGATTGCAGCTTTGCTACCCCTGAGCTGATGGCGATCTCCGATGAGGATATGGACCGTTTCTATGCCGAGAAGCCCGAGCTGGAGCGCTACCGCCGGTATCTTACCAATATGCGCCGCCGCAAGGCCCACACCCTGTCCGCTGCGGAAGAGCGTATTCTGGCGGCTGCCGGTGAGATTGCCGGTGCGCCTTCCAATATTTATTCCATGTTCGCCAATGCCGACATCAAGTTCCGGGATGCCATCGATGCCCAGGGTAATGCCCACGCTGTCCGCCAGGGTACTTTTGTCGGCTTGGAAGAGAGTGCGGACCGCACCCTGCGCCAGAGCGCGTACGAGAGCCTGTACGGCAGCTTCAACGATTACAAGAACACCGCTGCAGGCCTGCTGAACGCACAGAACAAGCAGCTGAAGTTCTTTGCAGAAACCAAGAAGTACGATAACGCCTTCGAGGCAGCGTTGGACCGCACCAATGTCCCCACCGAGGTGTATCTGAATCTGATCGAGGCTGTCCATCAGAATCTGGACAAGATGCACCGCTATGTCCGCCTGCGCAAGAAGCTTCTGGGCGTGGATGAGCTGCACTTCTATGATATCTATACTCCCTTGCTCGACGGCGTGGATAAGTATATCCCCATTGAGGAAGCCAAGCAGACCGTCTATGATGCCCTGGCACCTATGGGCGAAGGGTACCGTGATGTGATCAAGCAAGCTTTCCAAAGCCGCTGGATCGACGTATATCCCAACGAGGGCAAGCGCAGCGGCGCTTATTCTTCCGGCGCAGATGTTCATCCCTTCGTGCTGCTCAACTACACCGGCACTCTGGACAATCAGTTCACCCTGGCTCACGAAATGGGTCACGCTATGCACTCCTACCTGAGCCACAAGCACCAGAACCCCATCGACTCTAACTATGTGATCTTCGTTGCTGAGGTAGCTTCTACCTTCAACGAAGCTCTGCTGATGGAGCACCTGCTGGCTAAGGCCACCGATAAGAAGGAACGGGCATACCTCATCAACCACTACCTGGACCAGTTCAAGGGTACCATCTATCGCCAGACCATGTTTGCAGAGTTCGAGTTGAACATCGGCCGCATGGTGGCAGAGGGCAAGAGCCTGACTGCCGATGTGCTGTGTGCCGAGTATAAGCGTCTGAACGAAATGTACTACGGTCCCGATATGGTGGTGGACGACAACATCGCTGTGGAATGGGCAAGAATCCCTCACTTCTACTATAATTACTATGTGTTCCAGTATGCCACCGGCTATTCTGCTGCCATTGCCCTGTCCCGTAAGGTGCTGGACGGCGGCGAGAAGGAGCTGAATGACTACCTGGGCTTCCTGTCCGGCGGCTGCTCCAAGACTCCCATCGATCTGCTCAAGGGCGCAGGCGTGGATATGACCAGCCCCGAACCTGTAAACCAGGCTCTGGAGCTGTTCGGCAAGCTGCTTGACGAGATGGAAGCACTGATGCAGGAGTAAGTATGGCGGAACTGTTTTTGCCCACGCTGCACACCTTTGCTATGAAGAATACCTTCACAGGTTCTATGGGTGCGCTCCGTTTTCGCATCGTTCCGGAGGTGGTCATGGCCACGCCGAAAGAGGTGGATATGGAGGCCAGCTCCATTACCGTAGAGTATTGGCACGGTCCATTCTGCTACGAAAAAAGCGAGATGGAAGGCAGCCAGACCTTCCCCATGAGCGAAGATGGCAGACTTGCTATGAAAAAGTTCCTGGAAGATCATATTTAACGGTTTAATCATGGTCTTTTTGCGGAAAAAACATTGACAACACCCGAATTTGTGGTAAAATATCATAGATATGCAAAGACTATGCGGAAACCAAGCAGCCCCGAAGGATCCAAGCGAGAGGGAAGCGGTGAGAGCCCTCATCCGGAATGCTGCGCGCCACTTCCTGCGTCGCCCGGGATGACCGGGACGGGTGCTCCCGTTACAGAGCGTCTAAGATATCCCATTTGGGATGAATTAGGGTGGTACCGCGATCACACTCGCCCCTATTTTTAGGGGCGAGTTATTTTTATGTATTTATTTTTGGAGGTTATTCCTATGAATCCGAAACCCTATGGCGTAAACGAATTACGCGAAATGTTTCTGAGCTATTTTGAGAGCAAGGGCCATCTGCGTCTGCCCAGCTTCTCCCTGATTCCTCAGAACGACCAGTCCCTGCTGCTGATCAACTCCGGCATGGCTCCTATGAAGCCCTATTTCAAGGGCGAAGTCGAGCCGCCCCGCCGCCGTGTCTGCACCTGCCAGAAGTGCATCCGTACCGGCGATATTGAGAACATCGGCAAGACTGCCCGCCACGGCACCTATTTTGAGATGCTGGGCAACTTCTCCTTTGGCGATTACTTTAAGCACGAGGCCATTGCCTGGTGCTGGGAGTTCCTTACCAAGGTAGTCGGCCTGGATGAGAACCGTCTGTTCCCCTCTATTTACGAGAATGATGAAGAGGCCTTCGAGATCTGGAACAAGGAGATCGGCATTCCCGCCGACCACATCTTCCGCTTCGGCAAGGAGGATAACTTCTGGGAGCATGGCACCGGTCCCTGCGGCCCCTGCAGCGAGGTCTACTATGACCGTGGCGAGAAGTACGGCTGCGGCAAGGAAGGCTGCACCGTCGGCTGCGATTGCGACCGCTATATGGAAGTCTGGAACAATGTGTTCTCCCAGTTCGATAACGATGGACAGGGCAACTATACCGAGCTGGTGCAGAAGAATATCGACACCGGCATGGGTCTGGAGCGTATGGCAGTGGTCTGCCAGGATGTGGACACCCTGTTTGATGTGGATACGGTCATGAACATCACCAACCATGTCACCCAGATCACCGGCGCTTCCTACGGTCAGAGCGCCAAGACCGATGTGAGCCTGCGTGTCATCACCGACCACATCCGTGCTTCCACCTTTATGATCGCTGATGGCGTGCGCCCCACCAACGAGGGCCGTGGCTATGTGCTGCGCCGCCTGCTGCGCCGTGCTGCCCGCCATGGCAGACTCCTGGGCGTGAAGAATCCCTTCCTGTACCAGGTGGTGGAAACTGTCATCCGGGAAAACGAAGCACACTACGCTTACCTGCGGGAGCGCAAGGACTACATCGTCAGCACCGTGCTGACTGAGGAAGAGTCCTTCTGCAAGACTATCGACGGCGGTATGCGCATCTTCAACGAAAAGCTGGCTGCCCACAAGGCATCCGGTACTGCCGTATTCTCCGGCGCTGATGCATTCCTGCTGGCAGATACCTATGGTTTCCCCATTGACCTCACCGCAGAAATGCTGGAGGACGAGGGTATGACCGTGGATATGGAGACCTACATCTCCTGCCGTGAGGAGCAGCGTGTCCGTGCCCGTGAGGCCCGCAAGGCTCTGGGCGATCTGGGCTGGGCAGGCATCGACCTTGGCCTGGACACCACTCCCACCGCCTTCGTCGGCTATGACTACAACAACTGCGAAGCTAAGGTCCTGGCTGTTTGCGTTGGCGAGAAAGTCACCGGCTCCATCACCGGTGGCGAGACCGGTATCATCGTACTGGACAGAACTCCCTTCTATGCGGAGATGGGCGGCCAGGTGGGTGACCATGGTGCGATCCTGGTTGGTGACAGCCGTTTTGAAGTGACCAATGTGCTCAAGGATAAGGGCGGCAAGTATCTGCATCACGGTAAGATGGTGTCCGGTACTATCAAGGTAGACGATGCTGTGCTGGCTTCCATCGATGTGGAGCGCCGCAAGGCTATTATGCGTGCCCACAGCGCAACCCACCTGCTGCAGAAGGCTCTGTGCAGCGTGCTGGGCGACCATGTGCACCAGGCAGGCAGCCTGGTAGAGCCTGACCGCCTGCGCTTCGACTTTACCCACTTCTCCGGTTTGACTCCCGAGGAACTGGCTAAGGTGGATGCCATTGTGCAGGGTGCTGTGCTGGAGGGCTATCCTGTGGATGTCCGTGAGATGTCCATTGACCAGGCCAAGAAGATCGGAGCAACTGCTCTGTTTAGCGAGAAGTACGGCGACACCGTCCGTGTGGTCAATATGGGCGGCTACACTATCGAGCTTTGCGGCGGTACCCACCTGGACAATACCGCTAAGGTCGGTCCTTTCCGCATTGAGAGCGAGGGCAGCGTGGCTTCCGGCGTGCGTCGTATCGAGGCGATCACCGGCAAGGCTTGCCAAGTCGGAGGCCAAGCGGTCTTAGGAAGACAACACTTGAAACCAACTCCTTGGCTCACAGAACGACATGGCTACGATCCGACTTGACAATACCGCTAAGGTCGGTCCTTTCCGCATTGAGAGCGAGGGCAGCGTGGCTTCCGGCGTGCGTCGTATCGAGGCGATCACCGGCAAGGCTTGCC
>JAZPXW010000019.1:0-2327 GCA_045543895.1 Faecousia sp.
GCCAATATGCCTCCCAGAAACTTCCCCGAGTGGTACGCCGCCTTCGGCGTCAAGAAGTCCGACGGTATGTACCTGGCTCCCTCCAAGCGAGTCGTGATTTGGTAATAGCCTTCCCCGGGAACGGGAAGGTGGCACGCCGTAAGGCGTGACGGATGAGGTGTTACCGTAGGGGCGGGCATTGCTCGTCCGCTACTGCACAAGAATGTAGGGGCGATTCACGAATCGCCCGCAGCGGCGGGAGCAAGCCCCCGCCCTACGCCCGTCATTGCGAGGAGCGCAGCGACGTGGCAATCCGTCTGCTCTAAATTTTGCAAGGGCGAGCATTGCTCGTCCGCTACCGGTGAGGTATCTTATGAACATTCAAAATAAAAAGCTCCTGTTTCTTGGCGACAGCATCACCGAGGGCTACGGCCCCCAGGACATTGAAAATGTGTATTGGAAGCGGCTGGAGCGGGAGTGCGGCTGCACTTGCGTTGGCTATGGCATCAGCGGCACCCGCATCGCCCGTCAGCAGAAGCCTTCCGTGGATCCCCGGGAGGATCTGTACTTCCGCTCCCGTGTGGCGGAGATGGAGGAGGACGCCGATGTGGTGGTGATCTTCGGCGGCACCAACGACTACGGTCACGGCGACGCTGCCCTTGGAAACTTCATGGATCGCACCGACGATACCTTCTACGGTGCGCTGCACAACCTGTACCTGGATCTGATCGCCAAGTATCCCGCGGCCCAGCTGGTGGTCATGACCCCGCTGCACCGTCTGGAGGAAAACCGGGCGTATAACGGGTTCGGTGTCCGCTGCGTAGGCAGTTTGGGGGACTATGTGGACATTATCCGTGAGGTCGCCGGCTACTATGGCATCCCTGTGCTGGATCTGCACCGGGTATCCGGTCTGCAGCCCAAGGTGCCTGCCCTGCAGGAGGCTTATATGCCCGATGGCCTGCACCCCAACGATGCTGGTCACGCGCTGATCTGCACTCGCCTGAAGGGCTTCCTGGAAACCCTGTAATCTTTGGGAGGTGGCACGCCGCAAGGCGTGGCGGAGAGGGCAAAAGCCCCTTGCGTAATGTGATCCTTGATTAAACCCTCCTGTATTTGGGTACTATCCAAAGCAGGAGGGTTTTTGCGGAATTTATGGAATCGGCGCGGACACTTCTGAGTTATTGAAAAATTCAAGAGGAAGAAAAAACAAAGATAGCCGTTGCGTTTTTCCGTTTGAGATGATAGAATAAGAAAAAAACGGGAGGAGCTTATGGGAAAGGTTCGTTTTAACACCGATGCGGATATGGTCGCAGCCATCCAGGAAGGCCTCAAGCGCACCGGAGGCTACTGCCCCTGCCGCATGGAGCGCAAGCCGGAGTACAAGTGCATGTGCGAGGAATTCAAGGCCCAGATCAAGGACCCGGAATTCGAGGGCTATTGCCACTGCTTCCTCTACTACAAAGAAAAGTGAAAAGGAGATTCCTATGAAAAAGCTGACCGCGATTTTCCTGTTGCTGGCGCTGATGCTCACTGCCTGCAGCAGCGGCCCCATTTCCTATGACGATCATTTTAAACACGAAACCCCGGAGGATAAGCAGCAGCACGAGAAGCTCCTGCTGGAGCGGGATGACTATGCCGAGCATATCGAGAGCATTCTGAATGTGATGGCTTACCCCGACCTGCTGATCCTGGATTCCACGGGCTACGAGGTGGTGGGTATGTACATCTACGACCCCGAGACCGGTCTTGCCACCGGCTGGACCAACCTGGAAACCGGCGAAAAGACCATGTACGAAGCGGGAAAGGAAGTCGACCTGGGCAAGCCCGACCCCAACAAGATGGTGTATTTCAAGGGCAGCGTGAAGCTGGGCTTCGCGGTGTACGAGAAGGATAATAAGACCACCGGCGCAGAGCTGTACTTCTTCCTGTCGGATGCGGAGGATGCTCCGTTGCTGCAGAGCTTCCTGCTGGACTTCCACGGAGAGACCCTCACCGCCGAGAGCGAAACGGTTTATAAGATCATTAAGGACGAAGCCGCTGTGGAAGCAGACTTCGCCAAGGAAGAAAAGGCCGGCAGCGCTTTCTACCATAAGAATGCCGCCGACTATGTTTCCGTTTTGAAGATCAACTACGGCGTTTCCGAGCTTCTGGGATAAAAAAAGGCTCCCCTTGTCAGGGGAGCTGTCACGCGAACAGCGTGACTGAGGGGTAGTAGGGACCGGCAATGAATTATCGTATGCTTGCCGCCGGCAAGCATTGAGATTAGAAGTTTCGCTGCACTCTGCAGCACCCCGACGGTCCGTTGTTCTCTCCCCCAGTCTTTTGCTTCGCAAAATCCAGCCCCCTCG
>JAZPXW010000020.1:0-17624 GCA_045543895.1 Faecousia sp.
CGCCATCCGTGTGGTGTCCGAGGTTCTGTCTTCCAACGGCTCCACCTCCCAGGGCTCCATCTGTGGTTCTACCCTGGCTCTGATGGATGCCGGCGTGCCCATCAAGCCCCCCGTTGCAGGTATTTCCTGCGGCCTGATCTCCGATCAGGAGACCGGCGAGTGGAGAACCTTCACCGATATTCAGGGTGTTGAGGACTTCCACGGCGAAATGGACTTCAAGGTTGCCGGTACTACCGAGGGTATTACCGCTATCCAGATGGACCTGAAGAACAAGGGCCTGACTATGGAGATCATTGCCGATGCTCTGGAGCGCTGCCGCAAGGCTCGTCTGGTGATCCTGGACGAAGTGATGCTGCCCTGCATCGCTGAGCCTCGTGCAGAGGTTTCTGAGTACGCTCCCAAGATGATCTCTATGAAGATCCCCGTGGACAAGATCCGTGAGGTCATCGGCTCCGGCGGCAAGACCATCCAGAAGATCTGTGCCGATACCGGCGCTAAGGTGGACATCGATGATGACGGTTCCGTCTTCATCTCCGCTGTTGACTCTGCCTGTGCTTACGCAGCCAAGAAGATGGTGGACGACATCTGCTTCGTTCCCGAGGTTGGCAAGCTGTACTACGGCAAGGTCGTCCGCATCCTGCCCATCGGTGCTTTCGTTGAGATCGCTCCCGGCCACGACGGCATGGTCCACATCTCCAAGCTGGAGAACCGCCGTGTTGAGAAGGTTGAGGATGTGCTGAATCTGGGCGATATGACTTGGGTCAAGTTCATGGGCTTCGATGAGAAGGGCCGTGCAAACTTCAGCCGCAAGGACGCTCTCAAGGAGATCGAGGGCAACGCCTAAATAAATGTAAGGATGCCGCTGGGAGGACCCGGCGGCATCTTTTGCCGAAACAGAAAGGATAATTTTTATGAAGCGTCTGGTTTGTTTATGCCTGGTGGCGTTGCTGCTGCTTGGCGGGTGTACTCCAGCGGAGCCCACTCAAACCACAACCACTCCCACGACCCAGCCGGAAAAAACGGTTTGCGACGGTCATCCGGAAGATCCTTATGCCCAGGTGGACAGGGCGGCATTTTACGCAGACTATGAGGTGGCCTGCTGCTATGTGGACGCACAGTACCGCAGCAAGCATTTTCTCATGTCCGGTTCTCTGGAGGTGCCGGGGCAGTATGCGGTTTTGGCTGAGAACCAACCTACCGATGCCGATGGACGGCGGATCCGCAATACCGACTGCTTCTACCTGGACGACGGCAACACCTATGTAGTAGTAGATACCCAGGGCAGGGAGATGCTGCGGGTCTATAAGGGCGGCGGCTATATCACCCTGGAAGAGGTGGCGGCCTATATGTATGCCTTCGGCGGCAGCAAGGAGAGCATTCCTGCTAACTACACCTCCAAAAAGGTATCGAAGGTGGGCACAAGCCCCTGGGGCGAGTACCTGCGGAGCAATCACTCCTATTTTTCCGGAAATACCAGCAAGTATCCCTATGAGCCGGTGCTGCCGGATATCTCCGGCTGCGGCGGTGACCTGCAATACTATGAAATGGACATCGGCACCACCGGCACCGACACCGGCAACGGCTACGCCGTGCGCATCTACAACGACGGCACCACCATCACCCGTGGTGCTGCCCGGCTGGTCTATGCCCGGATGGATAAGAACCGGGACGGCATTTTTGGCACCGACGAGGTGTATGTGTTCTACACCGGCAATCACTACAACGATTTCCGTGAATATCTGAATTACTACGGCGGCTGGGGAGAGATCTTCGGCAACGAGACCGGCGGCGGTACACTCAGCAGTAAGTCTCATTACAATCCCACGCCCTATGTTCCAACCGGCTACGGCAGCTTCCGGACGCTGTTTGGAGGCTGAATAGGCATAAATCTGCGCTGCGCCGGCAGAGGGTTTCTTCCTCTGCTGGCCTGTATTTTTCGCTATGAGAGCGATGCTGTGATATAAGATTAAATATAATAATATTTATTATAAAAGCGCAGAACGAATCAGCAATGAGGACAGTAAAATATAATATGCAGATTGCACAATATAACAATATAAATATTGTATATAATGCCGAAAAATACCGGGGATTTCCAATTCTGCCACTTTTGCTATTGCATCCATTTCCCAAAATATGCTATAATGCATTCAGTTAAAAGCAAGATAATGCACTCGTATTCGATCGTGAAGATCTGCACGGTCACAATAGGTAAAAAAACGACGTTCTTCGGTATTTTTCTGTGATAAATAAACCATAGAAAATGCCAAAATCAGACTTAAGTGTGAAGCGGCGGATCCGCCTCCGTGACACACAAAGAAAGGTAAATTCTTATGAAGATGACAACCAAAACCCCTCGTCTGAATGAAGAAAGGCTGCGTGATTATCCCGGCTTAAACCGGTTTATCATGCACCTCAAGCGTGACTGGCAGCTGCACCTGCTGATGCTGATCCCGGTTGCCTACATTTTGATCTTCCACTATGTACCTATGTACGGTGTGCAGATCGCCTTCCGCAGCTACTCTGCTAAGGCAGGTATTGTGGACAGCCCCTGGGTGGGCCTGAAGTGGTTTATCCGCTTTATGGACAGCACAGAGTTTATGCAGATATTGTGGAATACCATTTCCCTTTCTCTGTACACCATCGTAGTGTCCTTCCCCCTGCCTGTTATTTTCGCGCTGATGCTCAACGCGATGCGTAAGGAGAAGTTCAAGAAGGTCGTCCAGTCTGTGGCTTATATGCCCCACTTCATTTCCACCGTCGTTATCGTCAACCTGGTGAACCTGATCTTCTCCCCCATCACCGGCATCTACGGCAATCTGTACCGGTTGTTTGGCGGTATGGGCTTCCCCACGGATATCCGGTTCCTGCCTGAGACCTTCTCCCACCTGTATGTGTGGTCCGGTGTCTGGCAGACTCTGGGCTGGAGCACCATCATCTACACCGCCGCCCTGGCCGGTGTTTCCCAGGAGCTCCATGAGGCCGCTATGATCGACGGCGCCAGCCGCTGGCAGCGTGTGCTCAACGTGGACCTGCCCTCCATCATGCCCACGGTTTGCATTATGCTGATCATGCGTTTTGGTCAGATCATGGGCATCGGCTTTGAGAAGGTCTACCTGATGCAGGGTACTCTCAACAAGGATGTTTCCGAAGTCATCTCTACATATGTTTATAAAAAGGGTATGTCCGGTATCACGCAATTCTCCTTCGGCTCTGCCGTTGGCTTGTTTAACTCTCTGATCAACTGCGCGATGCTTCTGATCGTCAATAAGATCACCGCCTGGCTCAGCTCCGGTGAGAACAGCCTGTTCTAAGGAGGGTATGTTATGAGCAAAAAGAATTCCAAAGCCATCCGCCTTTCCAAAGGCGACCAGATCATGGACACCACCATTAACATTATCATGTTCCTGCTGTTCCTGGTGGTCCTGTATCCTCTGATCTATGTTGTGTCCAGCTCCTTCAGCTCCGGCGATGCCGTGTTCAATGGCAAGGTCATTCTTTGGCCCGTGGACTTCTCCACCTTCGGCTACGAGATCGTGCTGAAATTCCCCAAGGTTTGGGTCGGTTATAAGAACACTATCATCAATACCGTAGTCGGTACTTGCATGAATGTGTTTACTACCACTCTGGTGGCTTACCCCCTGTCCAGAAGAGAGTTCCAGGGCAAGGGCTTCTACATGTTCCTGTTCATGTTCACCATGTGGTTTGGCGGCGGCCTGGTCCCCACCTACGTCCTCATGAGTAACCTGGGCCTGGTCAATAACCGTCTGTCCGTTCTGCTGACCGGCCTGGTGAGCATCTCCAACATGGTGGTTATGCGCTCCTTCTTCCGCAGCAGCATTCCCGAGGATCTGCATGACGCAGCCCGTGTGGACGGCATCTCCGACATCGGCTACCTGGTGAAGATCGTGCTGCCTCTGTCCAAGGCAATCTTCTCCGTGGTCACGCTGTACTATGCGGTCGCCCACTGGAACTCCTACTTCTCCGCAATGATTTATTTGATGGATCCCGATATGATCACTCTGCAGCAGGTGCTGAAGGATCTGTTGGCTCAGTCCAATCCTTCCCTGGATGATATCCAAGGTCTTACCGCTGAGGAAATCTCTCAGATGCAGTACTCCGCTGACCTGATGAAGTACTCCCTCATCGTGGTGTCCTCCGCTCCTATCCTGTGTGCATATCCCTTCGTGCAGAAGTATTTCGAGAAGGGCGTTATGATCGGCTCCGTCAAGGGTTGATCCAAACCACGGTTTTATCCCTTTACTTACAAAAAGATCGCGGTTTTACCCTTGGTAGAACCGCGATCTTTCCGTATCTCCTTTGGGGACAGATATAGAAAAAGGTGTTACTATGAAAAGTATTTTTTCCATCGATTCTCCCATCGTGCAAAAGCTCAGCTTCCTCTTTGACTTTATGATGGTCAATATGATCTATATCCTCTGCTGTGTTCCCATCGTCACCATTGGCGCAGCAAGAGCTGCCCTGTTCACCGTGGGCAATGCCTGGGCGGAAAAGGACGATGCCGGCGCTATGGCGTTCTTGAAGGCATTCTTTAAAAACCTGAAAACCGCGACACCGGTATGGCTGGTGATGCTGGCGGTGGGTGCGTTCCTGGTATGGGATATTTTCCTGCTGGTCAACAACCAGGTTCCTCTGGAACTGCTGCTCTGGGTCGTGCTGATCGTGTGCTGCTTTGTCTATGTGGTGGTTGCAAGTCAGCTGTTCCAGATGGTTGCGCACTACAACTGTACGGTAAAGCAGTATCTGAAAAATTCTCTGCTGGTGGGAATCGCCCATCCCATTTGCCTTGTTGTAAATACAGTTCTGGCGATCCTGCCCTATTTTACGCTGTTTTATAATTTCTCTGCGTTTTTGCAGCTGACGCTGATATGGATCCTGGCGATCTTCTCCATCCAGGGCTTTATCTCCGGCGCTATGAGCAAGAAGTTCTACCAGCGGCTGACCGACCAATTCAACGGTGTGACACCGGAGGAAAGAGCGGCAATGGAGGCCCCCGTGGAGGAATGAAATGAATACAAGAAGGCTACCGGGAGGTAGCCTTCTTTTTTGCAATGTAGGGGTCCGCGGGCGAACACAGTCCGCCCCTACGAACGAGATGGTGGTGCGCTGATGCACAGAAAAAATGCCCCGTCCGTAAGGACGGGGCATCGTTTGTATAAAGAATATTATCTGCGACCCCAGATGCAATCCTCGGCGAACAGCTCTGCGATCTCGCCTTCGGGTTTACCGGTCTCCTGGGATTCCCGCAGGATCCGCTCCACGGTGTTATAGATATTGTAGCACTTCTCCAGCACTTCTTTTTCATTGTAGTTGCCGGCAGCTTCGCCTGCTGCGTTGATAACGCCGCCTGCGTTGATGATGAAGTCGGGGGCGTATAGGATGCCGCGGTCCTTCAGAGCCTGGCCTGCAGCCAGATCCAGGATCACGTTGTTGGCGGCACCGGCGATGGCCTTACAGTTAAACTCGAGGATGGTGGTGGGGTTGACGATGGCACCCAGGGCGCAGGGAGCCAGAATGTCGCACTTCTGGGACAGGATCTGGCTGGCATCTACCACCTCAGCGCCGAATTCGGCCTTGGCGCGCTCCAGGTTTGCCTTGTTCTGGCGGTTGGAGACGATCAGCTTGGCGCCTTCCTTGTGCAGGTGACGGCACAGGTCATAGCCCACCTTGCCGATACCCTGAACAGCGATGGTCAGACCGTCCAGACTGTCGGAGCCGTAGAGCACCTTGGCAGTTGCCTTAATGCCCTGCCACACGCCGATGGCGGTATAGGGAGAGGGGTCGCCGCTGACAGCGGGCAGACCGCACACATACTTGGTCTTGCGGGTCATAATGATGGCGTCGTTGCAATCGGTGTTCACATCCTCAGCGGTGATGTAGCAGCCGCCCAGGGCGTTGACAGCCTCACCAAAGGCCTCGAACATAGCCTCGGTCTTCTGGCTGGGATCAGCGATGATAACAGCCTTACCACCGCCGAAGTTCAGACCGGCAGCAGCGTTCTTGTGGGACATACCACGGGAAAGACGCATAACGTCGAACAGAGCATCTTCTTCGGAAGCGTAGGGCCACAGACGGCAGCCGCCGATTGCAGGGCCTCTGACGGTGTTGTGTACGGCGATGATGGCCTTCAGACCAGCCTTCTCATTATTGACGAACAGGACCTTCTCATGGCCACGTTCGCACATAGTTTCCATTAAGTTCATAATGCTCACCTCTTGTAAAATTTACATAGCCTGCGGGACGGGTGAGTCCAGCGGCTCATCTGGCGGCGCAGAGTATGCTATGATTTGTTATTCTACCAGTATTTTTGCCGGGATGCAAGAATTTTTTTATGATTGCCCCAAAAAAATTGAAGCGCGATAACCGCGGATTTTGGATGTTTTGCACACAAGACATGGACGCTTGTTTGTAAACACAGGACATTATGCGCCTGAGGAAGGCGCTATTGCAGTTAAAACTTAAATTTATGGAGCGCACTGCAGCGCAGGGTAATCGAAGAAATGCCTGCCGCGAGCACCGCTGCGGCGATTGCGAGCCACAGACCTTGCTGCTCCGGTATGCACCATAGCCAATATACCGGCACGATCATCCTCACTTTCTCCAGCCAGGGAAGCAGAAGACTCAGGTCCACATAGATGGGACACACCGCCGCGGCGGCGATCACCAGCACAGGCAGCAGCAGATAGCACCGCTTTATGGACCAAAGAATGCTGTAGATCATAAGGCTAACGCCCCATATCACAATGCAGTATATGACCGTTGGGAGCAGCAGCTCCGGGAAACCTGCCAGCGTAAGTCCGCAGCCTGCGAAAGCAGCGGCGCAAACCACAGTTATGCCTGCTTCCGGAAGCAGTACAGCGGCAATGCTTTTGCCCAGTCCCAACCGGGGCAGCAGCGCTATGGTGCGTGCTGCGCTTTCAGCAGCCAGCACCAACAGTACCGAAAGCAGTATGGTGGCTGCTGTACCGATGGCCATAGACCGGTTTTTGCCGGATTGCACATCCCAATCGCCGTCTTGCGGCACAATATCAAAGGAAAATGCATAGCCGTCTGCAAAGAGCGATTCGTATTGCGCCAGCACCGCTTCCTGGGTTACAGCTGTTTCCTCAAATGCGGTGGCACAGAGGTAGGGAACATATTCCCGGAACACCGCCGCTGCCACATGGCTTTGGTACAGCGTTGGTGCAAAGGAAGTGGGAGAGACATACATGGTGATGCTTTCTTTCAAACTGCCCTGAAAGAGCCTGCGGGAAAGATCCTCCGGGAAAATAATGCCGCAGCTAAGCGATCCCAACTCTACTTGTTCAGGAACCGTTTCCGGATCGCCGCAGGCAACAAAACCGTTTTTTAAAAGATGCGCCGCGATCCGCTGGGCGGCAGGCGTATTTTCAGCCATGTAAAACCCGCCAGGGGGCGGTGCTTCTGTCCGGCGGATCTGTACTGCCAGCACCGGTGTGACCAGCAGCAGTATAAAGATCAAAAGCCGCCTGCACAGTCGTTTGCAGATCATCCTCATAGGTTATCACCGCCTGTTCTGATCCGCAGCAGCCGCCGCTTTATCAGCAGCACAAGCCCAGCGGTATATACCGCTGCTGCAACCAGGGAGAGAACGCTCAGTTCTCCGCCAAGAATCGGCAGCAAGAGATTTTGCACCGCACCAAAGGGGGTCACCGCTCCCAGGCGAACCAAGATCTGAGGCAAAAGCTGCCTGGGAATGAGACCGCCGCAAAGCAGCAATCCGCCCAGGGAAACCGCAATGACCACCGGAACGCCGTTGCTCCCAGCCATCATGATGCTGCCCCCAAGGATCGCTGCTAGGGCAGCAGCAAAAGCCGCGGAAAGCGCCGTGGCCGGTGTTAGGTGGAGCGGAGTCAGAGCGCTCACTGCTCCGAAAGAGGCGGCAGTAAGAACCGCCAGAAAAACGAAGGGCAGCAAATACTTGCCTGTCAGAAACGCGCCGTCCGTAACCCGCAGGCTCCAAAGCCTGCACAGCATTGGGCGGTTCATATCCTGGGTGTACAGCCCGGAAAACAGCATTGGCACCAGCAAGAGCAGCAGGCTGATCCAGCAAACTATATAATATCCCCCGGTATCCATATGGGTGCCGGCATAACCGGTGGTGCGGATATCGAAATAGGCGCTGCCTGCCCCTACGGCCTCCGACAGCAAAAGGGCATTGTAACGGTTCAGATAATCCTCGCGAAAAGCGGCATCCGAAATGTTTTCCCGGATCAGCTGTTCGCCGCTGAAGATACCGTACTGCCCCGCTGCCAGCATCACTTCACCAAAGGCGGCAGTTCTGGCCACGACCTCTGCGTGGGACTCCGCGGCAGAGGACAGATAAATCGTGCCTTTCACATCCTGCCCGGAAAGGATGCCGTTCATCGTTCCTTCCGGCAGCAGGATCACCGCAGCATATTCTCCGTTCCGGAGACCGTCCATAGCGTCCTCCTCCGGGCAGAGCGAGACCTCTATAAGGTCAGAAATATAGTCCATTCCGGCAACAGTACGGATCACAATGCGGCTGAGGATGGAGTCCTCTCCGTCTACCACTGCGGTTTTCACCGGGGAGAAGCCGCTGCCGGCACCGGATATCCCGGAAAATGCCGCAGCGGCACACACCGCGGCGAAAACCGCGGTGAGCACCGCTGCAGGAATGAGGCAGCGCACAAACAGGCGAACATCTCGTTTCAGCATAGCAATTCGCATGTTTGTGTCAGCTCCTTACGTTTTATTTTGCCATTAAACCAAGTGTTAGCTGGAGCGCAGCCTGGCTCAGTTCATCCACCAGACTCTTGACCTCTGCCTCCGTCATCTTCAGAATATTCTTATACACGGGAGCAGTGGGCATCTTGTCGGAAGTGCGCAGCGCAACGGAAACACCCAGCTCGGTTTTGTTGTTATCGAGGCTAACGCTGTCCACCGTGGCAGTAAGCGTTTCGTCGGTCAGAGCCAGAGTTCCCTGCACAGAGAGGGTGCTTTCGGTTCCGTCGGTAGCCAAGAATTCCAGAGCACCGGTCTGCTTATCCCAGCGGATGTCGGCCTTCATCACATCCTGACCGTTTTCACGAAGATCCAGCAGAGAGACAAACGCGTCTTTGTCATTGACCTTTACAAGGTAAGTTGCCGTAAAAGCTTCGCCGTTGGCATCTGCCTGGAAGCGAACTTCCTTTGCGTCCTTCAGATCAGGACCTGCGCAGATACTCAGATTGCTTGTTTCGCCGTCGATCTGACCGGCCAGTTCGATGCCGACCAGCTGCTTGCCGGACTTGTTAATATGGAAGACCACAGAAACGGAAGCGTTGCTCTCTTCCAGGGCTTTTTTCATTTCGTCTATATCTGCCGCCATCTCATCCAGCTGCTGATACAGTTCATCTACAAATTCGGTTGCATCGACATAACTGCCCGAAGAAGCCAACATGTAATCCGCGTGCTCCTGGAGGAACGTTTTGAAATCCTCGTCGGTACGCAGGTAATCGATCACATCGGTAACAATGGCAACGATCTGTGTATGATCCAGCTTAACAGTAACGGCAGTCGTCTTAACTTCCTCGCCGCCCAGGGTCAGAACGGCATTTTCTTTTTCTACTTCAGAGTTCTTCTCCAGGGTCTTCAGAAGGCGTGCGGCCAGTGCGCTGGCGATCTTTTCGGAATCCTCGATAAACTTCTGGGAATCTTGCATCAAAGTCTTGAGATTATCCGGCAGGGTGATGCCCATAGAATAAGGACCATCCATACGGAAAACGGACGCATTAAAGTCTTCAATAACCGTAGGCAGGTCAATTCCGTAGGCGGTGGTACCCAGGAAAACCTGGGAGGAAACCGCGACGCTCTCCGGATTAAAATAAATGCTGGCATCCAGATCTTGCAGCTGACCCAGCTTAACACCCAGATTCACCGCGGATTGTTTATTCTCAGCATCCATATAGATCTTTACAGAGGCAGTACCATCCAGGGGGAGACCGCTGCCTGCAAGCAGGGATTTGAGACCCATAGAAATCTCAGTACTGCCGCCGTTATAGGCTTCGTCCAGGAAAGAGACAAACGCGTTTTCTTCGATTGCTTCCATGCTGTTGCGCAGGCCGGTAGCCACAAGTGCCATGGGGGAGGCGGACAAAATGCTGATGACAACAGCACCAAGGACGGCGGCCGATACAAGAACAACCAGGAAGATCATCAGCAGATTTACTTCCCGCTTCTTTCCCTTGCCTGCTACAGGCTCATTTGGCATTGAAAACTGTTCCGTGCTCTCCACGGGGTCAAATTGGTTATCGTTCATTGCAATTCTCCTCTCTCGTTTTTAAAAAGCTTGTAAAAGGTGTTGCGGAAATGGTCCGCATCCTCCGGCAATTCCTGCCGGGAGTATTCTCTGCTGCCCAGGAAAACGACACGGTCGTAAAACCGGTAAAACTCCTGGCTTTCGTGCCCCACATAGGCGATGGCGCAGCCCTGCTGTTTCCGATCCAGGATGATCTGTGCCAGCTCGTCCCGGAATTCCACATCCAATGCTTCGCAGGGTTCGTCCAGCAAGAGCACCTGAGGGTCCCCCAGAAGGGCGCAGGCGATGCTCACCTGCTTTTTCATGCCGCCGGAGAGTTTGCTTACCCGTGTCCCCAGATACCGCTCCACACCAAAAGGAAGCTCAGCCGGTACGGAGCATTTTTTCAGTCCCGCAAAGAAATGCAGGTTGTCCCGTACGGTCATATCTTCAAAAAGGGCTGTTCCCTGGGGGGCGTAGCCCACAGCATCCGAAACCCTTACCGTGCCGGCATCGGGACGCAGGACGCCTGCCATAATGGACAGCGCTGTGGATTTTCCGGAGCCATTGGGTCCGGCAAGGACCACACACTCTCCAGCCCGGACGGAAACGCACAGGTTATTCAGAATTTTTCTTCTCCCGTAGGAGAAAGAGACGTCCTTAAGCTCGATCATCTGCATCCCCGCATTTCTGTAAAAGGATATGGCAACTGTTTTTCGCCTTTATGATACCATTCTTTCCCGTCTATTTCAATGGTATTTTTCTCCTGGGCTGCCCGCCTGTAATATAAAAAACCTATCCATCCATGAAGCGGAAGGATAGGTTATCTTTTTTGAAATTCTTCACCGGTGATCAGATAATTGATGGACACATTAAAATAGCGTGACATTTCCACCAATAACGCAAGGGAAGGTTCTCGCTTGCCGTTTTCATAGTAGGAAAGCGCTTCTCTGGAAATGTTCAGGTCAAGCGCAACTTTTTGCTGATTTAGCTTGCGCTGTTTTCGAATGTTTTTTAGCCCGATCATCCAATCACCCCTTGCATTTATTGTAACGCTGTGTTACAATAAATATGTAACAGATTGTTACAATATAAACATGAACCCGCAAGGGCGATCCACGACCATAGGGCGAGGATATTATTAAAAAAGAGGTAATGGAACTATGAAAAAAGTAAGCGTGATTCTGCTGGTCATCTGTATGCTGTTTTCCGCAGCGGGCTGCACGGTTTGGGATGAGGTCAATTCCCTTGTTACACCCCAGGAGGCTGTTTTTTCCATTGACGGCTATGGCCTGCAGGTAACCGCCGACAGCACCTTTGAGGAAAAGACCGGTGGCAGCTTCGATCTGCAGATCACCAACGGCAGCTGCTATGTAAGCTTTATGGTGTACAAGTATGTCGATCTTCCGGAGGGCGTAACCCCGTTGGATGCGTATGAGATGCAAAATGAGGATCTGCTCAGCAAGAGAACAGCTGTCAAGACTGTGGAAGAGACCGAAACCCAGAGCATCCCTCAGGGAACTCTTACGAAAACCCTGTATTCTGCCGAGAAGGACGGCAATAAAAACTACTACGCATCCTATTTGATTGATCTGCCCAATGCGGAAAACTTTGCCTGGGTGCTGGTGACTGCCACTCCATCCTATCTGGAGAATAACAGGGATTATTTGCACAATATCGTTTGTTCCTTAACGCCTGTCCAATAAAAAATGGGATTTGCCGCAGAAAAACCGGCAAAATGTGAATAGAATATGAATAATTTGTTGACAGGCGGTACTTTATTTGCTAACATATAGACAGCCATAATATATTAGGAGGTATTTCTATGGAAAACCAGGCTACAAACTATGCTCCCGTTAATAAGCTGAAGACAAACAGAGGCTTGCTGAAGTTCATTCTTCTGTCCCTCATCACCTTTGGTATTTATCCTCTGGTGGTCATGTCTGTGATCTCTACCGACATCAATGTCATCGCTTCCCGTTACGATGGCAAGAAGACCATGCACTACTGCCTGCTGACCTTTATCTTTGCCGGCCTGACCCTGGGTATTGCGCCCATCGTTTGGTATCACAGAATCTCCAACCGTATCGGCAATGAGCTGAACCGCCGTGGTATCGCTTACAGCTTCAGCGCCGGCACCTTCTGGGGCTGGAACGTTCTGGGCGCCCTCATCGGCATCGGTCCTCTGGTCTACACCCACAAGCTGTTTAAGGCCATGAACCTGCTGTGCGCTGACTACAACGTAAACGGCTAATCTTCCCCATACATATAACGGGGCTGCGTTTTTTCGCAGCCTCGTTAAATATTTATTGCAAAATTCCCGGTATCAAAGTAAGATAGTATCGGCTATACTATATAAATTGTAGGGAAGGAGGAGCCTATGAAAAAGCGAACATGGAAACTTCTTTTTTGGGTATATTTGCTGCTCCTCTTTCTGGTGGTGATCCTGAAATTCCGGGGATCTTTCCAAGAGCTGATAGAAAGAAGCGCCGCAGAGCCTCTGGGTCAGAATTATAATCTGGTTCCCTTTGCCACCCTGCGGATCCAGCTGCGGTATTGGACAGCTACCTGGGCGAGGTTCAATCTGCTGGGAAATACACTTCCCTTTATGCCCTTTGGCTTCCTGCTGCCGCTGACCTACCGGAAGAAATGCTCTTTGTGGAAGGTGCTGCTGCTGGGGCTGTTGTTTGTCCTCTTTGCGGAGGCGGTGCAGTTTTATACCAATCTGGGCAGCTTTGATGTGGATGACATTATGCTGAATATGGCGGCGATCTTCCTGGGCTATCTCCCGGTGGGCATCGCCGGCCTCCTGCGAAAAGGAAAAAAGAAGAGATAAAATGGCGGCGCTGCGGAAATGTTTTCCGCAGCGCCTTCATAATGGGGAGGATTAGAAATTGTCAGGAATAGAGGGGACGGCATTGTTTGCCTGGATCTCTTCATAGAAGGCGGACTGTACCAGACCCATGAACAGGTTAAGGAACAGTGCAGCTGCGATGGCAACGATAGCCAGAGCCAGACCGAATACAGGACCCAGGAAGGGGATCATAGCCAGCAGCCCCAGCACCAGGCATGCAACGAGCAGAATGCCATAGACCAGCAGGTCGGCACCCAGCATCTTACCCTTATAGCCCTGGGTACGCTGGCCGGAAACCTTGATGGCATCCATAATGGGAACCTCGGGCTCGTAAACCAGGATGTAGGGGGTGAGCCGCCAGGAATACATCTTAATAATTGCGAGGATGGGTCCGACAATGGGAACCAATCCCCAAATGAACACCCACAGCAGCATCCAGCACATACCGCAGGCGACACGCTTGATGGTAGCCCAGTCCTTGAAGCACTCAAACAGCTGAGAAGACTTTACTTCCTCACCACGGTAGCCGTGCAGATAAACCATAGTCATGGAAGTGGTCAGCAGCAGGGAAACCACGATCGCCAGACCGGGAACCATGCCGCACATTGCGCTGGCAAGACCGGACAGGATTGCGGAAAGCAGGGACAGGCCCCACAGCAGAATGGGCTTTTTCAGCAGAACAGCCGCAGCTTTTTTGTAAATGGAAATAATCATGATTCTACCTCCTTCTAATTACGGGGATATGCAAATTATACCATCTTCTTCCGGCTTGCGCAACGCTTTGCTTTTTGCGCGTAACGATTTCTCTGTTTTCGACAAAAAGGAATAGGGGAAATTGGTATTTGTTTCTAGAAAAAATGTGGGCTTTTGTTGGTTATGTGAGATTGTGGGTTTTAGGGGTTTGTTTCCATGCAATCCAACACAAAGAAGCAAAAAATGTTGGATGTTGGCGGGTTTTCCTTGACTTTCCTACCAGTTTGTGGTACCCTTATTCTGATAAGTTGGGCTGATTCGGTTCGAGTCCTACGGGGAGGTGATGGCCTTGCTGGCTGCAGAACGGCGGCGTGTGATCACAGAACGGATCAAAGCCACCGGTCAGGTGGTGGTGTCCACCATGAGCGCGGAATTCCAGGTTTCTGAGGAGACCATCCGGCGGGATCTGGAATGGCTGGAAAAGGAAGGCATCGCGACCCGTATCTATGGCGGCGCAGTTCTCTGCGGTAACGACCGGATCGCTCCGCCTTATTCCATTCGCAAAA
The DNA here is from genome assembly GCA_045543895.1 of Faecousia sp. Taxonomy (GTDB): domain Bacteria; phylum Bacillota; class Clostridia; order Oscillospirales; family Oscillospiraceae; genus Faecousia. The sequence goes on from JAZPXW010000020.1 coordinate 14,393, forward strand.
ACACCAGTATCGAACCCAAGATCGCGATCGCCCGGCAGCTTGCCCGGCTGGTGCGTGACGGCGATACGCTGATGGTGGACGAAAGCTCCACTGCGGCCTATGCGGTCCGTGCCCTTCGTCAGAAAAAAGGCATCACCCTCATCACCAACTCTCTGGAGCTGCTGCGGGAAATGGACGGACAGGATACCTGGAACATCATTTCCACCGGCGGTAATCTCAAGAGAGATGTGATGGCTCTGGTGGGGCCCCACGCATTGCGGACGGTGCGGTCGTACCATGTGCGCTACGCCATCCTGTCTTGCCGGGGCATCAATGACCGGCTGGGACTTGCCGATTCCGACGACGCTGTGGTAGAGATCAAGCAGGCGATGATCGCTTCCTGCGACAGTGCGGTTTTGCTGGCGGATCAGCGCAAATTTGACCGGGACGGTCTGGTTGCGCTGGGAAGCCTCGACCTGGTGGATAAGCTGATCACCGACAAGCGTCCCTCCCAGCAATGGCTGGAACGGCTGCAAAAGAGCGGCGTGGAGCTTCTGTGCGAGGCTGGAATCTGACCCCCGAAGGGAAAACAACATAATCAATGGCAGCATAGCTGCCCAAAAAATGGAGGAAAAAACATGGCAAATGGTGTACTGATGCCGAAGGCCGGCATCACCGTAGAATCCTGCATCATCGGCGAATGGCTCAAGAACGTCGGTGATAAGGTAAGCGTAGGCGACATCCTGTTCACCTACGAGACCGACAAGGCTGCTTTCGAGTGCGAGTCCACTGCCGAAGGCGAACTGCTGGAAATCTTTTATGAAGCCGGCGACGAAGTCCCCTGCCTGGTAAATGTGTGTGCCATCGGCACCAAGGGCGAGGATTGCTCCGCACTGAAGGGCGCAGGCGCTGAAGCTGCTCCCGCTGCAGCACCCGCAGCCGCTCCTGCCGCTGCCGCAGCTGCTCCTGCTGCTGCTGTAGCCTGCAACACCAAGGCACAGGCTGTGATCATGCCCAAGGCCGGCATCACCGTCGAGAGCTGCATCATCGGCGAGTGGGTCAAGCAGGTCGGTGACCAGGTAAAGATCGGCGATATTCTGTTTACTTACGAAACTGACAAGGCTTCCTTCGAGTGCGAGTCTACTGCCGAAGGCGAGCTGCTGGCCATCTTCTATGAAGAGGGCGATGAGGTCGTGTGCCTGGAGAATGTCTGCGCTGTGGGTCCCCACGGTGAGCCCACCGATTGCCTGAAGCCCGGCGCTGCTCCCGCTGTTGCCGTTGAAGTGGCTGTTGAGGCTGCTCCTGCCGCTGCCCAGGAAGCTGCTCCTGTTGTGGCTACCAAGGAAGGCGCACCCGTATCACCCAGAGCCGCCAAGCTGGCTGCCGCTCACGGCCTGGATGCTTCCCAGATCCCCGGCTCCGGCCCCAACGGCCGTGTGCTCGAGAAGGACGTGGAGAAGGCTATCGCTTCCGGCATTGCTGCTCCCAAGGCTGCCGCAGCCGTTGTGGAGAACGAGTATGAGGATATCAAGTTCAGCGGCATCCGCCGTGCGATCTCCAAGTCTATGACCACCTCTCTGCACACCATGGCACAGCTGACCCACAACACCAGCTTCGATGCCACCGCTATCCTGGCCTACCGCAAGCAGCTGAAGGCTATGGGCGGCGAATATGCCGGCATCACTCTGGGTGACATCGTGCTGTACGCTGTTTCCCGTACCCTGCTGAACCACCCCGACCTGAACGCCAACATGCTGGACGACAACTCCATCCGTCACTTCAAGCATGTGAACCTGGGCGTGGCTGTGGATACCCCCCGCGGTCTGATGGTTCCCACCATCTTCGCTGCCGATACCATGAGCCTGCTGGAGATCTCCAAGGCTGTTAAGGAGCTGGCAGCTGAGTGCCGTGACGGCGCTATCAGCCCCGACAAGCTGTCCGGCGGCAGCTTCACCGTTTCCAACCTGGGCAACATGGGCGTTGAGAGCTTCACTCCTGTGATCAATCCTCCCCAGACCGGTATCCTGGGCGTTTGCGGTACCACTGACCGTGTTCGCAAGGGCGCGAATGGCGAGCTCGTGATCTACCCCGCTATGGGTCTGAGCCTGACCTACGACCACCGGGCCGTGGACGGTACTCCCGCCGCCAAGTTCCAGAAGGAGCTGGGCACCAATCTGGAAAACTTCACTGCCCTTCTGGCGCTGTAAGGAAAGGAGATAAGAATTATGCCTAAGAGTTTATTTGTAGATCCTTCCGTTGTCCGTGCACCCGGTAAGGTCACCTTCAACGAGATCCCCGTTAACCAGTACAACAAGACCGTTAAGGAAGAGCTGGAATCCGGTAAGTACACCAAGGAAGACCTGATCCGCATTTTTCGTGATATGACCGTTCTGCGTGAGTTTGAGACCATGCTCAACAACATCAAGACCCAGGGCGGCTACAACGGCATCGACCACACCTATCCCGGCCCTGCTCACCTGTCCATCGGTCAGGAAGCCGCCTGTGTCGGTCAGGCTTACCTGCTGGACGAGAACGACTTTGCTTTCGGTTCTCACCGCTCCCACTCCGAAATTCTGGCTAAGGCTCTGTCCACCATCCAGAAGATGAGCGACGAGCAGCTGATGAACGTGATGGAGAACTTCCTGGAAGGCAAGTGCCTGCGCGCTACGCAGAAGATCGGCGGCTATAAGGACACCAAGGACCTGGCTATCCGCTTCATTCTGTACGGTACGCTCTCCGAGATCTTCGCCCGTGAGACCGGCTTCCACATGGGCATGGGCGGCTCTATGCACGCATTCTTCCTGCCCTTCGGCATCTACCCCAACAACGCCATCGTCGGCGGCTCCGGCACCATTTCCACCGGTGCAGCCCTCTTCAAGAAGGTTAACAACAAGAAGGGCATCGTTGTCTGCAATGTAGGCGACGCCGCTATGTCCCGCGGTCCTGTGTGGGAAGCTCTGAACTTTGCTTCCATGGATCAGTACAAGACTCTGTGGGAGAGCCACACCGAGGGTATGCCCATCCTCTATAACATCTTCAACAACTCCTACGGTATGGGCGACCAGACCCGTGGCGAGACCATGGGCCAGGGCCATATGGCTCGTATCGGCTCCGGCGTATGCCCCAACCAGATGCACGCACAGACCGTTGACGGCTTCAATCCTCTGGCTGTCATCGATGCTATGGAGCGCAATCTGGAGCTGCTGCGCAATGGCCAGGGTCCCGTTATGATGGAAACCATCACCTACCGCTT
>JAZPXW010000021.1:0-9829 GCA_045543895.1 Faecousia sp.
TGCAGTTTTGAAGGAAAGATTTTTTCTCACAAGAATATCCAGAGGACGAAGTAATACTGGATGTATTGCAAGGACGATGGATTTTTTGTGAGGAAAAAGATTCTTTCAAAACCGTACAAATCCCTATGTGAGCCCGCCTAATGAGGGGGCCTTGGGTTTATTGGTAACTATTTTGCCGAAGTTTTTCTGCCTGATACCAATCCATCAGATTTCTGCTTGCTTCGGTAAACCGAAGCTCTGTGTAATAGTGCATGCCGTCTTCGGAAACAAACTGCATTGTCAGCCAGATAGTCTCATTGTACTGGTCGGTATAGCCCCAATCCTGAGCAAGTGTTCCCTCGGCGCAATCTGCCAGGATCGCGTCCATCAGCCGCTGCAGGCCTTTCTCATCTGCAATCAGGTTGTCCAGCTTTCCCACTTCCGCATAGGACAGCTTGTAGGAATCCAGCATACCGTACACATCGCCCAGCACCATAGAGGGGTCATTGAGATACCAGCGGATCATATCGCCGCAGGGAGTATCCACATCCACATAGTATTCCCGCTCACGCACCGCGCCGCTTTTCATGGTATAGCGCAGGAACACGCGGACATCCCGCTGTCCGTTGCTGCCGGCATCTCGATTCTCAAGGCCGTAACGGTGGATCGCCAGGATCTTTTCCAAGTCCTCCGGCTCGGTCAGGGTCAACTGAGTGTAGCGATAATTGGAGGTTCCACCGGTAGTGATATTTACAGTTTTTATCTGCTCTGCCTTGGGCATCCAGCGGACGACGCCCAGCAGGTCGGTGCGTACCACGATCACGCTGAGGATCATGGCCAGCGCCACCGCACCAAAGCCCAGGAAGGTCTTGAGCTGAAACACCCGCACGGTTCTTCTCAGCAGCATACAGCCGGTAAAGAAGCCGATGGCCAGACCCAGAAACAGGAATATCTCGTTTCTGTCACCCAAAAACAGGTCGAAGAAGCCATGGCAGCAGGCGCCGCCGCAGATGGTGTAGAGCACCAGAAATACAGGGCCCACAGGCTTCACCGCGGCGAAATCTCCGGCGGTTTCCAGGTTTCTCTTGCGGTAGCACAGCAGCGCCAGCGCCATTGCCAGAATGCCCAGCCCTGCGCAGATGCCCAGGTAGCCCCAGCCGGTAGAAAATCTCCAGAGGACCCGCACACCTTCCATGTAGGAATCGTAGATATCCACGAAGCGGAGGGTACACATCTGCACCACAGGGCAGAACTCAAGGAACCAATCCTGCTGTATGGTCACGCCATAGAGCATGGGTTCGAAGATGCTGTACACCAGCCAGTAAAGGATCAGGCTGAAGCCATTGAGGATGATGTAAACCAGGGCCATAGCGAAGCGGTGTCCCACCAGGTAGCTGCTCAGCACTGCCACCCCGAAGAAGAATAAAAACTGCAGCGTCACCGCGCATAGCCAGATAAACGGGATCGCCCAAAATTCCCCGCAGAGCATCACACTCAGCAGCGTCACCACGGTGTTGGGGATCAGAGAAAACAGCAGCCCCGATGTCACATTGGTCAAAAACCAGCCTTCCCGGCGCATCGGCATGGCGTGCAAGGCATTGCACATACGGCTGTTGTACAGATCGCCGAACAGCAGCTGGGCGCACAGCAGCGCATAGAAGAAATTCATCACTGCCATCATGGGCATCGTAGCGCGCATATTATCGGCAAAGGCCTGGGCAGAAATATCGCTGCCATCCAGCACGACCAGTACCAGGGCAAGGCCGTAAAGTCCCCAGGCTGGGGCAAACCGGGTGAGGTTTTTCTTTAACGCAGAAACATTAAAGAACGATGTTCTTAACTTCATAGTCCACACCTCCCAATTCATAGATAAAGATCTCTTCCAAGGAAAGAGGCAGCACATCGAAATACGCAGGCTCGGTCAGCTTCACCTTCTGAGCGATCTCCTGGGCATCTCCCCGGACCACCAGGGTCTTGAGCCGTCCGGAGCTGCTCTCGTGGAGAACCTCCAGGTCCTGAGGGACATTTCCCACCAGCTGCAGCTTGTGGGTGCTTCCCTGCATATCCGCTAAGCTCCGCTCCAGCAGCATTTTGCCGTGGTCCATAATGCCCACATGGTCGCAGATATCCTCCAGCTCCCGGAGGTTATGGGAGGACACCAGCACCGTGGTCTCACGCTGCGCCACCTCGCCCAGCAGCAGGCTCCACACCTGCCGCCGCATCACCGGGTCCAGGCCGTCCACCGGCTCGTCCAGAATCAGCAGATCCGGGTGGGTGCAGATGCTCAAATGAAACGCCGCCTGCTTCTGCATGCCCTTGGAAAACCGGCGGATGGGGCTGTTCTTGGGTAGCGGAAACACCTCATACAGCTTATCAAAAAGTGCTTCGTCAAACTGGGGGTACATACCCTTATAATAGGTCTTCATATCCCCCATGGTGGCAGATTGGAAGTAGAACACCTCATCGGGGATGGAGCCGATGCGCAGCTTGACCTCCGGGTTTTCGTAGACCGGCTTTCCATCCAGAGTGATGGTGCCGCTGTCCGGGCGGTAGACACCCACAGCATGGCGAATGGCGGTGGACTTGCCCGCGCCATTGGGGCCAACCAGGCCGTACACCGCACCCTTGGGCACGGTCATGGTCAGATCATCCAAAGCCTTCAGCGTGCCAAAGGTCTTGGTCACATTTTTAAGTTCCAGCATATCAAATCCTCCTTATGAGCGCTTCCCGGGTGACGCCCAGGGCCTGCAGCGCTGCCACGGTCTTGTCAAACTGCTCCAGCAGCTCCGCCTGTTCTGCTTTCGTTTCTCCCGGCATGCCGCAAACAAAGCAGCCCTTGCCCGGAACCGTTGCGATCCAGCCTGCCATTTCCAGCTCCCGGTAGGCCCGCTGGATGGTGTTGGGATTGATGGCCAGCTCCCCCGCCAGTTCCCGCACGCTGGGCAGCTTCTCCCCGCTTTGCAGGATCCCCGCAGCGATCTGGCTCTTGTAATTGTCCACGATCTGAGTGTAGATGGGCCGGGCGTCCCGGTAATCCAGCTGTACCATAGGCATCTTCCTTTCTGTATTAAGTGTATTAACTGTACTAGTACAGTTATAGTACACCATATACTCCCTGTTGTCAAGAGGAAAAAAGAGGCCCCCTCTGACGAGGGGGCCTTGGCCGTCCGTTGAATATTATTCTTCAATCAATGCCTTGAAGGCAGGCAGGCTGCGCTGGATCAGATCGTAGCTGACGCAGTAGCACACCCGCAGGTAGCCGGGGCAGCCGAAGCTATCGCCAGGCACCAACAGCAGATCCTTCTCCATTGCCTTTTTAGAAAAGGCCTGCGCATCTCCGCCGGGGGCTTTGATGAACATATAAAAGGCACCGTCGGGCTTTGCCATCTCATAGCCCATGGAGGTGAGCGCCTCGTAAAGGGCCTTGCGGTTGCGGTCGTACACTTCCAGATTGGGGCGCAGGTGGGCGCAGCGGGCAATGACCTTCTGCAGCAGCGAAGGCGCACAAATATGACCCAGCGCACGGGAAGCACCTGCAATGGCTGCGTACAGCTCCCGGCTTTGCTCAGCTGCCTTGGGAACATAGATATAGCCGATCCGTTCGCCTGCCAGAGACAAAGACTTAGAATAGGAGTAGCAAACCACCGTGTTGGGATAGTACAGCGGCACAAAGGGAGCTGCTGCCCCATCGTACACCAGCTCCCGGTAGGGATCGTCGGAGATGATGTAAATGGTGCGGCCGTATTCCTTGCTCTTGCGTTCCAGAAGCGCTGCCAGCGCCCGGATGGTCTCCTCGGTGCATACCGTACCGGAGGGGTTACAGGGAGAATTCAAAAGGATCGCCGCGGTGTTGGGACTCAGCCGCTTTTCCACCTCCTCCAAGGAGATCTGGAAATTGGGGATATCGGGAGGCACTACCTTTAAAATGCCGCCGTTTTCCTCCACAAAGGGCTTATACTCGGGAAAATAGGGCGCGATCACCAGAAACTCCGAGCCGGGAGTTGCCAATGCACGGATCGTGGCTGCCAGCTCTGCAGACGCACCGGTGCTGATGAACAGATCCTCCGCCGTTGCACCCGCATTGTAGCGGTCGTTAAGGTCCTCCGCAATGGCACGGCGGGTTTCTACATCACCCTGGGCAGAGGTATAGCCGTGGACTTCCAGGGAATCCATCTCCTGCAGGATCTCCACAAAGGCCCGGCTCACTTCCTCCGGCACCGGGACAGAAGGGTTACCGATGCTGAAATCAAACACATTCTCTTTTCCCACGATGGCGGCGCGCATACTGCCGTATTCCGCCAGATCCCGGATCACCGAGCGGTTGGTGCCCAGGGCATACACTTTTTCATTGATCATAAATACGCTCCTCACTTCCGGTACAGGGGCACCGGGGAATCATAGGGTTGAGGCTTATAGGTCACAGATCCGATGGCCTTGCCATCAATGCCGAACTTGGGTATGTAGCCAAACAGGTTTACATAATTTTCTAGGTCGTCCCGTTCCTTTTCCATTTCCAGCATCACCGCTACGGTAGCCAGCACATCATCCACCGCCCGGTGGGAGTTGACCACCTGGTCTTGCAGGCCGTAGGCCTCGATGGCATTGCACAGCTTATGGGGATAGCTGCGGCGGTCACGGTACACCGTGAGCAGATCCAGCTTATCCTTGCCCTTGAGGATCATAGGGTCACCGCTGCGCAGCAGCAGGTAATACAGAAAGCTCAGGTCAAAATGGGCATTGTAGGCCAGCAAAAGGGTGTTGCCTGTGATCATTCTGGCAATATCGCAGCACAGCCGGGTTTTGGGGATGCCCCGGTCCCGGATGGCTTCGTTGGTGATACCCGTCAGATTCTGGATCATCGGGGGTACAAAGCTGCCGGGGCTCAGGGTGATCAGTTCATCATATTCCTCCACCACCTGGACCTTGCCATCCCTTTGCTCCACGACTGCTGCGGCAAATTCAATGATCTCATCCCGGGAGAATTGCAGACCGGTGGTTTCCGTATCGAAGATCACCAGGCGGTCGTATTTTTCAAATAATTTTTGCAGTTGTGCCATAAGAATTATCCTCTCAGAGCCTTGGCTCGCTGGAATTTGCTTTTGGTTTCCTGCTGCAGTTGATAGGTTTCTGCCAGCAGCCCCGCAAACCGCTTTGCAGCCTCAACGGAGCCTTCCTTCCGCTCTACTTCAATTTCGCAAAGGGGAATTTCCCGGTCGCCCGCAAACAGAATGCCCTCGTCCAGCGCCAGCTCCACCTTTCCATCCGGGAGCGCTGCCGCCAGCGCCTGGCGGGTGAACCGGGCGCCGCACACCGGAAGCACACCGTTTTCCGTTAAGGCCATCAGTTTTTCCGGCGCTCCAAGTTTACATAACTTTTCTATCGCTGCTTCGATGGTATCGCAGTTTACTTCCCACTCGCACCGTCCGGCACCGGCTGCGGGGGTCTTGACTGTGCAGACGGACACACCGTTTTCATACCGCCGCCGCAGGGTATAGTGCAGCGCGGACAGGTCGTTGCCAGGGGTATCGTAATAGGTGGTCTCCATGGAAATGGTCTGCCAAGCCCCCGGATAAGCCTCCCGGATGGCCTGCTGGCTTTTCCGGTCTGCCTTGAACTTTAGCTCATACTCAATGCCCATCGTGCATCCCTCCGTCGCTTTTCTTTGGGACATTATACAACGAATCCGACTCCGGCGCAAGATTCTTTCTGTTCCTATCCCATTACGACAGCAAAATTCTTTCGTCTGTGATAGGATTCCTACACAAAGGAGTGATACCAATGATGACCGCAATCCGTTCCTATGTTCACCGGGGCCGACATCTTCTCTACCGGCTCCAAACAGACACCCGGGTACATACAGCCCTGCGCATCGCCGCTCACCTGCTTTCCGGGTTTTTTCTCAGCGCAGCCAGTCTGGGAAATCACGCTCAGAGCTTTGCCTTAGGATTGGTATGTGCCGCCACCGGATGGCCCGCTGTGCTGATCGCTTTGGGTGGCTGCCTGGGATATCCCCTGTTCTGGGGCAGCGCAGGCTTTCAGGGCATTCTTTGGATGGTGGCAGGTTTGGGGCTTGCTCTGGTGGGAAGCTACGCAAACACCGGCCGGATGCCCCTGCTGCTCCCCATCGGGGCAAGCCTGATCGCCGCAGCATCCGGCCTGCTGTTTCAGATCCGCTTTGATGATGCCACCCCGGTGCTGATCTATTTCCTGCGCATCCTGCTGGCAGGTGCTTCCGCAAGACTGTTTATACTGCAGGAAAAGCGCACAGAGCCCATCACCCAGTGGCTTTGCTGGGGCATTGCGGTGCTGGCCCTTGCCCAGATTGCCCCGGTACCCTGGCTCAGCTTCGGCATGATCGTAGCAGGTGCGCTGTGTATCACCGGCGCATTCCCCGCCGTGGCGCTGGGTGGTCTTGCTCTGGATCTTGCCCAGGTCACCCCCGTACCCATGACCGCGGTGGTCTGCATCGTCTACTTCCTCCGGTTCATCCCCCGCATCTCCCCCTGGTTGGTGTATTGCGCACCGGGTGTGGTGTATTTTGCGGTGATGGGGCTTTGCAACCTGTGGGATCTGAACCCCATACTGGGGCTGTTCCTGGGTGGACTCATAGGCATGCGGCTCCCGGGGCAAAGTAAGCTCTACCATCGCCGGGGGGAAACCGGGATCGCCCAGGTTCGGCTGGAAATGGCATCCGGGGTACTATCCCAGGCGCAGCTTTTGCTGATGGATGGCACCCCCGAGCCCATTGATGAAGCTGCGCTTGTGCAAAGGGCGGTTCAAAATGCCTGCGGCAGCTGTCCTGCCAGAAGATCCTGCAAAAGCCGGATCGTTTTGGAAGAGCTGTCCCCAGAGCTGCTCCATAAGCCGCTGCTGGATGGGCAGGATCTGCCCGTTGCCTGCCGCAAGGAGGGCAGGCTGCTCCAGGAGCTGCACCGCTCCCAGGAGCAGCTCCGGTCTATCCGTGGAGACCGCCGCCGGCAATCGGAATACCGCGCCGCCGTGATCCAGCAGTACCGGTTTTTATCGGAATTTTTGCAGGATCTGTCGGACAATCTGGGGCGGCGTACACCCTCCTCCCTACCCCGGTATGCCCCGGAGGTGGTCTTCCGGGGCAACCGCAAGGAAAGCGAAAACGGCGACCGGTGTCAATGCTTTGCCGGCACGGGATGCAAATACTATGTGCTGCTGTGCGACGGTATGGGCACCGGCATCGGCGCTGTGCAGGAAGGAAAATCCGCGCTGCAGCTGCTGAAAAAGCTCCTGCTGGCAGGTTTCCCTGCAGAATATGCGCTGCGGAGTCTCAATAGTCTTTGCGCGCTCCGGGGAATGGCCGGGGCAGCCACCGTGGATATGGCAGAGCTGCAGCTGGACACCGGTAAGGTGATGCTGTATAAATGGGGTGCCGCGCCCTCTTACCTGCTCCACGGCGGCAGCATAGAAAAAATCGGGACAGCCGGGCCACCTCCCGGTCTGTCGGTAACAGAGGGTCGGGAAAAGGTGGAAAGGCTGTCCCTTCGTCGGGGAGAGGTGCTTATTCTGCTCAGCGATGGCGTAGGCGGAGAGGATGCCCTGCAATGCCGATTCTCTGATGGAGAGCTGCCGCTGCGGGAGATCGCGGCAAAGGTTCTGGATTCCGGGGATACGCACTCCGGAGACGACGCCACTGTCGCTGTGATCCGTCTGTCTCCCGAATCCGCAAGAGCATCATAGCACAAAAATTTTACGAATGCTGTCGAAACACAAGATGTTGTTTTTAAAAAGAAAGAAAATCCACAATATTTAGAGATTTAATGCCCTTCGAGGGGAATTCTCCCCTCAAAGGGCATTTTTTGCCGCATTCTATGGTTCAGCCCTGACCAGCGCAATCATAGCAAACGTTACTGTTTGGAACAGGGCAAAGCTTACTCTCGCCACAACAACTGCAGATAAATTCAGTATCCGGTTGGCACCAATAGCAAAGGCCGTCCTTATAAACTGTGTAAACATTGCAGCTGGGACATGTCTCAGGCGCATAATAGCAATCATCGCACATACCGTCGATGCCGCCCCGGTAGGTCAGATCTGTGCCGCATACGCTGCACTTGGGTCCATACTTATCCTGGCAGCTGTAGCATAGGGATTCAAAGCCGTCACCATCCCGGTAGGGTCTGCCGCAGGTATCGCATAAGCCCGCAAAGCCTTCCCAGCAGGATGTACAGGCGCCGCCAACCAGCGGGTCTGTGTATCCGTAGGTAACACCGCAATAATCGCAGGTTGCGAAATTGCCTTCGTCCTCGTGGTAATTAGACTGAGCGTAGCAGCCGGGACAGAAGCCGGCCTTAGCTTCACTGCGGGGAATCGGTCTGCCGCACAGGTTGCAATTGACCATATCGACTGCAACGGTAGTCTCCGGCTCAACAGTAGTTTCCGGCGCTGCGGTGGTCTCCGGTTCTGTAGTGGTCTCCGGTTCTGTGGTGGTCTCCGGTTCCGTCGTGGTTTCCTCCAGGGCTGCGTTGCAGACTCCGCAAAGGCCGTGGACCATATCCCGGGTATAGCAGGGTGCCGAGCAGCCCTGACAATAGGCAGCGCCCACCTTTATCATACAGTTCTGGCACAGACCGAAATCCGCATTGAGTTGTCCGGCTGTAAACTTTTCCTTGCATCCAAAGCAAGCCACCCGGAATTCCGTGGGTTCTGTTCCTTCCGGCTTTGCGCTGCAGCCGGCGCAAAGCAGCAATATTACAAGAATAATTGCCCAAGAACCGTACTTTTTCATCTGTTCCCCTCCCTGTTCTTTCATCCTTTAGATATATTCTAGCGCAGAGCAGTTATGAAGTCAAGGAAGCACAGCCCGATACCTTGAGGGCAGCCGCCGCACACTGCCTTTTGCGCCCATCTAAGGCAAAAAAACAGCGCATCCCCGGTCTCACTGACCGGGGATGTTTCTCATCGCAATTAAGCAAGGCAGTCATATTCCTTAAGTTTCGCTACAAACTCCGCAATATAGGACTCTGCGGTCTGCTCAGTAGTCTCGTATTTTGCCAGCACTGCCTCCAGCAGCTGCGCTTCCGTCTTTTCTTCCTTCAATTGTTCCCAAAGGAATTTTCCGGTGTCATTCAGAATAAGCATCATATTCAGATCTATCTCATTGCCAGAGGGGATCACAACATATTTCCCCGCCATCGCGCGCAGCACAAAGCCTTCCTTGAGTTTCATATTATTTCTCCTCCCTTGCCATTGCTTCATAAGCTACAGTTGCAGCTTCCGGCTCCCGATTGCATTCCATTTTCCAGATCGGAACTTCTTCGATCAGCTTGTCCAGTATCGCCAGCAGTTTTTCTCTTTTTTCCTCTTCCCGAGGGCGGTGTGATTGTTTCAAAATGCCAACCAACGCCGGGATGCCGGTGATGCGCCAGATCCGGTTGTTCTCTCCCCGCTCCAGCACCGCAATGCCCGCCACGGGAACACGGGTATTGACGCTGATGTCAAATTTTCCGCTCCACGGTGTTCCGTAGGCATACCAACCGTCAGTTTCCCGACGCAGGGCAGGTTTATCATCATTTAGGATGTATGCCTTTTCCCCAAACTTATCCAGCCAAAGCTGAGTGTGGGTGGATTTGCCCGTGCCGCTGTACGCGGCAAATAAATAGGCCCTGCCGTCCACCACGACAGCCGAGGAATGGAGCATGAATCCGTCAAAATCCAGCAGTTGCTTGTAGAAGCTGCTTCCGGAGCACATATACTCCACCGTATCTTCCGATATACCGGAACGGGCTTCGCGATAGCGCTTTTTCAAAGGCTCGCTGTCCACCAGAATATCCACCTTGGCAGCAGGCTCGCAGCGATAGGCCTCTGCCTGCTTTTCTGTCAG
>JAZPXW010000022.1:0-4597 GCA_045543895.1 Faecousia sp.
ATACATGGATGTACGAAGCGTTGGCGCAACCATAAATATTATGCTTGCGGCAGTCCTTGCAGAAGGTACCACCATCATTGATAACGCAAACAAGGAGCCCCATATAGTTGACACGGCAAACTTCCTTAACGTTATGGGCGCCGACATAAAGGGCGCAGGTACCGACATTATTAAGATCCGCGGCGTAAAAAAGCTTACGGGCAAGACCTATACCATAATACCCGACCAGATCGAAGCAGGCACCTATATGGCAGCCGCAGCTGTCACCGGCGGCAATGTGCTGGTGCGTAATGTGATCCCCAAGCACATGGACCGCATTTCCACCAAACTTCACGAAATGGGCGCAAAGATCACAGAATATGATGATGCTATCCGGGTCCAGGTCAATAAGCGGCTGCGCTGCACTACCGTCAAGACCCGTCCCTACCCCGGCTTCCCCACCGATATGCAGGCGCAGCTGTGCGTGTGTATGGTGCTGGCTGACGGTGTCAGCCGTCTGACCGAAAGCGTGTATGAGACCCGTTTCTTTGGCTACTGTACAGAGCTGAGCAATATGGGCGCGAATATTCAAATCGACGGCAAAACCGCCATCGTCACCGGCACAGAAAAGCTCCGTGGCGCAACGGTCTGCGCCCATGACCTGCGTGCAGGCGCTGCACTGGTCATTGCCGGCCTTGCGGCTGAAGGCACTACCAAGGTGGAGAATATTCACTTCATTGAGCGTGGCTATGAGAATATCATAGAAAAGCTCCAAAACCTGGGTGCCAACATCAAGCGCATAGACTAAAACAAAAGTCACGGCTACAGCCGTGGCTTTTATTTATTGAAACAGATCTGTGGAGAGATAGCGGTCGCCGGTGTCCGGCAGCAGGACCACAATGGTCTTACCGGCATTTTCTGGACGCTGCGCAAGAGAGATTGCCGCATGGAGTGCCGCACCGGAGGAGATCCCCACCAGGATGCCTTCCTTTTGCCCCAAGCGTCTTGCCACCGCGTAGGCTTCTTCCTCGGTGACAGGGATCACGGAATCCAGCACATTTCGGTCCAAAACTTCCGGGATAAAGTTTGCGCCGATACCTTGAAGCCCGTGGGGACCGGCTTTGCCGCCGGATAGCAGGGGAGAAGCCGCAGGCTCTACAGCGACCACCTGCACATTGGGGTTCTGGGATTTCAGATACCCGCCAACACCGGTAACGGTGCCGCCGGTTCCCACACCGGCAACGAAAATATCCACATTTCCGTCGGTGTCTGCCCAGATCTCCGGGCCTGTGGTAGTAAAATGGGCATGGGCATTGGCGAGATTACAGAACTGATCCGGGATGAAACTGCCCGGGTTTTCCTGTGCCAGCTCCTTTGCCCTCTGAATGGCCCCGGTCATACCCAGCTTTCCGTCGGTTAGAACCACCTGGGCGCCATAGGCCTTCATCAGCAGCTGCCGCTCGGCACTCATGCTGTCCGGCATCACGATGACCGCTTTGTATCCCCGGCTGGCAGCCATGACAGCAAGCCCGATGCCGGTATTGCCGGAGGTGGGTTCGATGATCGTCCCGCCCGGCTGCAGCAGTCCCCGGTCTTCCGCATCCTGGATCATCGCCAGGGCTACCCGGTCCTTTACAGAGCCGCCGGGATTCAAAAACTCCAGCTTTGCCAGAAGCCGGGCAGAGAGCGCATATTCTTTTTCTATTTTTTGCAGATGCAAAATGGGGGTGTTTCCCACCAGCTGCTGCGCGGAGGAATAGATGTGTTCCATAATAAAAACCTCCCTTAGACTGAGAGGACTCGAACCGAAGCAGCCTCTCAGTCTGCATTTGAAAAAATTATACTCCAGAGAGGGAATCGTGTCAATCACCGCATTGACAGAACCCTGCGTAGTATGATATAACACCAGAAAGAGTAGGAGGAAAGACTATGCCATCCATCGAACAGAAAATCGAAGGAATCGTGGATTCCATTTTGGAGGACTATCTCCAGGGACGGGACATTGACCGGATCGAACCCTTCCGTCATCCGGACAAGGATGTGGTCATCGACATCATCGATAAGCTCCGCAGGATCGTGTTCCCCGGATATTTCATAGAGAAGACCTACCGCATTTACAATGCCAAGCACAATCTCTCCATGCTCATTGAGGATGTGATGTTCAATCTGAACCAGCAGATCACCCTGGTACTCCGGGATGCGGAACGGTCCGAGGAAATCTGCCTGGAGTTTTTCCACAGCATTCCCAAGGTCCGTGCTCTGGTGCAGACGGATCTGCAGGCAGCGTATGAGGGTGACCCGGCTGCCAGCGGCAAGGAGGAGATCGTGTTCTCCTATCCCGGCCTGTTTGCTATAACGGTGTACCGTTTGGCCCATGTGCTGCAGGTGCTGGGTGTGCCTATGATCCCCCGGATCATGACGGAGTATGCCCACAGCGTTACGGGAATCGATATCCACCCCGGCGCTACCATCGGCGAGCATTTCTTTATTGACCACGGCACCGGCATTGTTGTGGGTGAGACCACGGTCATCGGCAACCGGGTGAAGATCTACCAGGGCGTGACCCTGGGTGCGCTTTCCACCAGAGGCGGGCAGAGCCTGCGGGGCAAGCGGCGGCATCCCACCATCGAGGATAATGTGACCATCTATGCCGGCGCATCCATTCTGGGCGGCGACACGGTGATCGGACGGGATTGCGTGATCGGCTCCAATGCGTTTATCACCGAGTCCGTCGCGCCTAATACCACAGTAACCATCAAAAACCAGGAGCTGCAGCTGAAATCCCGCACCAAAGAATAAAAAGAACCCCGGAAGGCAACTGCCTCCCGGGGTTTGCTTGATTAGTCACCAAAGGTCAGGACATCCTTGAAGCGCTCCTTGAAGATCTCGTAAACGGCGTTCAGAGTATCCTCGTTTTCCACAGCCAGATAGTTTTCCAGCTCCTCGTTAACGGGCTCTACTTCCAGAATAACGATCTCGTTGGCATCCTCCTCTGCGGGGATCAGCACCAGGTATTCCTTACCCTCGTACTCAACGGTATCCAGGTATTCGAAATCCACATCCTCGCCGTTTTCGTCGGTCATGGTGATGATAGCGGATTCTTCCTCTTGCAGCAGTTCTTCGTTTTCCATAGTTTTCTCCTTATCTCTGAATACGACCGGAGCCGTCGCCACCGGCCAGCTTTTCTACTTCGGCCACGGTGACCATGTTGTAGTCACCCTCGATGGAATGCTTCAGTGCGGAAGCAGCCACAGCAAACTCAACCGCTGCCTGGGTGCTCTTGCCGCTGAGAATGGAGTAGATCAGACCGCCGCCGAAGCTGTCACCGCCGCCAACGCGGTCGATGATGTGCAGGTCATACTTCTTGGAGAAGCAGTATTCACCGGTTGTCACATTGTAGAGCATTGCGCTCCAGCCGTTATCAAATGCGGAGTGGCTTTCACGCAGGGTGATGGCAACCATTTCAAAGCCGAACTTGTCAGCCAGCTGCTTGGCAACGGACTTGTAGCCCTCGTGGTTCAGTTCGCCTGCGTAGATGTCGGTAGCCTCAGCCTCAATGCCGAATACATCCTTGGCATCCTCTTCGTTGGAGATGCACACGTCCACATACTGGCACAGCTCGGTCATAGCCTCACGGGCCTGCTGACGGGTCCAGAGCTTGCCCCGGTAGTTCAGGTCGCAGGAGATCTTGATGCCACGCTTCTTTGCGGCGATACAAGCCTGCTTGCAGATCTCCACCAGGTTTGCGCCCAGAGCGGGGGTGATGCCGGTGAAGTGGAACCACTCGGCGCCTTCAAAAATAGCATCCCAGTCAAAATCAGAGGCGGAAGCTTCCTGGATAGCGGAGTGGGCACGGTCGTAGATGCATACGGAGCCACGCTGAGAAGCGCCCTTCTCGTTGAAATAGATACCCACACGGTCGCCGCCGCGGACGATCTTGGTGGTGTCTACACCGTAGCGGCGCAGGGAGTTGACAGCGGCCTGGCCGATGGAGTGGGCGGGCAGCTTGGTGACGAAAGCGGCATCCATGCCGTAGTTAGCCAGGGATACGGCCACATTGGCTTCGCCACCGCCGAAGGTGAACTCCACATGGTCGCACTGAACGAAACGCTCGTAGTTGTAGGGCTGCAGGCGGAGCATCAGCTCGCCAAAGGTAATGATCTTTGCCATTTTATATGTTCCTTTCAAAATAAATTATTCACTCTTGGCGGCCTTACGGGCATCCAGGCACAGCTGGGTGATCTTCTCCCAGTTGCCGGCTGCAATGTCAGCCTTGGGGCAGACCCAGCTGCCGCCCACAGCGTGGATGAAGGGAGCGTCCACATATTCCTTGATATTTGCGATGTTCACGCCGCCGGTGGGCAGGAACTTAAGACCTACAAAGGGAGCAGACAGATTCTTCATGGCGTTCAGACCGCCGTAAACATTGGCGGGGAAGATCTTGACCATTTTCAGACCGTGCTTCAGAGCAGCCATGATCTCGGTGGGAGCCACTCAGCCGGGAGCCACGGGAATATTATTTTCTACGCACCAGCCAACTACTTCGTCAGAAAAGCCGGGGGAAACGATGAATTTAGCGCCCATCTCCACAGCCAGCTTTGCCTGCTCCACATTGATG
>JAZPXW010000023.1:0-3877 GCA_045543895.1 Faecousia sp.
TCGTTGGCTTAAATTCGTTTACACGAAACTTAAACAATCTTATCATTGTCCAAGGTGTTTTGTTCGTCTTTGCGTTATTCAATTTACAAGGTACAAACTGCCTCCCGCTCGCGGTTAGCTTGCTTATTCTAGCACGCTCACTTCCGTTTGTCAAGAACTTTTTTCAAGTTTTTTTGACTTTTTTCAAGTCCTGTGACCGCTTGCGTGATCTTGTGTATATTAGCAGAAGTGGCAGGAAATGTCAATCCCTTTTTACCATTATTTTGTAAAAAATTGAGGGCTCCTTTCGGAGCCCTCATGCGCTCTATATATTATTCCTCGTCATCGATCAGGCCGTAGCCGCCATCGTTTCTGCGATAGACCACAGCGAAGGTTCCACCGTTGTCTTCATCACGGAAAGCAAAGAAGTTGTGCTCCAGCAGATTCATCTGCAGGATCGCTTCTTCCCGGGTCATGGGCTCCATGCGGAACTTCTTGATGCGGACGATCTTCAGCTCGTCCTCCGGCTCCTCCGCGATAAACGAGGTTTCGTCTGCGGTGCGGACAAAGGCATCCTGACGGAGGCGTTTTGCCAGGCGGGTCTTATTCTTACGGATCTGGCGTTCGATGGTGCCGATCGCCGCATCGATGGACGCGAACATATCGGATGTACTCTCATGTGCCCGGAACCAGGTGCCAGCGCCGCGAACGGTCAGCTCCACGTTGTTCCGGTTCTTTTCCACAGAAAAGACCACAAGTGCCTCCGCATCCTCCTCGAAGTACCGTGCCAGCTTCATTACCTTCTTTTCGGCATAGGCGTGTACATTCTGGGGCAGCTTAACTTTTTTCTCACTGTACTGAAACTTCATATGCGGCAGCTCCTTTCATATCACCGTTCCTTCGGTGTACTATTACTATACCACATTTTTGAGGTTTCGACAAGGGGTCAATCTAATTCGTCCTCATCATCCAGCAGTTCTGCCATGGTCAGATTATAAACAGACTCTGCCTTCTTTTCAAACAGTCTGCTCAGCCGAACCGCCTGCCGCTGATCCGGCGCGACCAGCTCCAAAGTCATCAGATTGCCCATTTCATCGTCCAGAGCCATGATGACGGAAAAATCTCCGTTTTCCCGGGGGATCACCTGGGTTTTAACAAAGCTGCTTCTGCGCATCTGCCGGTTGAACCGGGCCACAGCATTCTCTGCCCGCTGCTTTACAGTAAACGCGATAGAATCCTCGGTGAGCGCACCGTCGGCCTTGCCCTTTGGCGTGATCTCATATTTTTCCTCATCCAGTGCCTTTAGGTGGCCGGACTTGACCATCTCGGGAATTGCCGTACAAACATCAAAATAGCTAAGGCAATCATCCTGGTAGCAAAGCTCATAAATTTCCTGGCAGGTCAATGGATAACCGGAACGAGCCGTGACAAACAGGATCAAAACCTTGACATCCAGCATATCGTGAATAAATCCAAGTCGTTGCATACATACACCCCTTTTTTCTTATTATACAGGAAGCGGTGAAAAAATCAAGCACCCCGCGCTTCTCCCCAGCATATTGTGAGACGAAAGGGTGATGATAATGTCACGGTACATATTTTATCCGGGCAATCGCAGTTTGGTGCTGAGCGCCTGTTGTGAAGCACTGAAGCAAAAGGGCTACGGTGTGGTAGACCGTCCTTGCGAAAGTGTGAGCCACTTGCTGCTGCCCGTACCCAGCTTTCAGGAGGACGGGAGTATCAAAGGCGGTGGGGATCTGCAGGAGCTGCTGCAAAAGCTGCCGGCAGGCGTTACCGTTGTGGGCGGTTTTCTGGACCATCCGCTTCTTGCAGGCTACAACAAGATGGATCTATTGAAGGACGCCTCGTATTTAGCGGATAACGCTGCCATCACCGCCTATTGCGCCCTACGGCTGGCGATGATGGAGCTGCCCGTGATGCTGCGGGGCTGTCAGGTACTGGTGATCGGCTGGGGACGGATCGGCAAATGCCTTTCTGCCCTGCTTTGGGCATTGGAGGCAGAGGTCACGGTAACAGCCCGGAAAGAAGAAGACCGGGCCATGGCCCACGCTCTGGGATATCACGCAGAAGCGCCGGAAAAACTGGGGCGGGAGCTTGACCGCTTCCAGTTGATCTACAATACAGCCCCGGCGACGGTGCTGACCGAAGAACAAATGAGCAACTGCCGGGAAAGCTGCCTGAAGATCGATCTGGCATCGGTGAAGGGAATACAGGATAGCCATGTGATCTGGGCAAGAGGTCTGCCGGGAAAGGATACCCCCGGTTCCTCCGGCAAGCTGATCGCAAAAACCGTTATCCGTCTGCTTGACAGAAAGGAGCGCCTATGAATATTGGATTTGCTATGTGCGGCTCTTTTTGCACCTTCCACCAGGTGTTCCCCGTGATGGAGGTAGTTGCCTCCATCCATCAAGTGACCCCCATTTTTTCCTTTGCGTCCCAAACCACCGATTCCCGGTTTGGCTGCGCACAGGAACACATCCTGCGGGCAGAGGAGATCTGCGGGCGCAGCTGCCTTTGTTCCCTTTCCCAGGTGGAACCCATTGGGCCGAAAAAAATACTGGACGCTCTGGTGATCGCCCCCTGCACCGGAAACACTCTGGCAAAGCTTGCCCACAGCATAGCAGACACCCCGGTGACTCTGGCGGCAAAAAGTGCCTTGCGAAATGGGCTGCCCATTCTGGTAGCCATCTCCACCAACGATGCTCTGGCAGGTGCAGCGGAGAACATCGGCAAATTGCTCACCCGGAAAAACTATTATTTCGTCCCCTTTGGGCAGGATGATCCCAAGAACAAACCCACCAGCATCGTAGCGGACTTTACAAAAATCCCTCAAGCGCTGGAAGCAGCGCTTGAGGGACGGCAGATTCAGCCTATACTATTATAATTATGAAAAATCGGAGTTTTCATCGTGGGTCAGCTCTCCATCCCCGCTGATCGGGATGGTCTCACCCAAATATGTAGGCTCGGGCCAAAATAGCGTCATGCCAAAATCCTTCACTCTGGCCAGGATCTCCCGGATATCCCGGGAGGTCTGCCCTACATAGGTGCGGTAATCCGATGCCACGCCGTAGGCTTCCAGGCCCATCCGCCGGGCGATCATCAGCGCCCGGTAGAGATGGTACTCCTGGGTCACGATCACAATACGCTTTGCCCCGAATATCTCTTTTGCCCGGTAGACCGACTCATAGGTGGAAAAACCCGCGTGGTCCATAAACACATCCCTCGATGGGATTCCCGCATCCACCGCATAGTGCTTCATGGCATCCACTTCGTCATATTCTTCTGTTCCGTGGTCGCCGCTCATAAGGAGCTTTGGTGCGGCACCCAGATCATAGAGGGCTACGCCCCGGCGCAGCCGGTCTTCCAGCATGTGGCTGGGCGTGCCGTTGGTGCCGACCTTACAGCCCAGGACCAACACACAATCCATATTGGAAAGCTCTGCTGCCTGCTCTTCGGTAAGGATATAATCCTGCACCGAGTGCTTCACCCAACCGTTGATGCCGAAAAGCACTGCTGCGCCCAAAATTCCCAGGGCCGCCACCACCGCCAGGCAGACAAGCAGCACCCGTATTCGTTTATTTCTCTTTTTCATAGGGACTCTCCTTAGAGGTTTTCCGCTTCCTGCAGCCACATTCTTCCGCAGGTATCGCTGGGCATGCGCCAATCTCCCCGGGGATTGAGGCTCACAGAGCCCACCTTCACTCCATCGGGCATCGTATTGCGCTTAAACTGCTGGGTAAAGAAGCGGCTGTAGAAGACCTTCAGCCATTTTTTCACGGTCTGTCCGTCAAACTCTCCCTGGAAAGCACGGCAGGCAAGGGTATAGATCTTCTCTGGGCGGAAGCCGTAACGCAGCATATGGTACAGGAAGAAATCG
>JAZPXW010000024.1:0-3268 GCA_045543895.1 Faecousia sp.
CTGGACCAGTTTGCCATTGAATTTTTCAACAAGCGCACCGACGAATACGGCGGCAGCTTTGAAAACCGCTACCGTTTTGCCGCCGAGGTGGTCAAGGCAATTAAGGGCGCTTGCGGCGATGACTTCCCCGTATCCCTGCGCTACAGCGTAGAGTCCAAGCTCAAGGGTTTCGCCGAAGGTATCGTCCCCGGCGACAACGCTCCCGAAATGGGCCGCAACATGGAAGAATCCGAGCGTGCCGCCAAGTACCTGCAGGACGCAGGCTACGATATGCTCAACGCCGATAACGGTACTTACGACTCCTGGTACTGGGCGCATCCGCCTATGTATATGCCCCAGAACTGCAACCTGGAGGATGTGGCCCACATCAAGAAGTTTGTGGACATCCCTGTGGTCTGCGCCGGCCGTATGGAGCCGGATGTGGCTGCCCAGGCTATTGCCGAGGGCAAGATCGACGGCATGGGCGTTGCCCGCCAGTTTCTGGCTGACCCCGCCTGGATCACCAAGCTGATTGAGGACCGTCTGGAGGACATCAAGCCCTGCATCTGCTGCCACAGCGGCTGCTTCAACTTCTCCTCCTCCAAGGGTCACTACAACACCCAGGATCTGACCGATACCATGGGCCTTGCCCGCTGCGCCATCAACGCAGAGACCATGCAGTCTAAGAAGCATTACATCAAGCCCGCCAAGAAGCAAAAGAATATCGCTGTCATCGGCGGCGGTATCGGCGGCATGGAGGCAGCTCTGGTCTGCGCCAAGCGCGGTCACAAGGTCACCCTTTACGAAAAGTCCGGCCAGCTGGGCGGTGTGTTCATTGCCGCTGCCGCTCCCTCCTTCAAGGAAAAGGACCGTGCGCTGATCACCTGGTACCGCCGGGAGATCACCAAGTATCCCGCTATCGAAGTCAAGCTGAACACCGAGATCAAGAGTGTCGCTGATCTGAACGCCGACGAAGTGATCGTCGCCACCGGTTCTACCCCCAACCGTATCCCCGTAAGCGGTGCGGATAAGGGCATCCTGGCAACGGATTTCCTGCTGGGTAAGGCTCCCGTAGGCGACCGGGTCACCATCATCGGCGGCGGCCTTACCGGCTGCGAGATTGCCTATGAGCTGTTCCTCCAGGGCAAGCACCCCACCATCGTGGAAATGCTGGACGATTTGATCTGCACCCCCGGCATCTGCCTGGCAAACACCAGCTTCCTGCGGGACTTCTTCAAAGCAAACAATGTTCCTGTGCATCTGGAGACCCGTCTCAGCGAGATCCGGGAAGACGGTGTCACCGTTACCGATAAGGATGGCAAGTCCTTCGATATCCCCGGCGACAGCGTGATCCTCTCCACTGGCTACCGCCCCAACCCCCTGGCAACCAAGGGCAAGCACATCCATGTGATTGGCGATGCCTCCAAGGTGGGCAACCTGCGCACCGTCATCTGGCAGGCCTGGGATGTTTGTATGAAGCTGTAAGCTTCATACAATTGAAAATTACAAATGATAAATTATAAATTTGGTTTTTGATAATTTATAACTTGTAATTTGTAATTATGAATTTGAATGATAAGGAGCGATGTTATGTACTTAACCGATGAACAACAGGCCATACTCAATGGCTCTCAGGGCGAGACCATGGCCAAGGTGTGGAAGACCTTGGTGATGTACGGCGAGGCCTTCGGCGCTGATAAGATGGTGCCGGTGACTTCCCAGTATAACCACCTGGTCACCTCCTTCGGTCTGAAGATGATGAAGCCCGTATTCGACCTAATGCAACAGCTGATCGATGCAGGCGCAATTTCCGGACAGCAGTTTAGCGTGGACCCCCGTCCTGTGGATAAGAATGTGCCTGCCAACTTCCTGCAGAATTTCATTTTCAACAAAATTATGTACGCCACCCAGGAGAGCTATGAGAAACAGCTGGAGCAGCTGGGTCTTATGAACCAGGATGCCTTCACCTGCGCCTGCTACTTAGACCAGGTGGGCAACAAGCCCCCAAAGGGCGAGGTGCTTTCCTGGGCAGAGTCTTCCGCTGTGGTGTATGCCAACTCTGTGCTGGGCGCCCGCTGCAACCGCAACTCCGGCATTATGGACATTATGGGCTCTATCGCAGGTTATGTGCCCAACTTCGGTCTGCTGACCGACGAGGGCAGAAAGGCCACCTGGATCGTCAAGGTAGAGACCTCCAAGAAGCCCGAGGCACAGCTGCTTGGCTCTGCCATCGGCATGAAGGTCATGGAGGATGTCCCCTTCATCACCGGTATGGAGCCTTGGCTGGGTACTGAGCTGAACGACGAAAACTGCGCCTACCTCAAGGATTTTGGCGCTGCCACCGCTTCTAACGGTGCTGTGGGTCTTTACCACATTGAGCATCTGACTCCCGAAGCCAAGGAGCAGGGCGCAGGCCTGGTGGCTCCCGGCGCAAAGGTCTATGTGATCGATGATGCCGAGCTGGAGCGTGTGAAGGCAGAGTATCCCGTTATGTGGAAAAACCCCGATGCCAAGCCCAAGCTGTGCTTCGTGGGCTGCCCCCATATGAGCCTGCAGCAGCTGATCGACTGGACCGTCGCTGTGGAAAAGGGTCTGGAGGAAAGCGGCAACAAGAAGGTGCTGATCCCCACGGTATTCACCACCGCCCCTGCTGTGAAGGCAGAGTTTGAAAAGACCGAGTATGCCGCCCGTCTGGAAAAGACCGGCGTGATCCTCAGTTACATCTGCCCGCTGATGTATATGAATAACCCCCTGTGCAAGGCTATGCCCGTTATGACCTCCTCCAACAAGCTGCGCACCTACACCACCGCCCGTTACTACACCGAAGCTGAGATCCTCAGCAAGATCACGAAGGGAGGCTGCTGATATGAAAGAATTCACCGGCCGCGTCATTGCTCCCGGCACCGTTACCGCCACCGCTCTGGTGAGCCACGGAGGCCTCAACACCTTGGCATCCTTCCAGGGCGCACTGCAGTTTGGCGACAAGAAGGCCACCTGCGGCGACCAGAACAATCCCGACCTTTACAACAAGGAGATGGCCGGCAAGGCTCTGTGCCTTCCCCAGACCATCGGCTCCACCACCGGCGGTCTGGTGCTGTACTGCGCCTGCGCCATGGGCCGTCAGCCCGCTTGTATGCTGTTTAGTAAGCCCATCGATTCCCTGGCAGCAGCCGGCTCTATCCTGGCATCCGTATGGCTGCCGGAGATCAGTATGCCCGTAATCGACAGCCTGGGTGATGAATTCCTGGAGTATGTGAAAGAGGGCATGACCGTCACCATCCGGGAGGAT
>JAZPXW010000025.1:0-3666 GCA_045543895.1 Faecousia sp.
GGGGAAGTCTACGATCCAGCAGAAAGCATACTGCTTCTCATCGAAGTGACCGGGAATGCGGCGGCCCATCATGGTGCGGACCACGCCTGCGGTCTTCTGGGCAGCCAGCTTCTTCTGGGAGGCGGCCATGCACACGAAGGAACCGGGCTTGAGACCCAGCTTGGCAGTCAGCGCATCCTTATAATTTACCAGGAACTTGGCAACGCCGCCGGTAAACTCGCCGTTCTCGTCCACCTTGACCCAGCAGACCTTGTTGCCGGTTTGCACTTCCACATCGGCAAGGAGCTTATCGATCCACTTGCGGCCCTCGGTGAAGTTATCCACGGCAACTGCCGTGACAGTAGCGTTCTGGAAGGGGCCAAACTCGCAGCCCTGCACCTCGGCGGTGATGTCCTGGACCTCCAGGTCGATACGCAGGTCGGGCTTATCGGAGCCGTAGCGCTCCATGGCATCGTTAAAGCCGATGCGCTGGAAGGGATAAGAAGACACACGGTCGTACTGGCCGAACTTCTTATACAGGGGCTGCAGCACTTCTTCCAGGGTGGTGAGCACATCGTCCTGGGAGGCGAAGGCCATTTCCATATCCAGCTGATAGAATTCGCCGGGGGTGCGGTCGGCACGGGCATCCTCATCACGGAAGCAGGGTGCGATCTGGAAATACTTATCGAAGCCGGAGGTCATCAGCAGCTGCTTAAACTGCTGGGGAGCCTGGGGCAGCGCATAGAACTTGCCGGGGTGGTTACGGGCAGGCACCAGGTAGTCACGGGCGCCCTCGGGAGAGGAAGCGGTGAGGATGGGGGTGGTGATCTCCAGGAAGCCCTTCTCGGTCATGGCCGCACGGATGGCGGACACCACCTGGCAGCGCAGGATGATATTCTTCTTCACAGCGGGATTGCGCAGGTCCAGGTAGCGGTACTTAAGACGCACATTCTCGTCAGCGTCCCGGGACTTGTTGATCTCAAAGGGCAGCTGGTTGTGGATGCACTTGCCCAGCACCTTGATTTCACTGGGAACCACCTCGATCTCGCCGGTGGGGATCTTGGTGTTTTTGCTCTCACGCTCCCGGACAACACCGGTGACGGAGATGGTGGTCTCCTTGTTCAGAGGCTTGACCGCCTTCATCATTTCTTCGTTCTCGATGACCACCTGGGTGGTGCCGTAGAAGTCACGCAGCACGCAGAATGCAAAGTTGCTGCCCACCTCACGGACATTTTCCAGCCAGCCGACGATGGTAACATTCTGGCCTGCATTTTGGAGGCGCAGCTCGCCGCAGTTATGGGTTCTGGATTGGAACATAGTTCATATCCCCTTACTCTATATTTTAGTCCCTCTATTGTTACACAAGTTCGCCAAAAAGTCAATCATTTGGTCTGCCAATGCCCCAATTCTGCGCAAACATTTTTCCTTTCCCATACCGGGAAGAAAGGTTCGGTTTCCGCATCTTTTGCATTTTTCACAATTTTCAAGGTTTTTGGGCTTTTTTTATTGGTGGAGTGGAAAAATTGAAAAAATTCCTAATTTTTATGTTGATTTTCTAAAGATTCTGGAATACAATAATCGGGCAGGTTTTTTGCAGATAAATTGGGGTAGGCTGAGAGGACTCGAACCGAATCAGCCTCACAGCAATCCTTTTTGCTGCTTTTTCGCTTATCTTCCTTGCCTTGCGTCAGCAAGGCTGCGTCATCTGCGCAAAAAATCAATCAAAAAAATTATTTGCTGAGAGGTGCCTGGCAGTTTTCAGCCGCCTGCATTTTCCAAGACGAAGAAAATCGCGAAGACAATACTTTATGTATTATCAAGGGATTTTCTGATGTATTGGGGAATGCAGACGGCTGAAAACCTGGTTGGGTTCGAGTCCTCTCAGCCTATTGGGGTGAGGATCTTGCTGAATATCGTTTTGCACGAACCGGAGATCCCCCAAAACTGCGGCAACATCGCCAGAACCTGCGCTGCCACCGGCAGCCGGCTGCACCTGATCCGCCCTCTGGGCTTCGATATTTCGGACAAAGCAGTGAAGCGGGCAGGTCTCGACTACTGGCATCTGGTGGATGTAAGGGTCTACGACAATTTGGAGGATTTCTTCTCCAAAAACCAGGTGAACCAGCTGTGGTGCCTGTCCACCAAGGCTCCCCGGTGCTACACCGAGGCAAGCTTCCAAGACGAGTGCTACCTGCTCTTCGGCAAAGAGACTAAGGGTCTGCCCGAGGATTTCTTAAATGCACACTTTGAAGAGTGCATCCGCATCCCTATGCGCTCCGAGGCAAGAAGTCTGAACCTGAGCAACGCTGTGGCCATCACCGCCTTTGAAGCCCTGCGGCAGCTGGAATTCCCCGGCCTATTAGACCACGGGAAGATGAAAGAAACTTTGTAGGGGCGTGCATTGCACGTCCGCGGACGACCAATGGTCGCCCCTACTAAAATAATGGAGGTTATATCATGAATTACAATAAGAAGTCCATTGAGGACATCAATGTAGCCGGCAAGCGTGTGCTGTGCCGCTGCGACTTCAACGTTCCCACCAAGGAAGGTAAGATCACTTCCGACAAGCGTATCGTGGCTGCTATGCCCACCATCCAGTACCTGGTAGAGCACGGCGCAAAGGTCATTCTCTGCTCCCACATGGGTAAGCCCAAGGGCGAGTGGAAGCCCGAGCTGAGCCTGAAGATCGTTGCCGACCGTCTGAGCGAGCTGCTGGGCAAGGAAGTGATCATGGCTTCCGACGTTGCCGGTGAGGACTCCAAGGCTAAGGCTGCCGCTCTCCGCGACGGCGATGTGATGCTGCTGGAGAACACCCGTTACATCAAGGGCGAGACCAAGAACGACCCCGAACTGAGCAAGGCTCTGGCTGAGCTGGCTGACATCTTCGTAAACGATGCTTTCGGCACCGCTCACCGGGCTCACTCCTCCACCGCCGGCGTAGCTGACTACCTGCCCGCTGTTTCCGGCTACCTGGTGCAGAAGGAAGTATCCATCATGGGTAAGGCTCTGGCTAACCCCGAGCGTCCCTTCGTGGCGATTCTGGGCGGCGCTAAGGTCTCCGACAAGCTGAATGTTATCAATAACCTGCTGGAGAAGGTGGACACCCTGATCATCGGCGGCGGCATGGCTTACACCTTCCTGGCTGCTCAGGGCTACACCGTTGGCAAGTCCCTGGTGGACAATGAGAAGCTGGAGTACTGCAAGGAAATGATGGCTAAGGCAGAGGCTAAGGGCGTTAAGCTGCTGCTGCCTGTGGACACCGCTGTGGCTGCTTCCTTCCCCTCCCCCATCGACGCTGAGATTGCTGTGGACTATGTAGATTGCACCAACATCCCCGCTGACCAGATGGGTCTGGACATCGGCCCCAAGGCTTGCGCAGAGTTTGCTGCCGCAGCTAAGAGCGCCAAGACCGTGGTTTGGAACGGCCCCATGGGCGTGTTCGAGAACCCCACTTTGGCAAAAGGCACCATCGCTGTTGCACAGGCTCTGGCTGACAGCGACGCTGTGACCATCGTTGGCGGCGGCGACAGCGCTGCTGCTTGCGAGCAGCTGGGCTTTGCAAGCCAAATCACCCACATCTCCACCGGCGGCGGCGCTTCCCTCGAGTTCTTGGAGGGTCTCGAATTACCCGGCATTGCTTGTCTGGAAGACAAATAAGGAATCAAATACATTAACCCCATCATAATA
>JAZPXW010000026.1:0-16031 GCA_045543895.1 Faecousia sp.
TGTTGGTCTTGTCCAGACGGTACTCGACCTTACCAGCCTTGATCTCCTTAACAGCAGCGCCAACGTTGGGGGTGACGGTGCCAGCCTTGGGGGAGGGCATCAGACCCTTGGGGCCCAGAACCTTACCCAGACGGCCAACAACACCCATCATGTCGGGGGAACCAACGACCACGTCGAACTCAAACCAGTTCTCCTTGGTGATCTTCTCAACCAGCTCCATGCCGCCAACATAGTCAGCGCCGGCAGCCTGAGCTTCCTCGACCTTAGCGTCCTTGGTGAACACCAGAACGCGGGCAGTCTTACCGGTGCCGTTGGGCAGGACGACTGCACCACGGACCTGCTGGTCAGCGTGACGGGAGTCAACACCCAACTTGATGTGCAGCTCGACGGTCTCGTCGAACTTTGCGGAAGCACCCTTCACAACCAGATCCAGGGCCTCTGCGGGATCATACTGAACAGAGCGGTCAATCAGCTTGGCGCTCTCTTGATACTTTTTGCCTCTAAACACTTTTGTTAATCCTCCTATATAGTGGTGATGCGGAATAATCCTCCCACATTGCCGGGATCAATGACCCGGACTGCAAAAATCAATTAGTCAACGACGGTGACGCCCATAGAGCGGCAAGTACCAGCAACCTGGCTCTCAGCAGACTCGAGGGTGTCGCAGTTCAGGTCGGGCATCTTGGTCTTGGCGATCTCGGTGATCTGAGCCTTGGTGATGGTGCCAACCTTGTTCTTGTTGGGAACTCCGGAGCCCTTGCCCAGGTTGATAGCCTTCATGATCAGCATGGGGGTGGGGGGAGTCTTGGTAATGAAGGTGAAGCTGCGGTCAGCGTAAACGGTGATGACTACAGGAATCTTGTAACCTTCCATTGCCTGGGTACGAGCGTTGAACTCCTTGATGAATGCAGCGATGTTAACACCGTGCTGGCCCAGAGCGGGACCTACAGGGGGGGAAGCGGTAGCCTTAGCGGCGTTGATCTGAAGCTTGATAATACCAGTGACTTTCTGTGCCATTATAAGCACCTCCTGAATAAAATGTGGTAATGATGCGCAGTGCGCATTTCTTTCGGGGTATTACCCCTCCCACGTTCCGGTCGGAATTCCGACCCGATGCGTTTACTGGGAAATGACCTCGATCTGATCGAGCTCGAACTCGACAGGGGTCTCTCGGCCGAACATGGAAACGATCACGCTGACCGAATTCTTTTCGACCTCAATGCTCTCAACGGTACCGGTGAAGGAGCGCAGAGGACCGTCGAGGATGCGTACGGTGTCGCCCACAGCATAGTTGACGACGATCTCGCGCTTCTCGACACCCATCTCATAGACTTCATCGTCGGTGAGGGGAGTGGGGTCATTGCTGGATGTGCCCACGAAGCCGGTAACTCCGCGCACATTCCGGATCACATGCCAGGTGTCATCGCTGTAGACCATCTTGACCAGCACATAACCGGGGTAGACCTTACGGTCGTAGGTTTTGCTGACACCGGATTCGGTGATCTCGGTGACGGTCTCCAGAGGGATGGAGATGGCAAGGATCTGATCCTGGAGATTGCGGCTTTCCACTGTTTTTTCAATGGTAGCCTTCACAGTGTTTTCGTAACCGGAATAGGTATGGACTACATACCATTTTGCAGTTTCTGCCATATCGTAGCACCTATTAGGTAAGGTTGATCAGACCGGTAATGCCTGTCTGAGCCACAAAGTCGAACAGCCAGATGAAAACGCCGACGACGAGAACGCACGCCACGACGATCAGGGTGTTCTTGGCAACCTGCTTGGGAGTGGACCAAACGACCTTCTTCAGTTCGCTGCGAAGCTCACGGAAGTATTTGCAGATCCGCTTCCAGGTTCTTTTGAACCAGTTTTCCTTTTTGACTTCTGCCATGTTGCCGAACCTCCTTACTTGGTCTCGTTGTGAATGGTGTGCTTTCTGCAGAATCTGCAGTACTTCTTCATTTCGAGACGGTCGGGGTCGTTCTTCTTGTTTTTCATGGAATTGTAGTTTCTCTGCTTGCACTCGGAGCATCTCAAAGTGACTTTAACGCGCATAACGGCACCTCCTTAATATTGCCTCCCTGTATCACTTCGGCTAGAAAAATTTAGGAAACGGCCACTACAATTGCCGTTCCGAAGCTGAAAAAGGCGCACAAAAAAAGCCCTTTTCACAGGTAGAACCATTCTAACACAGGGGGTGTGGAATGTCAATAAAAAATTTCTTTATTTTTTGAACATTTTGCACTATAATAGGGGAAAACGAAACAAGGGGTTGATTTACATGAAACGCGTTATGGGTGTGGATTACGGCGATGCACGGACCGGTATTGCAGTGTCCGATCTGCTTTGCTCCATCGTGGGCTCTACCGCGGTGATCCACAGCAGAAATACAGAAAAAACCATCTCCCAGATCCTGGAGATGGTGCAAAGTAAGGATGTAGGGGAAATCGTTGTGGGACTTCCCAAAAATATGAACGGCACAGAAGGCCCCCGGGCGGAGCTGTGCAGAGAGTTCGCCCAAAAGCTT
Source organism: Faecousia sp. (assembly GCA_045543895.1). Lineage (GTDB taxonomy): Bacteria > Bacillota > Clostridia > Oscillospirales > Oscillospiraceae > Faecousia. The sequence continues at coordinate 2,528 of JAZPXW010000026.1, forward strand.
GAGGAGGCCACCGGCCTGCCGGTGCATCTGTGGGACGAGCGCCGCACCACCGTAGAAGCCCACAACATCCTGTCCCAGCACAATTACCACGGCAAGAAGAGAAAGGATACGGTTGACGCGGTGGCGGCCTCCTTGATTTTAGAAGGTTACTTGGCGTTCCGCGGCCGGTAAAACAGTTCCCGCAGCCCGGTGACCAGCAGCAGTATTCCAAAAGGGACGCGCAGAGAATCGCTGTTTAAGTGCCGGGAGATCCAGGTAAAGAGGATCGCAGCGGCGACAGCGCCGATCATTGCCGGAAGGATCTTTTTAATCTCCAATTTTCCATGTTTCCACCGAAAGAAGCTTGCGATCAGAGCGGTGGGCAGAAAGAACAAAAGGTTGATGCTCCGGGCAGCATCCTGGGGCATCTGCACGATAAGGGTCAGCCAGAGGATCAGCAAACTGCCGCCGCCAACACCAAGCCCCGACAAGAATCCCAGCACAGCGCCTACTATTATCATGAACGGTACGGAGTCTAGCATAAATACCGAAATCCTCCCCACAAAATGAATGCACCCAGTATACGGTGGAGCCACACCGTTGGGATCCGTTCGCCGATCAGACCTGTACCCACACCGCCGATGCAGCTGCCCACAAGATAGGGGAGCGCCTGCTGCCAGGGAAGTGCGCCGCCGGTCATGACCAGACAGACTACGCAAACAGGGACAATGATGCTGACCGATGCCGGGAAGATCTCTTCCTCCGGCAGCTTGACCAGAAGCGACAGCAGCGGTACCAGCACCATACCGCCGCCTGCACCGAACAAACCGGTCACGGCGCCTGCAAGAAACCCCGCCAACACAGAAAAGAAATACTTCAAAAAACCGCCTCCTATGGGATGATTCCACGGGAAGCGGTTTTTATTCGCAAGAAAAGCACCCTGCGAGCAGGGTGCTTTTCGGCATATTAGTTCATTGCCATAATGTGGTCCAGGGACAGGTACTTGGTGTTCAGCTCGGTGACCTTAGCATTTTCCAGCTGAGTCTCATACCATTCGGTGTATTCCTCGCTGCGCAGGGTATCCTCAATGAGCAAGTCGCGGTAGGTGGTGTCGGCGTTTTTGCTGACGAAGTAGATCAAGTGATAGCCGTACTCGGTCTCCACGATGCCGTAGTCACCAGCCTTGCGGCCTTCTGCGAAGCACCAATCGTTGAAGTTTGTAACCATCTGGCCGGGATAAACATCCTCATACAGACCGCCGTTTTCCTTGGAGCCGCCGTCTTCAGTCTTTTCCTTAGCCAGAGCCTCGAAGGCTTCCAGAGTGCCGCCCTTATCCTGCCACTCCTTCTGGATAGCCTCAATGGCTTCCTTAGCGGCATTCTTCTCGGACAGGTTGTAGGTCTTGTTGCCGTTTGCGTCGGTGGTGCCGCCCTTGAAGTTGGCAAGAATATGGCGCACAGTTACCAGGTTCTGCTCGTTATCCTCTCTGCCGAGGTACAGCATGACATGGTAGCCGGTGACCTTGGTGGTTTCCTTGCCGTCAGCATCGGTGGTCTTTACCTCGTTGGGGAGCATATCCAGGTCGCCCACCTTGCGGTCAGCAGCCTTCAGCCAGTTGCCCTGGTTCTCACTCACCTGGGACAGGGAGTAGCCCATACGGTCGCCAGCCTTTGCATCCTCATCATCCTTGTATGCATCAGAAGCAGCGATAGCAGCATTCAGCTCTTCGGTGGTGGTTGCGCCGGAGGCAACCAGAGCCTTTGCGGCTTCCTCAGCGGCCTTCAGAGCGTTAGCCTGCTCCTCAGCGGAGTGCTCGTGACCCTCAACGGGGGCTTCGTCGTTGCATGCCAGGAAGCTGTCAGCATCTACAAAGAATACGGAATAGTCGAAGGTGGAGAACTCGTCGTAGTCTTCCTTATTGCGGTCGGAGATGTCGGTCTTGCTGTACTCAAAGCCATCATAAATGCTCTGGGCATAGTTGGTTGCAACGTTCTTGACTTCCAGATAGTTGCGGTAGTTATCCAGGGTAGCGCCGGGACCATAGAGCTGCTTGAGGTAGCTGGAGGTGCTGCTGTTGTTCATAGCGGCATAGAGCTCCAGAGACTGCATATTGATCTCTACCTGCTGCTTCTGCTCCTCGGTCAGGGTGAAGCCGGCCTTCTGTGCCAGGTCGTAAATCGCATAGACTTCCTTGGCGGACTCGATAGCCTTGTCTTTATAGGTATCGGCAAAGGTCTTACCGGTGTCGGGATCGGCAACCTGCTCGTTCAGAGGCTTGGTAATATCCAGACCCTGCATCCACTGCACAAACATCTGGGTGTTTTCGCCGTAGCTCTGATACCAGCTGTTGAAATCACCGCGGACCAGGTCCATGTAGTAATAGTTCAGGTCGGCATTGGACAGGGTATTCTCGCCGATGGTCACGGCATCGTTGCTGCGCTGCAGGATACCGCTGTTCATAAAGGCATTGATACCGCCAACTGCCAGGGCGATCACGATCACCAGTGCCAGAACGGACACGAAGGAGATGGTGTAGACCTTTAATTTTTTGGATTCTTTCTGTTCGGCCAGCTGCTTCTCAGTCAGTGCAGCGGCATTTTGCTCCTTGCGGAGCTTTTTCTTGCTGGATGCGCTCATGTGAATCAATTCCTCTCGTTGGTCTGATTGGTGTTGCTCCTTGGTGTTGAGCATATAGACTCGCCTATTATAACCGATGAATCTTCTTTTTTCAAGGGTTAAATTTACATTATGGCGAAAAGTAGCACAATCCATAAAAAATGGGCCCGGAGAGTTTCCTCCCGGACCCATAATCCCGCTTTGGCCGTGTGCATCCAATTATGACCTGCACGATATGGCAGGTGGGTTGCCGCTCCTAGTTTTAGCTGCTTCCAACGTCCGCCCATCGTCAAAGCGTGGGCGGGAGGCCTGCAATCCAACAAAGGAAGTCAAGCATCCCTATTCAATGATGTGGGTCCAAAAGGACACATCACGCACCAAGCAGGAAAGAATCAGTCTTCTGTTTCGGGATCCTCGTAAAGAGCATCCATGATCAGCTGGTATACGGTTTCCAGCTCCAAATCGTCTTCAATGGCGCAGAGAATGGGTTCGCCATCCTCATCGACAGATTTGAGGATGCTGATCTCCAGGTTGGTATCCTCCTCGCCTGCAGGGATCACAGCCAGGTAGCTGCATCCGTTATAGTCCAGGGTGGTAAGGACCTCCAGCTCGAATTCCTCTCCGTCTTCGTCTACGATGGTCATAAAATCAGAACCATAGCGATCTGCCATTTGTATTACCTCCTGCAACTTCTCTGTGGCTATATTGTACAGGAAAAAGCTTTGAAAATCAAGAGGGCATCAGGATAAATAGTCCTCCAAACGGCGGGTCAGCTCTATGATCGAGTCCGCCCGAATCCCTTTTTCCAAGGTGCGCTGATCTTCTTCGGGCAGCATAGACACGGAATAGGGGAATACGCGGATGGGGGTTGGGTCAGGCTCTTTCCACAGAGCGATCTGCCCGCGGAACACCCCTAACAGATATCCCAGACACAGGATACAATATATATTATGCAATCTCCTCATAATTGTTTCTCCTTTCGCAAATAGTATTTACGGAAGTTTATAGATTATTAAGAAATTGGGTCTTTCGTTTTTCGGGTGGATATGCTATAATTATACGAACAGCGGTATGCGCTGGGCACAATGTTAAGAAAATGCGTTACCATTTGCGGCGATCCGGCCGCGCATATGGAGGTAATATTATGTCTGAAAAGCAAAATAAAAAAGAAAAGCCGCAGGCGCAGTCCTGGAAACCCCACTGGTCTGTGGATATTCTGCTGAAGATCTGGAGAGTGGTATTTGGCGCTTCCAAGATCGCTCTGGGCGCAGCCGCCACGGTGCTGATCATTTTTGGTATCTGTCTGGCTGTGTTTGCAGGCTCCCTGGGCGACTATCTGGAATTTGAGGTGCTTCCCTATGTGGGTACCGACACCGACAGCTACGCGCTGGACCTGAACTCCTATGTTTACTATGTGGATCGCAACGGAGAGATCGAGAAGCTCCAGAACCTGTACGCGGAAAACAACCGTGACTGGGTGGACTATGAGAACATCCCCGAGGATCTGCTCCATGCCACCATCGCCATCGAGGACAAGCGCTTTTTTGAGCACCAGGGTGTTGACTGGATCACCACCATAAAGGCCTGCTTCTTTATGTTCTTCGGCAACGGCGACAGAGGCGGCTCGACCATTACCCAGCAGCTGGTGAAAAATGTTACCGACAACTGGGCAGTTACCGTTCAGCGTAAGGTGCAGGAGATCTTCACAGCGCTGGAATATGAAAAGCGTTACAGCAAAGAAGATATCATGGAATGGTATCTCAACGAGATCTATATGGGCAACCGCTGCAACGGCGTTAAGAGAGCAGCAGCTATTTATTTTGGCAAGGAGCTGGAATCTCTGACGATTGCCGAGTGCGCAAGTCTTATCAGCATTACCAATAACCCCTCACTGTACAATCCCTACCGGGAAAACCTGGATGCAGGCGGTATGAACGGTGCCCAGCGCAACAAGATCCGCCAGATGGATACGCTGGAAGAAATGCTGGAACAGGGCTGGATCACCCAGGAGGAGTACGACGAGGCGGTAGCGCAGGAACTGGTGTTTAAGCGGGGTATTGATTTTGAGGACACCATGGCTCGCTGCCCCGCCGAAGGCTGTGGCTACAAGGGCATTGTCAGCACTCTCGTGGAGAAGGAAGACGGTAAGTTCTTCTGCCCCGAGTGCAATACTGCCATCCCCGTCGCCGAGGATGCCTCCCGTGAGGTGTATTCCTACTATGTGGATACTGTCATTGAAGATGTTGCCCAGGCACTGGCTGAGCGGGACGGTGTTGAATGGAACGATTCCTCTAAAGGTTATTACAAGCAGCTGATCAGCCGCAGCGGTTATCATATTTATTCCTGCCTGGATATGAAGGCGCAGGATGCTGTGGATAACATCTATACCGATCTTTCCAAGATCCCCAAAACAAGAGGCGGTCAGCAGCTGCAATCCGCCATTGTTGTGGTGGATAACCGAACCGGTGACATCGTGGCTATGTCCGGCGGTGTCGGCAATGATAAGGTCCATGATGGTCAGAATCGTGCTGTGGACTCCAAGCTGCAGACCGGTTCTTCCACAAAGCCCATCGCTGTTTATGGCCCAGGCTTTGAGTCTGGCGCGATTACTCCGGCTACGGTTGTAAAGGATCTTCCTATTAAATATAGTGGCAATACCGGCTGGCCCAAGAATGACAGCCGCAAGTACGAGTACTCTCTTACCGTCCACGACGGTTTCCGCCGCTCTATCAACGCGGTTGCGGTCAATTCCCTTGCGCTGATCGGCACCAGCTATGGTTATCAATTTGCTAAGGAACAGTTTGGCATTTCCGGCCTGACTGACCATTTCGTCGCACCTAACGGTGAGATCAAGTCGGATATCGACTATGCGCCGCTGGCTCTGGGCGCCTTGACAGAAGGCGCGTCTGTTCGAGATATGGCGGTAGCCTTCGCTGCGATTGCAAATTACGGCGTTTACCGTGAAGGCCGAACCTTTACCAAGGTCTATGATAACGATGGCAACCTGGTGCTGGACAATACCCAGGAAAGCCGCAAGATCTACAGCTACAAGACCGCAAACTATATGCACTATTGCCTGAGTGATGCCGCTAACTTCGGTACCGGTACCGAGGCAAAGATCAGCGGTCAGTATATTTACGGTAAAACCGGCACCACATCCAGCAATAAGGACCGCTGGTTCTGCGGATATACCGGCTATTATTCTGCCGCTGTCTGGTGCGGTTTCGATCAGCCCGAAGTGGTGAATATGGCCTACGGTCAGGGTAATAACCCCGCGGCCATTCTGTGGAGAAGAGTGCTCACTCCTCTGCACGAAGGACTTTCCCGAAAGAGCCTTACCGACTACAACGGTATGATCACTGTGAACGTGTGCCTGGATTCCGGCATGCTGGCAACGGATGCCTGCAAAAACGATGTTCGAGGCAGTGAACTGACCCGCGTCGCTGAGGCGAAGGTCTATAAAGAGGATGCACCCAAGCTGACCTGCGACAAGCATGTTTCTGTGGATTACTGCACCACCGGTAAGGGTGTTGCCAATGAATTCTGCAAGCTGTTTGCCGAAAAGGATCCTGAGGTCAAGATCGAGAAGAAGTCCCTGGTCAAGATGACTGCAGAGGAAGTTCAGGAACTCTATAAGGCTACCAAGACCGGCCTGTATGAGATCTATGCCCAGGAGAATATGATTTATCAGGTCACCAAGAAGGGTGAGGATGATGTGTTCAAGGGAATAGACGGCAAGCTGGATCAGAAGATCAAAGCTCCGTATTTTGTCTGTCCCGTCCACACCGAGGAGGCATGGAAGGAATTTGTAACTGCAACGGAAACCACCATTCCGGAGGAAACCATTGATCCCGATGCGCCTACGCTTCCCGATGGAGAAAATCCAGATGATGGTGCAGTAGGCTGAGCAGGAGGTTACTATGATTTGGATTTCCGATCAGTGGAAGGATTATGAAGTTCTGGATGCCACCAAGGGTGAGCGGTTGGAGCGCTGGGGAAAGTATTTCCTGGTGCGTCCTGACCCCCAGGTGATCTGGGATACCCCCCGGGTAGCACCGGAATGGAAAAAGTACGATGCCAGATATATCCGCTCATCCACCGGTGGCGGCCATTGGTCTGACCATCATCTGCCGGAGCGCTGGCAGATCAAGTATAAGGATTACCTGACCTTCAATGTAAAACCCATGAACTTTAAGCACACCGGTGTATTCCCGGAGCAGGCTGCCAACTGGGATTATATCCGGGATAAGGTGGCCTCTGCAGGTAGACCCACCCGTGTTCTGAACCTGTTTGCTTATTCCGGCGGTGCCACTTTGGCGGCTGCTGCCGGAGGAGCAGAGGTCTACCATGTGGATGCGTCCAAGGGCATGGTGGCCTGGGCCAAGGAAAATGCTGTAGCCTCCGGCCTTGCGGATAGACCCATCCATTGGATCGTGGACGATTGCTCCAAGTTTATCCAGCGGGAGATCCGCCGTGGCCGCCGGTACGACGGCATTATTATGGATCCGCCCAGCTACGGCCGCGGACCCAGCGGTGAGATATGGAAGATGGAAACCAGCTTCTATCCCTTCCTGCTGGAGGTGGCGAAGCTGCTGACCGACGATCCGCTGTTTGTGATTATCAATGCCTATACCACCGGCCTTGCACCCTCCGCGGTCGGCTATGCGGCGGATGTGGTGTTCTCCCAGAATCATGGCGGCAGTACATCGGTGGGCGAACTGGGGCTTACCGTAAGATCCACCGGTCGGATGCTTCCCTGCGGCAGCACCGGCAGATGGACTCCCTGAGCTGAGGGAAGTTGAAACCCGATTGATAAAGAGGTGTTTCTTTTGAAAGAAGCAATTAAGGTGGAAAACCTGGCCTACACTTACTCCGGAGTAGACGATACTCCGGATGTAGTGGTTTTTGAGGATCTGGATCTGACCATAGAGGAAGGTACCTTTGTGGCGATCCTGGGTTCCAACGGCTGCGGTAAATCCACCCTTGCAAAGCATTTTAATTCCATCCTGCTGCCCTCCGGTGGTAAGGTCTGGGTGTGCGGTATGGATACCGCCAATGCCGACAGACTGATCGCCATCCGGCGCAGCGTTGGCATGGTGTTCCAGAATCCCGACAACCAGATCGTTGCCAATGTGGTGGAGGAGGATGTGGCCTTTGGCCCGGAAAATCTGGGCGTTGCCGCGCCGGAGATCCGCCACCGGGTTGATCGGGCGCTGCAGCAGGTGGGCATGTACGAATACCGGGAGCATGCGCCCCACCTTCTGTCCGGCGGACAGAAGCAGCGCATCGCTATTGCCGGCGTGATCGCAATGGAGCCTAAGTGCATCGTGCTGGATGAACCCACGGCGATGCTGGATCCCAGAGGACGCAGAGAGGTCATGGAGACCATTGCCCGGCTCAACCGGGAGAAGGGGATCACCGTAGTCCTTATTACGCACCATATGGACGAGGCTGCCAAGGCAGACCGTGTGGTGGTGCTTCACAAGGGTAAGGTGGCGGCGGACGGGACGCCTGAGGCTGTGTTTTCCCAGGTGGAGCTGCTCCACAGCATTGGACTGGCTGCGCCGGATACGGTGGAGCTGTGCTATGAGCTGAACAAGCTGGGATTCAGCCTGCCGCTGGACCGTTTGAACGCAGAAGATTGTGCGCAGGCACTTTACAATGATTTAAAGGCCTGACCACTGGAGGAATAGAAATTGGCACCTTTTTTACAGGTACAAAATCTTGAACATATATATAGCCAGGGTACGCCCTTTGAGCATATGGCGCTGAAGGATGTTTCTTTCAGCGTGGAACGGGGAGAGTTTATCGGCATCATCGGTCATACCGGTTCCGGTAAATCCACCTTGATGCAGCATCTCAATGGCCTTTTGAAGCCCACCTCCGGCAAGATTCTGCTGGATGGAAAGGATATTTGGGCGGATAAGAAGACTACCCGGCAGAGCCGCTTCCGTGTGGGCTTGGTGTTCCAGTATCCGGAGTACCAGCTGTTTGAGGAGACGGTATATAAGGACATTGCCTTTGGCCCTAAGAACATGGGTCTGAGCAACGAGGAAGTAGACCGCCGGGTGCGGGAAGCTGCCGGCTTTGTGGGCATTACCGATGCCCAGCTGGAGGTATCTCCCTTTGACCTGTCCGGCGGACAGAAGCGCCGTGTCGCCATTGCCGGTGTGATCGCAATGGAGCCGGAGATCCTGATCCTGGACGAGCCTACCGCCGGCCTGGACCCTGTGGGCAGGGAAGATATCCTTTCTAATATTGAGTCCTATCGCAGGGCGAAGAATGCGACCATTATGATGGTCAGCCATTCCATGAACGATGTTGCCAGACTGACAGACCGCCTGCTTGTGATGTGCGATGCCTCCCTTGCTATGGATGGCACGCCCGATGAGGTATTCCAGCGTGCTGATGAGCTGGTGGAAATGGGCCTTGACATCCCGGAGCTGACGAGGGTATTTATGAAGCTTCGCCAGCTGGGCCTGGATGTAAAGCCGATCTACACCATGCAGCAGGCGATCGATGCGCTGCGCTCTCTGAAGGGAGGTGCGGCGGATGCTTAAGGATATTACCCTGGGTCAATATTTCCCGGGAAATTCCGTGGTGCACCGGTTAGACCCCAGAACCAAGCTGCTGGTGCTGGTGGGCTATATCGTTGCGCTGTTTATGGCAAAAAGTTGGATATCCTACGGTGTTTGCCTGGCATTCCTGGCAATTACCATTGGTATTTCTACCATTCCGCTGAAATCCATCGTCAAGGGCATGAAGCCGCTGGTGCTGATCCTGGTGTTTACGGGACTTCTGAACCTGTTCTTCACAGGTGGCGAGAATGTGCTCGTTAAGCTGGGCCCCATCACCGTTACTATGGAGGGTGTTGTCCGGGCGGTGCTGATGGTGGTGAGAATTCTGATGCTGATCACCGGAACCTTCCTGCTGACCTACACCACTTCTCCCATTGCGCTGACCGACGGTTTGGAATCCCTGCTGAGCCCCCTTAAAAAGATCAAAGTGCCGGTGCATGAACTGAGCATGATGATGTGTATTGCGCTGCGCTTCATTCCCACACTCATTGAAGAAACCGATAAGATCATGTCTGCCCAGAAGGCAAGAGGCGCCGATTTTGAGACCGGCAATCTGATGCAGCGGGTCAAAGCCTTGGTTCCCATTCTGGTTCCGCTGTTCATCAGCGCCTTCCGCCGTGCCGATGAGCTGGCAACGGCTATGGAGTGCCGCTGCTACCAGGGTGGTGCCGGACGCACCAAGATGAAGCTGCTGCGTTTCCACAGGGAGGATATTTTCTCCTTTGGTGTGTTGGCTGTGCTGATCGCCGCAGTGGTTGTGCTGGCCAATTTCGGGCTGTGAGGTAGGTTATGCGTAATATTGCGTTGTTTTTGACCTACGAGGGTACGGCCTACCACGGCTGGCAGATGCAAAAAGGTCTTGCCACCGTGCAGCAGACCTTGGAAAAGGCCATTTCCATGGTGGTTTCCCACAGCGTCCATGTGACCGGCTGCGGAAGAACCGATGCCGGTGTCCATGCCAAGTGCTATGTGGCGAATTTCCGTACCACCTCCACCATTCCGGTGGACCGCATCCCGTATGCGCTCAACACGCATCTTCCTACGGATATCGTGGTGACAAAGGCCTTTGAGGTCAGTGAGGATTTCAATGCTATTGGCTCCTGCAGCCGCAAGGAATATACCTATCTGATCTATAATTCCCGGGTCCGGGATCCGTTCTATGTGAACAGAGCATGGTTCTATCCCAAACATCTGGACGAGAAGATCATGCAGGAGGCTGCCTCCCAGTTCGTGGGTACTCACGATTTTGCCGCTGTCCGCAGCGTGGGAACCGATGTCAAATCCACCGTCCGTACTGTGTATTATTACAATGTGGAGCGGAAGGGGAATCTGATCTATCTGCGGGTCTGCGCAAACGGCTTCCTTTACAATATGGCACGGGCCATGGCAGGAACCGTGGTATATGCCGCGGAAGGGAAGATCAAGCCCCAGGAGATCGGCGCGATATTGGATTCCGGTAACCGCACCGCCGCAGGTCCTACCGTGCCTGCCGGAGGACTCTATATGAGCCACCTGTGGTATGATAACGGCATCGATATTTTCGAATGTCCCGGTGAAGGGCTGAGCGTAAATATTTAATAGAATGTTTTCTCTTTTGATGGCGGAGTGTGATATACTGCCATCAAAAGTATTTCCCCAGCAAAAGGAGTGATTACAATGCAACCCAAACTGTGTACCAAGTGCAAAAAGAATATTGCGGTTGTGTTTATTACCAAAATCGAGAACGGCAACACCCTCAATGAGGGCTACTGCCTTAAGTGCGCCAGAAGTCTGGGCATTCCCCAGATCGATGCTGCTGTGAAGCAGATGGGCATCTCCGAAGAGGACTTGGATGCCCTCAGCGACGAGATGGGCAGCATGTTCGCCCAGAACGATCTGCAGGATGATGAAGACCCCGAATCCCGCACCGCTACCTTTCCGCTGATCAATCAGCTGTTTGGCGGCAGCAATCTGCCTGCGCGGCAGCCTAAAGAGCCTGCGGACCAGGGAGCAGGGGAGGAGCCGTCCAAAAAGAAGAATAAGAAGCACAAGTTCCTGGATAGCTACTGCATGGATCTGACAGGCCGTGCCCGGGAGGGCAAGCTGGATAAGGTCATTGGTCGTGATGTGGAGACGGAGCGGATCGTGCAGATCCTTAACAGACGGCAGAAGAACAATCCCTGCCTCATCGGTGAGCCCGGTGTCGGTAAGACCGCCATTGCAGAAGGTCTTGCCCAGCGGATCGTTGCGGGAGATGTGCCTCATAAGCTTAAGGATAAGGAAGTGTTCCTGCTGGATCTTACGGCCCTGGTTGCCGGAACCCAGTTCCGCGGTCAGTTTGAGAGCCGTATGAAGAGTCTGATCAGCGAGATCAAAGCCTGCGGCAACATTATCTTGGTGATCGATGAGGTCCATAACCTGGTGGGTGCCGGTGATGCGGAAGGCTCTATGAACGCAGCCAATATCCTCAAACCTGCCCTTTCCCGCGGCGAGATCCAGGTGATCGGCGCCACCACCTTCAATGAATACCGCAAGCACATTGAAAAGGATGCCGCTCTGGAGCGCCGCTTTCAGCCGGTGACCGTGGCGGAGCCTTCCATCGAAGAGGCCTGCCAGATCATGCAGGGCATTGCCAAGAGCTATGCTGAATTCCACGGCGTGGAGATCTCTCCGGAGATCGCCCGGCAGTGCGTGATCCTGTCCGAGCGGTATATCACCGTCCGTTTCCTGCCGGATAAGGCCATCGATCTGATGGATGAGGCCTGCTCCGATGTAAACCTGCGCTGTAAGGAGATATCCCAACTGGCAGAGCTTAAGAAGGAGCGGGATGATTACGAGCTGGAGCTTCGGCTTATCAACGAGAATACGGAGAACCAGGATTACGAGCGTTTGGCGCTCATTCGCAGCAAGCTCTACCAGCTTGCGGACCAGATCGAACGCTTGGAGCAGCTGCCGGCGCCTAAGCTGACTATGGAGAACCTGGCGCGGATCATTGAACTTTGGACCAAGATCCCGGCTTCCAAGATCAAGGCGCAGGAATATCAGCAGATCAAGGGACTGGCAGAGCGGCTCAAGAGCCATATCGTCGGCCAGGACGAGGCGGTGGATGCGGTTGCCCGGGCAATCCGGCGAAACCGTGTGGGCATCAGCCCCAAGAAACGCCCGGTTTCCTTTATCTTTGTAGGACCTACCGGTGTGGGTAAGACGGAGCTGGTCAAGTGCCTTGCAAACGATCTGTTTGACAGCGTGGATTCTCTCATCCGTCTGGATATGTCCGAATATATGGAGAAGCATACGGTCTCCAAGCTGATCGGTTCTCCCCCCGGCTATGTGGGTTATGATGAGGCAGGTCAGCTGACCGAGAAGATCCGCCGCAGACCCTATAGCGTGGTGCTGTTTGACGAGATCGAAAAGGCTCACCCGGATGTGCTGAATATGCTGCTGCAGGTGCTTGATGACGGTCGTATCACCGACTCCCAGGGCAGAACGGTGAATTTTGAAAACGCCATCATCGTGATGACCTCCAACGCTGGCAGCGAGGGTGCTGTTGGCGGACTGGGCTTTGGCCGCAGCGAGAATGACCAGACCAAGGAAAAGACCATGAAGGCGCTGCGCGGCTTCCTCCGCCCGGAGTTTATCAACCGCGTGGATGAGATCATCACCTTCAACCATCTGTCCAAGGAGAACTTCCTGGGCATTGCGGATATTATGCTTCGCGAGCTGGCAGACAGCCTGGCGGCCCGAGGCCTGACCCTTACCTGGGAAGACGGTGTGCGGGAATACCTGGTGGATAAGGCCTATTCCGTGGTTTACGGTGCCAGAAACCTGCGCCGTACCATCCAAAAGGAACTGGAGGATCCCATCAGCGAGCGGATCATCGATTCCTTTGAGTCTCCCATTTCTGCCATTTCTGTCCGAGTGGAAAACGGTGAGATCATCGTGGATGCCAAATAATCAAAACCCCGGTTTTGGAACACACCAAAACCGGGGTTTTCTTACATATTATCCATTTTGCCTACGATCTTATCCGTTACCTTGCAGGCGGTGTCCTCCACCGTGTATGCGGCCTTGGCAGCCAGCCTTCTTGCGGGGTTTGTCCGCGGCATCATCATAATCGCAACGGCACCTGCGGCAGCGCCCAGACCCAGGGTTACAGCCCATCCGGTTGCTTTCATACCAATCCCTCCTTTCGACAATAGTATTCCCATTGCGATTTTTTCTACGCAGGAAAGGTTTTTCTCCTTGCAAGGAGCGAAAACTGTGTTACAATAGAAATATAGAGAAAAAGTGGAGGGAATGGCTATGTCGATTGATATGTTGCAGGAAAAAGTTCGCAAGACGAAAAATCCGTC
>JAZPXW010000027.1:0-2028 GCA_045543895.1 Faecousia sp.
AAAAAAGGGCGTGTCCCACCGGACACGCCCTCTACTATTATACAGAAAGCTTCATATCGCCGTCCTTGACCCAGCCTATCTTACGCAGGACAAGGTCAAACACCCAGCTAAGGATCGCAGGCAGAACGATGCAGATCAGCAAAAGTCCGATCCAATCCATAGCGCCCGGGGTGATCGCCACAGCGCCCTCCGCCGCCTTATCAGGGCTGAGCCAGCCGGAGATCACACCAATGGGACCGACCATACCGCAGGTACCCATGCCGCTGGAGACCGGCGCGCCGTTCATTTCCAGCTTGAAGACCATGGTAGCGATCGGACCTGTGATCGCCGACGCAAGGGTGGGCGCGATCCAGATACGGGGGTTTTTGAAGATATTGGGAACCTGGAGCATGGATGTACCCAGGCCCTGGGCGATCAGGCCGCCCCAGCGGTTTTCCCGGAAGGAGATCACCGCAAAGCCTACCATCTGCGCGCAGCAGCCAGCCACTGCGGCGCCACCGGCAAGACCTGTCAGCAGCAAGCTGGCACAGATCGCGGCAGAGCTGATCGGCAATGTCAGAATCATGCCCATGACCACGGAGATCACAACGCCCATAATAAAAGGCTGCTGCAGGGTCGCCCAGCGGATAATGCCGCCCAACGCCTTCGCGCCTGCGCCGATAGGGCCGGCGATCAGAAGCGCCAGACCGCAGCCGACCATAATGGTGACAAAGGGCGTAACGATCACATCCACTTTTGTCTTCTTGCTGACCAGCATACCCACTTCCGATGCCACGATGCCTACGATCAGCACCGCAAGCGGACCGCCCGCGCCACCCAAAACATCGGTAGCATATCCCACTGCCGCCAAAGAAAACAGCACCAGAGGATGGGCTTTCAGAGCATAGCCGATGGCCATTGCCATAGCGCAGCCATCTGCCGCGCAGGCAAAATCTCCGATCTGCACCAAGGCATCTGCCAATAGCTGCAGGCTCGACCCGGAAACAAGATTTCCAAGCTGCTGTCCCAGGGTCTTAATGATGGTTCCCATCAGGAGCGAGGCGAATAATCCGTTTGCCATGGCTCCCATTGCTTCAATGAAGTACCGCTTACCGTACTTCAGAAGAGTTGCTTTTAGGCCGCTCTTCTTCACACTTTCTTTCAAATAGTTCTCCTTTCTTTATTCCGGGGGCCTCCCCCGATTGTTTTTATTATAGCACCGGCATTTTTATCCTGCAATACCGTACAGCGCGCTCCACGGCAATTTCTGCAATTTTTTACAAATCCTGTTGCAAATCCGGGTTCTCTATACTATAATCTTTACAGACTATTTCTCACCTTGGAGGTACATTTCATGGACAAGATCTATCTGCCTGCTGAGCCTGCCGTATTGAAGGAAGTCCTTTCCGCCTACGACTTCCCTGCCACGCTTTTGGGTGCGGTTCGCTACGGCCAGGGGCATATTAACGATACCTTCTGTGTGCTCTGCCAGCCTCAGGACGGTGACTGTATTCGGTTTATTCTGCAGGGTCTTTCCTCTGCCGCCTTCCCCCACCCGGAGGAGCTGATGGAAAACATGGTAGGGATCACATCCTACCTGCGGGATAAGATCATAGAAGCCGGTGGCGATCCCCTGCGGGAGACCTTGAGCATCGTCAAGACCAAAGACGGCAAGGATTTCTACACCGACTGCAACGGCAAGGTGTGGCGGCTGACTCCCTTTATCGAAAACACTGAGTGCTATCAGAAGGCCACACCGGAGCTGTTTGAAGCTTCTGCCCGTGCCTTTGGACGCTTCCAATTTATGCTCCAGGGCTATCCGGCGGAAACTCTCCATGAGCCCATCGCCCGGTTCCACGACACCGAAAACCGCTTTCAAAAGTTTTTGGCTGCTCTGGAAGCAGACAAGCTGGGCCGTGCCGCCCAGGTTCAGGATGAGATCAAGTTTGTTATGGACAGAAAGGCCGATTGCTCTGTGGCAATGCAGGCTCTGCGGGAGGGAAAGCTCCCCCTGCGGGTGACCCATAACGATACCAAGCTCAACAACAT
>JAZPXW010000028.1:0-10324 GCA_045543895.1 Faecousia sp.
TGCTGATGCAGCCGCCGGTGAAGGGCTTTGTGACCATGGGTCTTGACCCCGGCTACCGCAACGGCTGCAAGGTGGCGGTGGTGGATGCCACCGGTAAGGTGCTGGACACCGCTGTGGTGTATCCCACCTTCAGCCAGCGCAAAAAGGAAGAAGCCATCGAGGTGCTGGGCAGACTCATGCGCAAGCACAAGGTGCGCCACATCGCCATCGGCAACGGCACCGCATCCCGTGAGACCGAGGCCATGACCGTGGAGCTGCTGCAATCTTTCCCCGAGGCAGCCTATGCCATCGTCAATGAGGCCGGTGCGTCGGTTTATTCCGCATCGCCCCTGGCTGCGGAGGAGTTCCCGGAGTTTGATGTGAACCTCCGCTCCGCTGTGTCCATCGCCCGCAGATTGCAGGATCCTCTGGCTGAGCTGGTGAAGATCGATCCCAAGGCCATCGGCGTGGGACAGTACCAGCACGATTGTCCCCAGAAGGAGCTGGATGCCGCGCTGGGCGGTGTTGTGGAGGACTGCGTCAACGCGGTAGGCGTGGACCTGAACACCGCTTCCCAGAGCCTGCTGCGGCAGGTGTCCGGTCTTACAGCTGCCACCGCTAAGAATATCGTGGCATACCGGGAGGAGAACGGAGCCTTTACCTCCCGTGCCCAGGTGAAGAAGGTGCCGAAGCTGGGGCCCAAGGCGTTCCAGCAGTGCGCTGGCTTCCTGCGTGTGCCGGAGAGTAAGGAAATTTTGGACAATACCGGTGTTCACCCGGAGTCCTACGAGGCGGCCTATCAGCTGCTGAAGCTCTGCGGGTACGATAAAAAGGACATTCCGGGAAATCTCTCTGAGCTGACGCAGCGGATCGAGCAGCTTGGTGCCGCCAGCCTGGCAGAGCAATGCGGTGTAGGTGAACCGACGCTGCTGGACATTGCCAAGGAGCTGCACAAGCCCGGCCGTGACCCCCGTGATGAGCTGCCCGCTCCCATCCTGCGCAAGGATGTGCTGGAGATGAAGGACTTAAAGCCCGGCATGGTGCTCACCGGAACGGTGCGCAATGTGATCGACTTCGGCGTGTTCGTGGATATCGGCGTCCACCAGGACGGCCTGGTGCATATCTCCCAGGTGGCAAACCGCCGTCTGAAGCACCCCAGCGAAGCCGTCAAGGTTGGCGATATCGTGAAGGTGGCAGTGCTGGATGTGGACGAGAAGCGTCACCGCATCAGCCTGACCATGAAGGGCGTACCCAAGGAAGCATAATTTTATAAGGGGCATGGAATTTCCGTGCCCCTTTTTTCTGTACAGGCAACAGAAAATTCGTTTATTATTCGAAAGTTGTTCAAAACTCATTTCATTTTTGTCCATAGATTGCCAGTAAATTATACATGTAATTTCCATCGCTCAGTTTTTTTCTATATGATTCCTGCTGTCCGGATGCGCTTTTTTCTGCGAGATGCGACAAAACCTCTAGCAAGTTTCTATATTTCGTGTTATACTAAATAAAAGCTTTATGGAGGGAACAATATGGGAATCGTAGTGATCGGCGCAACGTTCGTGGATATCAAGGGCTTCCCGGAGGATGCCTATATCCCCACTGGACGCAATGTGGGTCGTGTGGAATATCTCCACGGCGGCGTTGCCCGGAATGTGGTGGAGGATATCGCCAACGCAGAGCTGCGTCCCACCTTCCTTGGGATCGTGGATGATACGCCCCTGGGCGAGGATGTTGTCAAAAAGCTGCGCAACCACAAGGTCAATGTGGATTATGTGCTGACGATGCCCGACGGTATGGGAACCTGGCTGGCGGTGTTTGACAATAACGGCGATGTTGCAGGCTCCATCTCCAAGCGTCCCAATATGCTGCCGCTACTGGACCTTTTGGAAGAAAAGGGCGATGAGATATTCAGCAAGGCGGATTCCGTTGTGCTGGAGGTGGACCTGGACAAGGAGCTGGTCAAGCGCATTCTGGAGCTGGCAGAAAAGTATAACACCAAGGTCTTTGGCGTGGTGTCCAACATGAGCATCGCCGCCAAGCGCCGTGACTTTTTGCAGAAATTTACCTGCTTCATCTGCAACCTGCAGGAGGCGGGGCAGCTGTTTTTGGACGACTACCAGGGACTTGCTCCCGAGGAGCTTAGAAAGATCATCCGGGAGAAGACCCTGCAGGCCCGGATCCCGGCAATGGTGGTGACCATGGGTGACCGGGGCGCTGTGTATGCCGATATCCAGGGAAACAGCGGCTGCTGTCCCGCCCGCCGGGTCCATGTGAAGGACACTACCGGCGCGGGAGATGCCTTCTGCGCAGGCGTAGCCATCGGCCTGACCTACGGCAAGGAGCTGCCCCAGGCCATTGAGATCGGCTCGATGCTGGCAGCATCGGTGATCACATCCTCGGAGAATGTGTGTCCCCGATTCCGTCCCGCAGAGCTGGGATTGGATATAACGGTTGAGGAGTGACAAAAGCGGTGGCTTACCAGGCGGTTTTTAAGCGGTACGAGATTAAATACCTTCTCACCGCAGCCCAAAAAGAGGAAATCCTACAGGTCATGGCGCCCCATATGGCCATAGACCAGTACGGCCGCACTGCCATCCGGAATGTGTATTTTGACACGGAGAACTACCGGCTGATCCGCCGCAGCATTGAAAAGCCGGCGTACAAGGAAAAGCTCCGTATCCGCAGCTACCGCAAGGCGGCAACCGGCGACAAAGTGTTTGTAGAGCTGAAAAAGAAGTATAACGGCATTGTATATAAGCGGCGCCTTTCTATGCCGGAGCAGCAGGCTATGGCGTGGCTCAGGGGTGAGCTTCCTCCGCCGGACACCCAGATCGGCAGGGAAGTGGAGTATTTCCGAACATACTACAAAACCCTTTCGCCGACGGTATTCCTTTCCTATCAGCGGGAGGCCTACTACAGTCTGGACGGCAGCGATTTCCGGGTGACCTTCGACGACCATATCTATGCCCGGCGGGACCGGCTTTCTCTTTCCCAGGAGCCGGACGGTCAACCCATCTTGCCGGAAGGCATGGTACTGATGGAGGTGAAGACCTCCGGCGCCATTCCCCTGTGGCTTACAAAGCATCTGACGAAAAGCCGTATTTTCAAGACCTCATTTTCCAAATACGGCACAGCCTATCAAACTATGATCCTATGCAAAGGAGCGTACTTACATGCTTGAAACCTTCTTTAAGGGTATTTTTGACACCCACTACATCAGCGTCATCGATTTTACGGACTTTCTGCTGTGCGTAGGTGTGTCCCTGGTGATCGGCCTCATGATCGCAGGCTGCTATATGTACCGCAGCCGCTATACCAAGAGCTTTGTGGTCACCCTGGCGCTGCTGCCGGCGGTGGTGTGCGTGGTGATCATGATGGTCAATGGCAATGTGGGCGCAGGCGTGGCGGTTGCCGGCGCGTTCAGCCTGGTACGCTTCCGCAGCGTTCCCGGTACGGCGAAGGAGATCGGTATGCTGTTTCTGGCAATGGGCGCAGGCCTGGTTGCCGGTATGGGCTACCTAGGTTATGCGGTGCTGTTTACGGTGATTTTGGGAGGTGCCAATATGCTGTACTCCCGCCTGGATATGGGCAGTCGCAGAAATGCCCAGCGCTACAAGGTGCTGAATATCACGATCCCGGAAGATCTGGATTACACCCAGGTGTTTGAGGATATTTTCAGGGAATACACCAAGTCCTGGGAGCTGGTGCGGGTCAAGACCACCAACATGGGCAGCCTCTACCGGCTGACCTATAACATCACCATCCTGGACGAAAACAAGGAAAAGGAAATGATCGATGCCATCCGCTGCCGCAACGGCAATTTGGAGATCTCCGTTTCCCGCCAGGAAACCACACCGATGGAGCTGTAAAGTAAAAAGCAGTAAGTCCCGCAAGGGATTTACTGCTTTTATCGTTGTGCGAGGTGTAAAAGGCTTCCCCCCTGGGGGGAAGCTGGCATTTGCGAGGCACGAGCAAATGACTGATGAGGGGTGTTTCACCTCATCCGCTTCGCTGACGCTCAGCACCTTCCCCTCGAGGGAAAGGCTTTGGTTTCACCAATCCGGGTTGAGCTGTGGCGCCAGGGGGAGGGTGTGTAGGATCTCCTGAACGATGGACTTATATTCCTGCAGGTCGGTGGTCTTGCGCAGACGCTTGCCCAGCTTCTCGCTGCCTTCAAAACGGCACAGCAGGTGCCGCCAGTTCTCCTTCAGCCGGAACATTGCGTTGCGCTCGCTGCCGAACACCACGCAGTATTCCTGCGCCAGCCGCTCCATAAAGCCCTCCAGGGAAGCTACCGTAGTGCCGCCGGGCGTGAGCATACCAGGGTCGCCCACCAGACCTCTGCCGATCATCACGGAATCCACCTGGGGGAATTCCTTGCGGAAGGCTTCGATCTGGGACATGCTGGTGAGATTGCCGTTATAGCACACGGGAGCTTTGGAGGTTTCCAGGCAGTAGCGGAAGGCCTGCATATCCACATCCCCGCTGTAAAAGACCTTCCGCACCCGGGGGTGGAGGGTCAGCTCCTTGATGGGATAGCGGTTGAAGATATCCATAAGCCGGGGAAACTCCTCCACACTTTCAAAGCCCAGCCGGGTCTTTACGGAAATAGGCAGGGGAGAAGAACGGAAGATCTCGTCCAGGAATCGGTCCAGGGCATCCGGGTCACGGAGCATACCGGAGCCTTTTCCCTTGGCGGTGACGGTGCCGGAGGGGCAGCCCAGGTTCAGATTCACCTCGTCATATCCCAGATCTCTGCATTGCCCCGCTGCCCAGAGGAAATCCTCCGGTACTTTGGTCAGCAGCTGGGGAACGGCAGCAAAGGGAACGCTATCTGCCCGCGGCACTTCCCGGGCTTCCCGGGGTGTCAGCGCCCGGTGGACGGTGGGGGAGATGAAGGGCATGAAGTAGCGGGTGACACCGGAAAAATATGTATGGTGCGCGCTTCTAAACACGCTGTCGGTAATGCCCTCCATGGGCGCGAAATAATAGTTCATCAGAAACCTCATATTTAAGAAATGTCATCCTGAGCGCCATCTTTCCGCTGTTGTCATCCCGAGCGAAGCCGAGGGATCCGTACACTTAAAGAGAACGGATTCTTCGACTCCGTGCCTGCGGCACTACGCTCAGAATGACAATAGGAAAGTTGGATCTCTCAGAATGACAGAAGTTTAGGATCAGATTTCCATCAGTACGGGCAGGATCATGGGATTGCGTTTGGTGGTCTTGTAGAGGTAGCCGCTGAGGTCATTTTTGATGGCGGACTTGATGGCGGTCCAGTCCCGGATGCGCTTGCGCTGGCACCGGTCCAGAGCCTCCAGAGCCACCTCCTTCAGATCCTCCATCAGCTGCTCCGATTCCTTTACATATACGAAGCCCCGGGTGATGATGTCGGGACCTGTGAGGATGCTGCCGTCCTGGCTGGACAGATTGATGCACACCACGATCATACCGTCCTGGGCCAGGTGCTTCCGGTCGCGCAGCACAACGCTGCCCACATCGCCCACACCGGTGCCGTCCACCAGCACCATACCGGCGGTGACGGAGGAGGCTACCTTGCAGCTGCGCTTGCTCAGCTCAAACACAGAGCCGATCTCGCCGATGCAGATATTCTTGGGGTTCATGCCCATCTGCTTTGCCAGCTTGCCGTGGAGCTGCAGGTGCCGCTGCTCGCCGTGAACAGGGATAAAATACTTGGGGCGGCACAGGCCGTGAATGATCTTCAGTTCTTCCTGGCAGGCATGGCCCGATACGTGCAGACCCTCACTCTTTTCATAAACCACATCAGCACCCTTGCGGTAGAGCTCATTGATGATCTTGGAAACCGCCTTTTCGTTGCCGGGGATGGCAGAGGCGGAAATGATGATCCGGTCACCTGCGGTGATATCCACCTGCTTGTGGGTGGAAAATGCCATGCGGTACAGGGCAGACATATTCTCACCCTGGGAGCCCGTGGAAACGATGACGATCTTGTTGTTGGGCAGGTTCTTGATGCTTCCCAGCTCCACCAGAGTGCCGGACTTGACCTTGATATAGCCCAGCTCCTGGGCCACCTTCAGCATATTTTCCATGCTGCGGCCGGTGACGGCGACCTTTCTGCCGTATTTTTCGGCGGTGGCCAGCACAGCGGCGATCCGGTGCATATTGGAGGCGAAGGTGGTGACGATGATCCGCTGGTCACAGTTCTTAAACTGCCGGTCCAGACTCTCCGCCACCAGATGCTCGCTGGGCGTGTAGCCCTGGCGTTCCACATTGGTGGAGTCAGCCAGCAGAGCCAGCACACCGTCGTTGCCCAGCTGACCGAACTTTGCCAGGTCGATCATGCCGTCGGTGGCGGTGGGGTCGATCTTAAAGTCGCCTGTCATTACCACGGTGCCTGCAGGGGTGTGGATGGCGAAGGCCACCGCATCGGCGATGGAGTGGTTCACATGGATAAACTCCACGGTGAAGCAGCCGGCTTTGACCACATCGCCGGGCTTGTGGGTGATGAGCTTGACCTTGTCGGAGAGCTTATGTTCCTCCAGTTTCAGCCGGATCAAGCCGCAGGTCATAGCGGTGCCGTGGATGGGACAGCTTACCTGCTGCATGCAGTAGGGGATAGAACCGATATGGTCCTCGTGTCCGTGGGTGATGAACATACCCCGCAGTTTCTTGGCATTCTGCACCAGATAGGAAAAGTCCGGGATCACCAGATCCACGCCGTACATATCCTCATCCGGGAAGCCCACGCCGCAGTCGACTACGATCATGTCCTTGCCATATTCCAAAACGGTAATGTTCTTACCGATCTCATCCAAACCGCCAAGGGGGATAATTTTCAGTTTTTCAGCCAATTTGATAATACTCCTTTCGTTGGAAACAGATAAAAATGCGTAACAAAACAAAGCACCCGCTGTCTGCGCGTCCGGCCCCGTATCGCCATTGCGCAGAAAACGCCTGCTGCTATTTATTTTCGGTGGATGCATAAGCTGAGAGGACTCGAACTGAAGCAGCCTTTCAGCCTAGCGCATCCGGTTGGCCGGAAATGCCCATCCCGACCCATAGCAAGGTTAGTATAACACATTTTGGTGGAATTGTATACCATTATTTTTTGCGCAGTCTGAGAAAAAGGCTAAAAATCGGTTGCACCTTCCCAATAGATTTGTTATAATAACAGATAATGTGGAGATTATATCCTTTTTGTGATCCCATTAAGGAGGCGGCTGATATGAACAAGAAACTTGGCAGATTGCTCTATCCCCAGACCTGGGTCTATTTTGTGGTGATGGCGCTGTTTGCCCTGGGCGCATTTTTGACGGAGCAGTATATTCTGGGTGCTGTTGAGGCTGTTGTTACGATCCTTTCGTATATCGTTTTTGCCGCCCACAGACGCAACCGCCAAAAAGAAGTGCAGCACTTCCTGGCGAAGGTCAGCCACAATCAAAACGGCGTCAACAATGTGGAAAGCCCCTTCCCCCAGGTTGTGATCCGAATGGGCGATGGGACGATCCTGCTGACTAACGACCTGTTTACCCAGGCTACCGGCTACGCAAACGGCATTTCCCGGCGAACCATCGGTGAGGTGGTGCCTGGCTTCAGCGCCGATTGGCTGGCCTCCGGCAAGACCGAGTATGCCTATGATGTGACCATCCGGGACCGCCGCTACCGGGTCTACGGCACCCTGGTCCGGGCAGAGGATCCGAATCAGACACTTTTGGGCGTCCTGCGGTTTGTGGATCTGACTGAGCTGTACCAGGTGCGGGATGAATATATCCGTTCCCGGCCTGTGGTGTCCATCCTGCTGATCGATAATTATGAAGAGCTGACCAAGAATCTGACCGAAGGTGCGGTATCTGCCCTGGAGGCCCGGATCAACGACTGCATCACCCATTGGACAGAAGGGTATCACGGCCTGCTTCGCCGTATGGAGAAGAACCGCTTCCTCTTCGTGTTTGAAAAGAGGGATATGAAGCATGCCGAGGAGAATAAATTCTCCATTCTGGAGGATATCCACCGGATCACCAATCCCTCCGGTGTGGCTGCCTCTATTTCTTTTGGTCTGGGCGTGGACGGCGCGTCCTTTGAAGAAAGCTACAACTTTGCCTCCCTGGCCATCGAAATGTCTTTGAGCCGCGGCGGTGACCAGGCGGTTATCAAGGACCGCTACAACTTCTCTTTCTACGGCGGCAGACTCAAGGAAGCCGACCGCCGCAGCAAGGTCCGTGCCCGTGTGACCGCCAACTCTATGATGGAGCTGATCGCACAAAGCAGCCAGGTGTTTGTTATGAGCCACCGGAACGCGGATATGGACTCTGTGGGTTCGGCCATGGGCATCTGCTGTATGTGCCGCAAGAAGGGCAAGAAATTCTCCATCGTGCTGGATAAGGAGCATAACGCTTCCCAGCGGCTCATCCAGGAGATCGAGGCGGTTCCCGAGTATGCGGACGCCATCATTTCCGAGCAGGAAGCGCTGCTTTCCTGCGACAGCGACAGCGTGCTTATCGTGGTGGATACCAACCGTCCCGATCAGGTGGAAAGCCAGTCCCTGCTGGAAGCTATCCCCAAGGTTTGTGTTGTGGACCACCACCGTCGTGCCGCCGACTATATTAACCCCGTGGTAGTGAACCTCCATGAGCCGTATGCATCCTCTGCCGCTGAGCTGGCAACGGAGCTGCTGCAGTATGCGGTGGAAAAGACCGATGTGCTGCCCATAGAGGCTAAGTCCTTGATGGCAGGCATTTTCCTGGATACCAAGAGCTTTAATGTCCGCACCGGTGAGCGCACCTTTGAGGCAGCGGCCTATCTGCGGCAGCTGGGCGCAGACCCGGTGGAGGTCAAGAAGCTGCTGCAAAACGACTTCCAGGACACGGTTGCCAAGTACCAGATCATCAAGGCTTCCCGGCTTTACCGCCAGGAGATCGCCATTTCCGCCCTCAATACCGGTACCAGCCGTGTGCTGGCTGCCCAGGCGGCTGACGAGCTGCTGAACATCTCCGGCATCACCGCGTCCTTTGTGCTGTACCCGGACGGTGACCAGGTGATCATCTCTGCCCGCTCTATCGGCAGCGCCAATGTGCAGGTGATTCTGGAAGCTTTGGGCGGCGGCGGTAATGCAGCCACAGCAGGCGCGCAGATCAACAGCGACTCCGTCAAGGATGTGCTGGACAGATTGGTCGCGTCTATCGATAAGTTCTATGAAGATTAATCCGTTATAAGGAGAAGAAAATATGAAAGTGATTTTATTGCAGGATGTGAAGGGCAAGGGCAAGAAGGGCCAGATGCTGGAGGTTTCCGACGGCTACGCCAGAAACTTCATGCTTCCCAAGAAGCTGGCCATCGAGGCTACCCCCGACGCTGTGAATACCATGCGTATGAACGATAAGGCCGCCGCGGAGAAGGCTGCCAAGGAGCGCGCTGAGGCTCTGGAGATCAGCAAGAAGCTCCGGGAAATGACTCTCACCGTCACCGCCAAGGGCGGCGGCGCAGGCCGTCTTTTCGGCTCTGTGACCAATCAGGAGATCGCCGACGCGCTGAAGGCCAAGAGCGGTATCGCTCTGGATAAGCGCAAGATCGTCATCACCGACCCCATCAAGAATGTAGGCACCTACACCGTGACCTGCAAGCTGGGCTACGAGATCTCCGCGCCTCTCACCGTTAAGATCGAAGAGGCTTAATCATCACTATTATCAGAAAAGGGAGGGAAGAGGGAATGGATGAAGAATTGGTAGCCCGGCAGGCACCCCAATCCTTGGAGGCTGAGCAATCGGTGCTTGGCTCTATCCTCATCGACAGCCAGTGCATTACCGATGTGATCGGCATTCTGCGCCCGGAGGATTTCTACCTTCAGCAAAACAGGGAGATCTATGAGGCCATCTATACCATGTTCAATTTCTCCCAGACCATCGATCCGGTTACCGTGCTGGATAAAATGCGGGAAATGGGCGTGTACCACGACAATTCCCGGGATTACATCCTGCAGCTGATGCAGATCACCCCCACCGCCGCCAATGTGTCCCGTTACGCGAACATCGTCCGGGATAAGGCAATGCTCCGTGGACTGGCGGAGGCGGCAAACGATATTTCCGAAACTGTCTATTCCCAGGTGGGTACGCCTGCGGAGATGCTGGAAAGCGCCGAGAAGAAGATCTATGCCCTGCGCAAGGGTGAGCGCGGCGACTCTCTGGAGCATATCGGCACCGTGCTGCACAAGGTCTTCGACCGTCTGACGGAGCTGAGCCAGTCCGATTCCATGATCCCCGGTATGTCCACAGGGCTCCATGATCTGGATGCCAAGATCAACGGTCTCAACGATTCCGACCTGGTGCTGGTGGCTGCCCGTCCTGCTATGGGTAAGTCTGCCTTTGCC
>JAZPXW010000029.1:0-4188 GCA_045543895.1 Faecousia sp.
GCTACGATCCGACTTAGATTTCTTGACGGTTTCGTTATGGTCGCAGACAGATTCCAACGCGCCGGGAACCTGATTTTCGCCCAGATCCACATCTACGATAACGGGGAAGCCTAATGCGATAGCACCGGCACCGGCGGAAACTACCACCTCATTCAAGGCACCAAAGGTGTTGACAAAGGCAGGCACACGGTTCTTGGTATAGTCCAGAAGTCCTGCCAGATCGCCGGGTTGGACATTGCCAAAGATCAGGGCGGCACGGACAGCCACAGTGACCACATGGATCACGGAAGTCACATCATGACCCAGGGGGATCACGCGGAATTCCAGACCCATCTTCACGCCACCCTCGGCGCACTGCTCGATCACATCGCCCACCATGAAGGTCATGATGCCCTTGGACTGGTAGTCCTTGACGACGGCGACTACATCAGCGGGGTTCTCGGCCTTGCCCAGGACGACGGCTACGCCGGGGATATCGCCGGTGACCAGGGGAACGCCCAGGGAACGGATGATGGGGTCGGGCACGAAGCCGATGCCGGAGTCGGCGGCATAGGGCTCGCTGGATTCTGCCCACTTGAGACCCTCCAGAATTTCAGCGCCAACGGCGGTGGCAAGGCCTGCGTTCAGAGCCTGGCCCAGGTCTTCCTGACCCGTGATCAGGCTTTTCAGCACACCAACGCAGGGGACCAGGTCGCCCAGGGTCTTGACCTTGACGCCGGTGGCAGCGTAAATGGTGGGGAAATAATAGGCAGTATCGGGGAACGCAATGGGATGGTCAGCGCCCAGCTTTTCGATTGCGGCGTTGACCGCGCCTTCGGTGAGGCCAGCGACGGCATTGGAGCCGCCATAGATCAGATCGGTTAATACGCTCATGGTTTATTTCCTCCTAAATATGTAATTCATAATTTATATTGAGCCGGGATGGCAGAATATACGGTTTCATTTGCCCCTCTTGAACCAGGGCAGACGGTTGGCTGTCGCTTCGGTGACCTCCACCGCCTTGTATGTGTACTGCTGCTCGTAGGTTTTCTGTCCATAGGCATAGGAGACAGAACGGATCCAATTACCATACTGGTCGTATTCGCTTTCCGTGCGGCTGACCTCCTGGCCATCGGTGATGGTGGCCTTGGCAACCAGGTTGCACTGCTTGTCGTACTCCAGCACATAGGTGGTATTGCCCTCGGTATAAGTGCCTTTGCTGCCGGTTTCCGTGTCCTCGTAGGTATAGGTCTGTGTTTCGATCTCCGGCTCGGCCTTATCGGGGTAGGAATACTTGGTGGTCTGGGTCAGCCTTCTGCCCAGAGCATCGTAGGTATAGGCAAATTCCATCGTCGCCATATTTGCGTTTTCGCTTAAAAACGGGGTGATTCGGAAGAGCTGCCGGCCATGATCGTCGTAGGTGGCCTCGCTGCGCTTGACACCCGCAATCTCTGTAATGATGGTATTGCCGCTAAAAATATCAGCGGGAGCATCCTTGCCGACGCCAAAGATCTCTGTATCGCCGCTGTAGGTCACCCGGAAGCTTTCTTTCTCCTGCCAGCCCTCTTCAAAGAGGTAGGTGACGGTACGTTGTGTGGAATCTGCGTCGATTTGAATGTCGGTATCTGGAATATAGATGGTGACCATATTCTGCTTTTCCGCAGCGCAGGCGGCAATGGAAAAGAGAGTGGTTATTACCAAAAGTGCGCAGAACAGTTTTTTCATAAAAACCTCTTGCTATTGAATAAGTAAAGCCCGAAGGCGGAATTTACGAAATTATGGTTTGCCATCCCGATCCAGGAAGCCACGGTATGCCAGGATGGCGGCTTTCCGCTCCTCGCTATAGGGAATCAGAACGCCGTAGCCGTCTTTACGGGTGATGCATATGTACCAGCCCTTGGCCACAGGCACCACCGAAACTGACGCAATGTCCGACCAGGTTTCCTTCATTGGACGGAAGAGATTTTTGCAGGTGATGCCGTCACGGGTCAGCGTGACGGTGTAGGCACCCACAAGAAAGCACAATATCATAACAAGACCGCAGACAGCCAAGGCGATCACAAACCCTGTGGTTTCCCGAAATGCGTACATCAGCAATGCCGTCAGCACTGCGGTGATGGCGATGAGCCATGGGGTGGTTCTGTCTTTGATAGTGCAGGGTGTCATAGGAATTCCTTTCTTTCACCTCATCCGACCTCGCTTACGCTCGGCCACCTTCTCCTCAAGGAGAAGGCTTGGGTGCGGGGGGAAGGCTTAAAGGCTTCTCCCCCTGGGAGAAGCTGTCGCCACCGCAAGGTGGTGACTGATGAGGGGTGCAGTCTTCACCACACCCGGCCCTCCGGGCCACCCTCTCCTCAAGGAGAGGGCTTATTGGTGCGTTCTTTGACGCACTGATCAATATACTGGCATACGCCAGGGAAGTTCTGATTTACTGCATTGTTGGGAATGCGAACAACCTTTAGACCCAGGGATTCCAGATACACATCCCGCTGGCGGTCTGCCTGCTCTCCCGCTTGCTCAAAGTGCTGCGAGCCATCCAGCTCGATCACCAAAGCAGCCTTTGCAATGTAAAAATCGACGATATAGCGTCCGATTACCTTTTGACGGTGAACTGTAACAGGTAAGGTTTTTAGAAAGTCGTACCACAAGTGTCGTTCTTCTTTGGTCATTTCCTTGCGCAAAGTGCGGGAATTGGCGGTCAGCTTGGGATTGTGGGTGTTTTTCATTTTTTATTTCACCTCATCCGTCAGCCCTTTGGGCTGACACCTTCCCGTTCCCGGGGAAGGCTTAAAGGCTTCTCCTTGGGGAGAAGCTGTCGCCACCGCAAGGTGGTGACTGGTGAGGGGTCACCTCATCCGACTCGCCTTCGGCGATCCACCTTCTCCTCTAGGAGAAGGCTTGGGCGCGGGGGAAGGCTTGAAAAAAGCAAAGTGGCAGGGAGGGAGATTTCCCTCCCTGCCATGAATGCGGGGGTAGTTTTTTCACCTCATCCGTCAGCTTCGCTGATACCTTCTCCTCGAGGAGAAGGCTTAAAGGCTTCTCCTTGGGGAGAAGCTGTCGCCACCGTAAGGTGGTGACTGATGAGGGGTATTCACCTCATCCGACCTCGCTTACGCTCGGCCACCTTCCCCTCAAGGGGAAGGCTTTTTCACCTCATCCGCCCCCTGCGGGGGCACCTTTCCGCTTGCGGTGCCCGGCAGCTGCAGCGCCCGTCAAAGCGGGCTTGCATCTTGCCGACCGCGGCGCACACTGCGCCTGCGCTTCCTCTGCCACCGGCAGCGCGCAGGCTCGTGGCCTCAAGGGGAAGGCTATTTACAGATCCAGGTAGGAGTCGGAGTAGAGGACGTGGTTCTTGAAGATGTCGCAGGACTTGATGGTCTCCATCAGGCGCAGGTCGTTGGGGTTCACGATTGCGGAGGTCAGACCCTGCATCATGCACATGGCCACCAGAGCGGAGTCCATGATGGGACGGACGTTCTTGGGAGCGCCGTTGGAGTTATTGGACAGGCCGCCGGTGGACTTCAGGCCCTTGTCGGAGAACATCTTGATAGCCTCCAGGACTTCCATCTGCTTATCCTGCATGCCCTTGACCACCAGGAACAGGGGGTCAAACCACAGGTCGTCGGAGGTCATGCCCAGGGACAGGCCGCGCTCGAGCATATTGTCACAGTGCATCTCACGCTCGGCGTTATCCTTAGCGATACCGTCGGCGGAGCAAAGAGCGATACAGATCGCATCGTTGGCGGCAGCCAGGTCGATGTAGCCGATACGGGAGCCGGCGTCAGCAGAGTTGACGATGGGCTTGCCGTTCTGGCGATTATAGACCTTGATACCTGCCTCGATAGCCTTCATGTTGGCGGTATCCAGAGCCAGGGGAACATTGTCGAAGTTCTCCTGCAGCAGCTTGACAGCCCACATCATGCGCTCGGGACCGTCCTTCTCAGCAGGTCCGATGTTCACATCCAGGTAGGTTGCGCCGGCCTTGATCTGGGCAGCGGCACGCTCCAGGATGGGAGCGGGATCGCGCTCGTCCATAGCCTTGCGGATGGCGGGAGCGATGCAGTGGATGCGCTCGCCGATGGTGACGAACTGCTTACTCTCGGGGTTGTGGCCCTTATAGTGGACGCCCATGTCCACAATTTCGATCTTGGGAACCTTGGTCTCCAGCAGCTCCTCGAAGGACAGCTCCTTGACCTCGACAGCAGCACC
>JAZPXW010000030.1:0-3349 GCA_045543895.1 Faecousia sp.
CCTACGAGTTCTACGCTTTGGATGCCAACAAGAACCCCACTCTGGCCGGCTTCGATATGGCACTGGCTCAGTACATCGCCGATTACCTGGGTCTGACTCTGGATGTTGTCCCCATGGACTTTAACGGTATCGTTGGTGAGATGGGTGCCGGCAAGGCTGACCTGGCATTGGCCGGTCTGTCCCCCGATCCTGACCGTATGGAAAAGATGGACTTCTCCGATTGCTACTACGAAGGCAAGCAGGCATTTGTAACCGTTTCTTCCAAGGCTTCCATGTTCACCGACCTGGCTTCCACCAACAAGTCTGATGTTAAGATCGCAGCCCAGACCGGCACCATCCAGATGGAGCTGGCTGAGCAGTTCAGCCCCGATGCACAGATGACCAACCTGACCAAGGCTACCGACATCATCGCCGAGCTGATCTCCGGCAAGCTGGACGGCGCTTACATCGAGTGGGATGTGGCCGAAGCCTACAAGCAGAACTACCCCGAGCTGACCATCCTGTGTGAAGTCCCCTACGAGGCTGAAGGCAATGTTATCGGCGTGGCCAAGGGCAACACCGACCTGATGAAGTATGTCAACGAGGCGCTGAACAAGTGCGTTGACGAAGGCACCTTCTCCCAGTTCGTGGCAACTGCTCTGGAGCAGGCCGCAGGCGACAACTACCAGGGTATGCTGGATGACGAGGGCAAGGTTCCCACTACCACTTCCACCGAAGGCGAGTAAGAATTGAATCAAATATTCCTCCCCGGTCTCCGGGGAGGAATTTGATGTGTTATTGAGAGGAAATATCCATGGAAAACCTTATCACAGCCGAAGGCTTTGCAAAAACCTTCAACTTTATAAAGCTCATAGAGCAGGGTCTTGTGGTCACGGTCCTGCTGGCACTGCTCACCGTCGTTATCGGTTTTGTGCTGGGCATCATTCTGGCCATCATGCGTATGACCGATATCCGTCCCCTGCGTTTTCTGGCTTATGACCGTTTCGGTACACCCAGAAAGAACCGTTTCCTTGTATTCTTAAGCAAGTTTAACCCGGTGAGCATGCTCGCCACCATCTATGTAGAAGTCATCCGCTCCACCCCGGTACTGGTGCAGATCATGCTGATCTACCACGGCATTTTCGGTATGATCGATCTGCCGTCCTTTACCTTCTTCGGCTTCATCAGCTTCGAGCGTTTCTTCCCTGGCGTGGTGGCACTGGGACTTAACTCTGCCGCCTACCTGTGCGAGATCATCCGCAGCGGCATCCAGTCCATCGACGGCGGTCAGACCGAAGCAGCCAGAAGCCTGGGCATGACCAAGACGCAAAACCTGGTACATATCGTCCTGCCCCAGGCCATCAAGAACATTTTGCCCGCTATCGCAAACGAATTCGTTGTGATCATCAAGGAATCCTCCATCTGCTACACCATCGGTGTGCGGGATATCATGTCCTCGGTGGAAGCAGTGCGTGGCGCATATTTCATCATCATGGAGCCTCTGCTGGTGGCAACAGCGCTGTATTTCTGCCTGTGCTTCCCCACCTCCAAGCTCATCGCGTACATCGAAAGGAGAATGAGCCGTGGCGACAAACGATAAACTCATTCAGGTGAAAAACCTGAAAAAGTACTATAACAAGGGCGCCATTCACGCTCTGGACGATGTGAGCATCGATATCAACAAGGGTGATGTGATGGTGGTGATCGGTCCTTCCGGCTCCGGCAAGTCCACCTTCCTGCGCAGTCTGAACTTGATTGAAGAGCCTACCGACGGTCAGATCATTTTCCACAACATCGACATCACCAAGAAATCCTTTATCAACAAGCATGGCAAAAAGGAAAAAGTGGACATCAACCTCCACCGTCAGAAGATGGGCATGGTGTTCCAGCATTTTAACCTGTTCCCTCACAAGACCATTCTTCAGAACATGATCCTTGCCCCGATGAAGGTGCTGAAAATACCCAAGGCCCTGGCGGAAGAAAAGGCTCTTGGACTGCTCAAGCGTGTCGGTCTGGAGGACCGGGCAGGTGCCTATCCCATCCAGCTCTCCGGCGGTCAGAAGCAGCGTATCGCCATTGTCCGTGCACTGATGATGGAACCCGAGGTCATGCTCTTCGACGAGCCTACCTCCGCCCTGGACCCCGAAATGGTTGGTGAGGTTCTGGAGGTTATGAAGGAGCTGGCACGGGACGGTATGACCATGGTGGTGGTAACCCACGAAATGGGCTTTGCCAAGGAAGTGGGCAACCGGGTGCTGTTTATGGATGAAGGTAAGATTCTGGAGGAAGGTACTCCCGAGGAGATCTTCGACCAGCCCAAGCACCCCCGTCTACAGGACTTCCTGAAGAAGGTCCTGTGATTTCTCTCAATACATCAAAAAAGGAGTGTTTTGCAACACTCCTTTTTTTATTCATCCATCTCCTGCAGGATCCTCACCACACGGCTTTCCCGGGCAGAAAAGTGCGCGGGATTTACGGTTCTGACCTCCCTGGGCAGCAGTTCCTTTTCCAGCACGCAGTAGGTAATCCCGCCCATAAACATCCCCGTTTCCGGGTCGTAGTTTTTGTACTGCACCTCGATTCCCGGTACGGTACAGCCGGTGTGATTGGTCAGGGTCAAGCCGCTAAGCCCCATGAATTCCACCGATACAAGACCCGGATTTTCCGGGTATTCCTCGCTTGTCCACCCGTAGCAGGTGATGGGTGTTTGATAGGAAAAGGGCTTCCGGTCCTTTTCCAATACCAGCGCTTTCCCTCCTGGGGGCAAAAAGCTAAACTCAAAAACCATTCTCTCCTTGCCCATTTCCACGATTACCGCACCGCCGGACACCAGAAGTCCTCCCTGATTCTCTACCACCAGCGCTGTAATACCGGACACCATATCGTTACTGCCATCCTCCCAATACGGCCCGTCATACCGGATCGTCCCCACGGCCAGCAGGTCCGTACCCATAACGCTGCGGGGATAGAAGGTATCGCACTGCCAAAAGGCAATGGCCTCTGCCCCTTCACTTTGGGCCTGTACCGACCCGATCAATAGCGCCGCCATCCATCCGCCGGCACCGAACCCCAAAATCAGCAGCAATAACCGTCGCATCACGCTCCACCCTTTCTCCATCGTCGGTTTCCCCATTATAAGCAGGCCGCGCTGGCCGTTTCAAGGGAATCACGGCACAGAGAAAAGAGCATTGCAGCGGAGATTCTGCAGCACCACCGGGTATTCTGTTGGGATGATGCCATATCCATCATTTTTTGGGTTAAGCATTTTGGGAAATAAAAAAAGAGAGTCAATAAATGACTCTCTTTATGGAGCGGGTGACGAGGCTCGAACTCGCTACCTCCACCTTGGCAAGGTGGCGCTCTACCGGAT
>JAZPXW010000031.1:0-23073 GCA_045543895.1 Faecousia sp.
TATCATGAACGTCGAGCTGATCACCCCCATCGCTATCGAGAAGGGCCTGCGTTTCGCTATCCGTGAAGGCGGCCGTACCGTCGGTTCCGGTGTTGTTACCGAGATCTACGAGTAATTCTTGATCACTGCATGAAATGAAATTCCCCAGCCAAATGGCTGGGGAATTTTTTGCTGTTTCTTAACCATTTGTTCTAGGTTTTCCCGGTGATCTATGCTATAATACTTAAGATAATGCTAATTTAAGGAGTGTGATGGACAAAGTGAGACAGCTGCGTTCCAAAATTTCGGAAGCATTGATTTCCGCCCTGCCGATCACACTGATTGTGTACTTGATCTCCCTTTTGCCGTGGTTTAGTTTTTCCGGTGTGGAGCTGATTTCGTTTACGATTGGTGCGGTGCTTTTGATCCTCGGAATTGCCCTGTTTAACATGGGTGCCGATCTGGCAATGACCCCTATGGGCTCCCATGTGGGTGCGGGCCTTTCCCGGCAGAAAAAGCTGAGTCTGCTGCTGATCGTGTGCTTTGTGCTGGGTCTGCTGATTACTGTGGCAGAGCCGGATCTCCAGGTGCTGGCAAAGCAGGTCAGCTCTGTGATGAACGGCAGCGTGCTGATCTATGCGGTGGGCATCGGTGTGGGAGCGTTTCTGGTGATCGCGATACTGCGTATCGTATTTAAACGCCGTCTTTCTATGATCCTGATGCTGTTTTATATGCTGCTGTTTGCTATGGCGCTGTTGCTGGCGGTCAACGACAATCTGGCGCTGATGCCCATGGCCTTTGACTCGGGCGGCGTGACCACCGGACCCATCACCGTGCCCTTTATCATGGCGCTGTGTGTGGGTATTTCCAGTGTGCTGGGCGACCGCCGCTCCCAGGAAAACAGCTTTGGCATGGTAGCGCTGTGCTCTGTTGGCCCGATTCTGGCTGTGTTGGCGCTGGGCGTGTTCTCTAACTCTGAGCTTGTGTACAATGTGCCGGATTACACCGTCAACCCGGACATTTTGGGCGCTTTCCTCACGAATGCCGTACATACCGCCCAAGAGGTGGGCATTGCGCTGGGCATGATCGTGGTGTTCTTCCTGGTCTGCCAGATCATTTTCCTGCGGCTTCCCAAGCGGCAGCTGCTGCGCATCGGCATCGGCGTGGTGCTAACCTATGTGGGACTGGTGATCTTCCTCACCGGTGTGAATGTGGGCTTTATGCCCATCGGCTATAAGCTGGGTGTGGCGCTTGCGGATATGAATCCCGTTGTGGTCACAATCCTGGGTCTGACGATGGGCGTGCTGGTGGTGCTGGCAGAGCCTGCCATTCATGTGCTCAATCAGCAGGTGGAAGAGGTGACCCAGGGCTATATCGCCCGCCGGTCTATGCTCGCAGGCCTGTGCATCGGCGTGGGCGCAGCCATTGCGCTGTCTATGGTGCGCATTATTTTCGATTTCTCCCTGGCGTATTACATCATCCCCGGCTATTTTATCTCCCTGGCGCTGTCGCTGTTCGTGCCGCCTGTGTACACAGCCATCGCCTTTGACTCCGGCGGAGTTGCCAGCGGTCCTATGACCTCCGGCTTCATCCTGCCCTTTGCCATCGGCGTGTGTGTGGGTGTCCAGGGTGAGGGAGCGGTTCTCCGGGATGCCTTTGGCGTGGTGGCGCTGGTGGCTATGGCACCGCTGATCACCATCCAGCTCCTTGGCTTCCGGGCTATTGTGCATAACCACATCCAGGAGAAGCGTGCTATGAAGCGGATCCTGGGCGCAGACGATCAGCAGATCATCAACTTTATGTAAGGAGGATACGGTTATGGGCAATACAATAAACGAATCCGCCATCAAGAAGCTGAAGCTGCTGTTTACGGTGGTGGAAAGACCGAAAACAGAATTCTATCTGGATGTTTTGAGCCAGTTTGAAGTGAATTACCAGATGGTTGTGGGCGGAAAGGGTACTGCGACCAGCGACCTTGTGGATATGCTTGGTCTGAACCCTCATAAGGGTGTGATCCTCAGCGTGGTTCGGGAGGATATGGTAGACGAGATCATGAAATGTCTGGAAGATAAGTTTGCCACCATCCGCCAGGGCAAGGGTATTTCCTTTGCCGTGCCGCTGAGCAGCGTTATCGGTGTGAATATGTACCAGTTTTTGAGCAACAACCAGTACGGGAGGGAAGGCTAAATGAGAACAGAGAATCATGAAGTGATTTTTGCCATTGTCAATTCCGGCTTTGCGGAGGAAGCGATGGATGTAGCCCGGGAACAGGGTGTCCGGGGCGGTACCATCCTCAATGCCAGAGGTGTAGCCCGGGAGAAGGAAGCAACCTTCTTTGGCATTACCGTTCATGCAGAAAAAGAAATTCTGATGATGGTAGTGGAAAAGGAGCTGCGGGACAAGGTGCTCAATGCCTTGTACAGCCGTATGGGTATGGCAAATAAGGCCCAGGGCATCGCCTTTTCTCTGCCGGTGTCCGATGTAACGGGCCTGGTAGCCCCACAACCGGAGGAGCCTAAGGAATAATAAAATGCGCCGCAGGATTTCCTGCGGCGCATTTGCTATTTAGGTTGCGATCAGGTCTATAAGCCGGGTTCTGTCTTGACAGCCATCTATCTAGACCCGCAATTGCTCACGGGTTCCAGCCACCTCCTGAGAACGGCCGGGTCAGCCTTTTGTTCTCCCACGGTGTTGCTTCGGATAGAGTTTACATCGTAAAACCCATGTCTCCATGGGCCGGGTGCGCTCTTACCGCACCTTTTCACCCTTACCTCGTCAATTCGCGCATATAAACGCGAGCTTTGCTGCAAGCAGAAAAGCTCGCACTATATGCGGAATTTCCTCTTCCCCAACGAAACTTCGTTTCGCCGGGGTCCCCATTTTAGGGGTTGGCGGTATATCTCTGTTGCACTTGTCCTGGGGTCACCCCCGGCGGGCGTTACCCGTTATCCTTACCCTGTGAAGCCCGGACTTTCCTCAAGCAGTGCCTTTCGGCATCTGCGCGCGGCTGTCCGACCTGGTCGCTGAAATATTGTACCGCAACCGGGGGTAAAAGTCAAATGAAACGCTTAAATTCCGGCAAAACGCACCAGATACTTGAAAAATTACCGATTTGCCACTATACTATACCCATATGAAAGTGAGGAAGGCATATGACTGCTTTTGAATCCTATTTTGCCGGACTGAAAGAGAAGAAGATTGCTGTTTTGGGTCTGGGCGTCAGCAACCGACCCTTGGTTCGCCTGCTTCTGGAACACGGCTGCAGCGTTATCGGCTGCGATAAGACCGTGCGTGAAAAGCTGGATGCCGAGGTGCTGGAACTGGAAAAAGCCGGCTGCCGGCTGCATCTGGGTGAGGGCTACCTTGAGGATCTGGACGCGGATATTGCGTTCCGTACACCCGGTATGCACCCGGATATCCCGGGTATCGCTGCGCTGCGGGCTAAGGGCACTCAGGTGACCAGCGAGATGGAGGTATTCTTCGAGGTCTGCCCCTGCAAGCTTCTGGCGGTCACCGGCTCTGACGGCAAGACTACAACCACATCTCTCATTGCCGCAATGCTGAAGGCCGCAGGCAAGACTGTTTGGCTGGGCGGCAATATCGGCACACCCCTGCTGCCTCTGTGTTCCCAAATCGGGGAGGAGGACATTGCGGTGGTGGAGCTGAGCTCCTTTCAGCTGATGGATATGCACACAGCGCCTTCTGTGGCACTGGTTACCAACCTGAGCCCCAACCATCTGGATGTCCACAAGGATATGGATGAGTATGTGGAGTCGAAGAAGAATATCTTCCGCTACCAAAAAGCAGGCGATATCCTCATTGTAAATGCCGACAATGGCATTACAAAGGATTTTGTGGGACCCGGCACCACCTATCAGTTTTCCAGCAGCGGAAAGGCTGTACGGGTGCGGCTGGAAAGCGGCATGATCTACCGTGACGGCACGCCGGTGCTGAACACCGGGGATATTCTGCTGCCCGGCGCGCACAATATTGAAAATTACATGGCAGCCATTGCCGCTGTGGAGAATCTAGTGTCTGACGATGTCATCCGCCAGGTGGCAAAGACCTTTGGCGGTGTGGAGCACCGCATCGAGCTGGTGCGGGTGAAGGACGGGGTGCGGTACTATAACGACTCATCGCATCTTCTCCCAGCAGAACTGTTGCAGGCTTGCGGAGTTTTCCAGGAAAGGTGCTGCTGATCGCAGGCGGCTACGATAAGCACATCTCCTATGATGACCTGGCACCGGAGATCTGCCGCCATGTGAAAACGCTGTTTCTCAACGGCGCTACCGCGGGGAAGATTCGTGCAGCTGTGGAAGCCTGCCCGGAGTATATCCCCGGACGGCCGGAGATCGTGGATTGCGGCGACTTTGCATCTGCGGTAATGGCAGCGGCCAAGACAGCCAGATCTGGCGATGTGGTGCTGATGAGTCCTGCCAGCGCGGCCTTTGACCAGTTTAAGAATTTTATGGTCCGGGGCGAATGCTTTAAGAAAATGGTTATGGAGCTGTGAATATGAAATTTACCGATGTGACCCGGCAAGGTAGAAAGCTGATAAAACTCAAATACTGCGGCGCGGTGATCGTGGCGGCAGGCTCTGCTTCCCGCATGGGCGGCATCGACAAGGTAATGGCGCAGCTGGGCGGTGAGCCGATGGTGGTCAGGAGCGTCCGGGCTTTTCAGGAGTGCGATGCCATTAAGGAGATCGTTGTGGTGACCAGACCCGACCTTATCGTGCCGATCAGAGATCTGTGCAGCGCCTTTGACAAGGTAAAGGCGGTGGTGGCAGGGGGTAAGGACCGGCCGGAATCTGTGTCCCTGGGACTCAATGCCCTGTCCGATAAGGTAAAGCTGGCTGCCATTCACGATGGCGCAAGACCGCTGGTTTCCTGGCAGGTGATCGACAGAACGGTGCGGGCTGCCAATACCTATGGCGCAGCGGCACCTGCGGTTCCGGTGAAGGATACCATCAAGGTGGTGCAGGGAGGCATTGTCAGGGAGACCCCGGAGAGAAAGCACCTTTATGCGGTACAGACTCCCCAGGTTTTCGACTTTGACCTGCTTCGTGGGGCGCTGAAAAAGGCTGCCGATGACAAAGCAGAGATCACCGACGATTGCTCTGCTGTGGAACGGCTGGGTATGTCCGTTAAGATCGTGGAGGGCGATGAGCGGAACATCAAGATCACCACACCCATCGATCTGACCGTTGCCGAAGCGTTTTTGGAGGAAAAGCTATGAGAATCGGACACGGCTATGATGTACACCGGCTGGTGGAAGGCCGGGCGCTTATCCTGGGCGGTGTGAAGATCCCCTATGAGCTGGGACTGGACGGTCACTCCGATGCGGATGTATTGCTCCATGCGGTGATGGATGCGCTGCTGGGCGCAGCGGCATTGCGGGATATTGGCTATCATTTTCCCGACACGGATATGCGCTACAAGGGCGCGGACTCCAGAGTGCTGCTTCGTGCTGTCAGGGAAAAACTGGTGGATGCCGGGTATCGGGTGGAGAATGTGGATGTGACCATGATCGCCCAAAGACCCAAGCTGAAGCCCTACATCGTGCAAATGATAGAAAACATTGCCCTGGATCTGGGCATCGACCCGGAGCAGGTGAATGTGAAGGCTACTACTGAGGAGCATTTGGGCTTTACCGGCAGCGGGGAAGGCATGGCCTGCCACGCGGTGTGTCTCATTGAGAGAAACCGCCAATAACTGAACAGTTTCGACCTCCCGGGCATAAGATAGCCCGGGAGGTTTTAGTATGAAATACTGTTTTATTACCTTTCGCTCGGTAACATTCGCGCAAAGAGGGGAGCACGAGCTGCAAAGGATGGGGATCTACTGCAATATCCAGCGCACTCCCCGCTGGATGGAGGAGCAGGGCTGCGGCTACAGCATCCGGCTGCGGTGCCAGGATGTAACGGTTGCTGTGGAGCTGCTCAAGCGCAAGCAGATAGCCTACCGCAAGGTATACCTGCACGGAGACAATGGAGAGCTGGAGGAAACGGCGCTATGATCTATCTGGACAGCGGCGCAACCTCTTTCCGCAAACCCGATAGCGTAAAGCAAGCGGTGCTCCGGGCGATGGAGCGGTGCGCCAATCCCGGACGGGGCGGATACCCGGCGGCCGCGGAGGCAGACCAGACGGTTTACCGGTGCCGTGAATTGGCAGGAGAGCTGTTTGATTGCAGCCCGGACCAGGTGGTATTCACCGCAAACTGCACCCATGGGCTGAACCTTGCCATAAACACCCTGGTTCAGCCCGGGGCAAGGGTGGTGGTCAGCGGCTTTGAGCACAACGCGGTGATGCGTCCGCTGTATGCCCGGAATGCCAAAATCACAGTTGCAGGCAGGCGGCTTTTTGATTGGGAGGACACTCTTTGCCAGTTTGAAAAGGCGCTGAAGGCCGGTGTCCAGGCGGCGGTGTTTACCCATATGTCCAATGTGTTTGGCTATATTCTGCCGGTTTCGGAAATGGCTGCCTTGTGCAGAGTCTATGGGGTGCCGTTTATCATAGATGCCGCCCAATCCGCAGGCAGCCAGCCGGTGAAGCTGCGCACGCTGGGAGCAGACTTTATCGCCATGCCGGGGCATAAGGGGCTGCTGGGTCCCCAGGGTACAGGGCTGCTGCTTTGCGCCAGGGAGCCAAGGCCGCTGACCTTTGGCGGCACAGGCAGCGAGCCACTGCGGCACGATATGCCGGATCTGCTCCCGGAACGGGCAGAAGCCGGTACGCTCAATGTTCCGGGGATCGCGGGACTTGCCGCAGGGCTGCAGTATCTGAAAACTAAGGGAATTGAAAATATTGAAAAACAAGAGAAAAAATGCGTAAAATGCCTGGTAGAGCCACTTAAAAAGTTGGGACTTGAGGTATATTCCGGAGATCACCAGGGCGGAACGCTCTCCTTTGTTCCAAAGCAGGATTGCGAGGCGCTGGCGGAGAAACTGGCTGAAAGAAACATCGCTGTCAGGGCAGGTCTGCACTGCGCACCCCTGGCTCACGAAAGCGCCGGAACTCTGGAAACGGGGACGGTGCGGGTCAGCTTTGGACACGATGCGTCTCTATGTCAGGCCCGGATATTTTTGCGGGAAATGGAGGGAATTTACAGCAGGTAACATAAAATTTTTTTGTTTTACTATTGCCATTATCCGGCCAATCCGTTATAATAGTAAAGATAATAGGGTTGTTATGCGGATTGCCCGGAACAGGGCAATAGACATTCGAGAAATGAGGGCTGTGTATGGATAGATTGAATGCATTGTTCCAGCAGTTTGGAAGAATGCAGTGGTCAGATTATCTGGATATTATTCTTGTGGCATTCCTGATCTATAAGCTGCTTCCGGTCATCCGTACTACCGGTACAGTCAAGATCGCGGGCGTGATCGCCGTGATCCTGGTGCTGTCCTGGGTCACCGGTCCGGAAATGCTGAAGCTGCATACTTTGAACTTTATCATCAACCAAGTGCTGGCAGTAGGTTCTATTGCGGTGGTCGTGCTGTTCCAGCCGGAGCTGCGCCGCATGATCGACCACCTAAGCAATATGCGCCTGCGCAAGCTCTTTGGCATACATAAGGTGGAGCAGGAAATGGACCCCGTGATCTCTCAGGTAGTCATGGCTTGCTCTACTATGAGCCGTGAGCATGTTGGCGCGCTGATCGTGTTTGAGCGGGACAGCCGCCTGGCGGACTACGCCAAAACCGGCACCACCATTGACGGACAGGTTTCCGAACAACTGATCCGCAATATCTTCTTCCCTAAGGCATCCTTGCACGATGGCGCAATGATCATCCGTGAGGGCCGTGTGGTGGCAGCTGGCTGCGTGCTTCCTTTGTCTGACAGCCACCGCATCAGCGCTGACCTGGGTACCAGACACCGTGCCGGTGTGGGTATGAGCGAAGTGTCCGATGCTGTGGTGGTAATCGTGTCCGAGGAGACCGGTGCCATTTCTGTGGCAGGAGCCGGTATGCTCAAGCGCCATCTGGCACCCCAGACTCTGGAGCGCCTGCTGCGGCAGGAACTGTGCCCCAAGGAAGATACCAATGAAGAAGGTCTGGCTTTGAAGCTGCGGCAGAAGCTGCAGAAGAAGGGAAAGGAGGCTGGCAGTCATGACAAAAAATAGATTGCTCTCGATCCTGCTGGCTGTTTCCATTGCCTTGATACTCTGGGTGTATGTGATCACGGTGGTCAGCCCCAATTCCGAAGGAACCTTTTACAATATCCCTGTGGTGCTCCAGGGTGAGCCGATGCTGGAAAGCTACGGCCTTATGAACGTCACAGAGAATATACCTACTGTCACCCTGAAGCTGTCCGGCAACCGCTCTGACCTCAATAAGGTCAATTCGTCCAACATAACGCTGATAGCGGACCTCTCCAAGGTGTATGAGGCCGGCACAACCCACCTCAGATACAGCATTTCCTATCCTGGAGATGTTCCCAACGGTGCTTTCCGGGTGGAGAGCCAATATCCCGCTACCATCACCATTGAGGTGGAGCGCAAGCTGAGAAAGGAAGTTCCGGTGAATATCCGCTATGGCGGAGAGCTGGGCGAGGACTTCATCGTAGATAAGGAAAACAAGATCCTGGACTACAATACCGTCACCGTGTCCGGCCCGGAATCTGTTGTCAGCCAGATCACCCAGGCGGTGGTCGATGTGGATCTGACCGACAAGACCGTTTCCTTCAGCGACAACTACCGCTACAGCCTTTGCAATGAGCAGGGTGAGCCTGTGGATGCCCAGAAGGTGGAGACCAATGTGGCACAGGTCAATCTGACGCTGTACATCGAGCGTGTCAAGGAGCTGCCTCTGGTGCTTACCGTGGTGGATGGCGGCGGTGCAACCGAAGAAACCAGTGAAATTAAGATCGATCCCGCAAGAATCAA
The DNA here is from genome assembly GCA_045543895.1 of Faecousia sp. GTDB lineage: Bacteria > Bacillota > Clostridia > Oscillospirales > Oscillospiraceae > Faecousia. The sequence continues at coordinate 8,864 of JAZPXW010000031.1, forward strand.
GGTTTCCGGCAGCGATCTTGTGATGGAAAAGCTGACGGAGCTGAATCTGGGAACCATCAACCTGGAGGAGCTGCTGGAGGATACCGATCTGAGCTTTGCCATCATGCTGCCCGAGGGCGTGAAGTTCATGGATCCCGATGTGCAGACCGCTGCGGTTTCCGTAAAGTTCCCCAACTTAGCCACCAAGGTGATCACCATCTCCACCATTGAAGCACGGAATGTACCCAAGGGAATGGATGTGGAATTTTTGACCAAATCCCTCAATGTGACCGTTCGCGGTGACAAGGATCTGGTCAAGAACCTTGTGCCGGTGGATATTACGGTCTCGGTGGACTTCACTGACGCGCAGCTGGGCTCCTATACCATCAAGCCCAATATTACACTCAACGGCGTTTACAGAACCGTTGGTGCCATCGGCAACTACAGCGTGTCGGTAACGGTACGCAGCACCACGGAGTGAGACTGAAATTAAGTTTATAAAGGGGAGAATCACCTTGATTAAAAGTATGACCGGTTATGGCCGTGCGGTGGAAACCGTAAACGGCAGAGAATTTACTGTGGAGCTGCGCTCCGTCAATAACCGCTACCTGGATTGCTCTGTGCGTCTGCCGAGAATTCTTTCCTTTGCCGAGGATGCGGTCAAGCAGGCGGTAAAGGCATCTGTTTCCCGGGGTAAGGTGGATGTGTTCATCTCCCTGCGCACCGAAACTGAGGAGAATGTGGTTGTTACGCTGAACCGTGGCGTTCTGGAAGGCTATCTGACCGCTATGCGCCAGATGGTCACGGAGTTTGGCGTGCAGGATGACATCAGCGTTTCCACTGTCTCCCGGCTTCCCGAGGTGTTCACTGTTGAGAAGCAGGAAGTGGACGAGGATCAGCTGCTGAACGACCTGCTGTCGGTGGTGGGCAAGGCCCTGGAGGGCTACGATGCCATGCGCACCCGGGAGGGTGCCGCGCTGGATGCGGATCTGCGCAGCCGTGGCGAGACGATCCTTTCCCTGGTTTCCCAGGTGGAGCAGGGCAACGGTCAGACTGTCATCGACTACCGCACCAGATTGGAGCTTAAGCTCCGTGAGGTGCTGGAAAACACCGCCATCGACGAAAGCCGCATCCTCACCGAGGCAGCCATCTTTGCGGACAAGGTTGCCGTAGACGAGGAGACTGTCCGTCTGCGCAGCCACCTGCAGCAGATGAACAGCATGCTCTCCGGCGGCGGTGCCATCGGTAGAAAGCTGGACTTCCTGCTTCAGGAAATGAACCGGGAAGCCAACACCATCGGCTCCAAGTGCACCGATGTGAAGCTGGCCCGAATCGTTGTGGACATCAAGGCTGAACTGGAGAAGATCCGGGAACAGACCCAGAACATTGAGTAAGGGGACGCTATGAAGCTGATCAATATTGGATTTAGCAGCTTGGTGGCAGCCGAGCGTGTGCTGGCGATCATGGACCCGGATTCCGCACCCATCAAGCGTGTGGTGCAGGAAGCAAAGGAACGGGGTATGCTGATCGATGCTTCTTACGGCAGAAAGACCCAGGCAGTCCTTTTGATGGACACGGATCATGTGATCCTGTCCGCTTTGACACCGGATACACTGCAGGCCCGTTGGGCAGGCAAGGAAACACGGGAGGAATGAAATGGCAAAGGGAAAGTTGTTTGTGATCTCCGGCGCGTCCGGTGTAGGAAAGAGCACCGTGCTTAAGCGGGTGATGGAGGGAAGGGATGACCTGTCCTTTTCTGTATCTGCCACCACTCGCCCTGCCAGACCCGGCGAGGAAGACGGTGTACACTATTACTTTGTCTCCCAGGAGAAATTCCGTGAGATGATAGAGGAGAATGCCTTCCTGGAATATGACAAGCATGCCGCGAACTACTATGGCACGCCTGCCTTCCAGGTGGAGGAAAAGCTCCAAAGAGGCTCTGTGATCCTGGATATCGAGCCTGCCGGCGCCAAGATCGTCCGGGAGAAACGGCCGGACTGCGTGCTGATCTTCATTATGCCTCCTTCCCAGGAGGAGTTGGAGCGCCGCCTGCGTGGTCGGGGCGATACCTCGGAAGAGCAGATCGGTATGCGCATGGAGCGTGCCGGTTGGGAAATGAACCAGCGTGACTGGTACGACTATATTGTTGTGAACGATCAGGCAGATGCCTGTGCAAATCAAATTTTACAGATCATCGCCCAAGCGGCAGATGAAGAATAATGGAGGATCTAATTTATGCTTTACCCCCCTGTTGCTGATATGCTGAAGAATATTGAGAGCCGTTACCTGCTGGTGAATGTGGTAGCACAGCGTGCCCGCCAGATCGCCACCGAGGCAGAGGAACTCCAGGAAGAACTGACCGAGAAGCCTGTGACCCTGGCCATCCGTGAGGTTGCCGAGGGCAAGCTGACCGCAACCGTTAAGGACGAATATAAGAATTAATAGAGGGGAGAGGGCTGTATGATTGCAAAGATTGCCGTTGCTGCGGCTAATTTTGCCATTGACAAGCCCTATTCCTATGCTTTTTTGCCGCCGATGCAGCTGCAGCCCGGCATCCGGGTGATGGTGCCCTTTGGACGGGGCAACAAGCCCACCGAGGGCGTGGTGCTGCAGGTGGAATCCGGCAATGCCGAAGGCCTAAAGCAAGTCACTGAGGTGCTGGATGATGCGCCGCTTTTGAATGAAACCATGCTGCGCCTGGCAGCCTTTATGCACGAAAGGTACTTTTGCACCTTTTATGATGCCATCCGGTCTATGCTGCCGGTGGGCTATTGGTTCCAGACAAAGATCCATTACAGCCTCACAGAGGACCGTACCTGGGAGGGTGCGCCCATCCGCCAGGAGCAGGCGCTGCTCCTGCTGGGTGCGCTGTCTGACCTGGGCGGCGGGGCTTCCGAGTCTGCCTTGCGGGAGATCCTGCCCGATGAAGAGGAATTTCAAAAGGGCATCGGCTACCTGCTTAGAAAAAAGTGGGTCCGCTGCGACACTTCCTACCGGAAAAGAACCGGTGACAAGACCGAAAAGGTGGCAACGCTTGCCACATCTGCTGAGGAGGCTATGGCCTACGCAGCCAGCCGGCCTAAGTCTGCCGCTATGCAAAGGTCTGTTTTGGAGACCATGTGCGCGGTAGGCAGCGTGTCGGTAAAAGAGCTGTGCTACTATACCGGTGCCTCTGTGCCTACGGTCAAGCGACTGGAGAAGCTGGGCTATCTGGAACTGACCGACCGCCCGGTGCTTCGCTGCCAGAAGATCAAGCCGGCAAGCATTGACACCCCTCTGGTGCTGAATTCGCAGCAGCAGGAAGTGTTTGCAGGTCTCGAGACCCAAATGCTTGCCCAAAAACCCGGTGTGGCTCTGCTGTACGGTGTCACCGGCTCGGGCAAGACCTCTGTATATCTCAAGTTGATCGATTCCTGCCTGCAAAAGGGAAAAACAGCCGTTTTGCTGGTACCGGAGATCGCCCTGACTCCCCAACTGCTGGGAATTTTGGCGGCGTACTTCGGCGAACAGGTGGCGGTGCTTCACAGCAGCCTGCCTGCGACTGAGCGCTACGACCAATGGAAACGGATCCAAAAGGGGAAAGCCCGTGTGGTGGTTGGCACCCGTTCGGCGGTGTTTGCCCCCTGCGATAATTTGGGTCTGCTGATCCTGGACGAGGAGCAGGAACACTCTTATAAATCCGAAAATTCTCCCCGGTATGCCGCCCGTGAGGTGGCCATCTGGCGTGGAGCCAAAGAGGGTGCGCTGGTGCTTTTGGGCTCTGCGACTCCCTCTGTGGAGACCATGTACCACGCGAAAAACGGGGATTATACACTATACACCCTTCGTCAGCGGTATAACGGCAAAGCCCTTCCCGATGTGCAGATCGTGGATATGCGCGAGGAGCTAAAAGAGGGCAACGACCTTTCCCTTAGCTACCCGCTGCTGGATGCCATCCGCCATACCGCGCAGGAGAAAAAACAGGCGATCCTGTTTTTAAACCGCAGAGGCAACAGCCGTGCGCTGGTGTGTGTGGATTGCCGGGAAGCCCCGGAATGCCCCCGCTGCAGCGCAAGACTGACTTACCACAGCGCCAATGAGCGGCTGATGTGCCACTACTGCGGTTTCTCCCAGCGAGTACCGGCGGTTTGTCCCACCTGCGGCGGCACGATGAAGCGGGTAGGTGCCGGTACCCAGAAGGTCCAGCTGGAGCTGGAAGAAATGATCCCGGAGCTCCGGGTGTCCCGCATGGATGCGGATACCGTTTCCGCTGTGAATACCCACGAGAAAATTCTGGAACAATTCCAAAAGGATAATACTCCGGTGCTGATTGGCACCCAGATGGTCGCCAAGGGGCTGAACCTGCCCAATGTGACGCTGGTAGGTGTGCTGGATGCGGACTTGAGCCTGTACAGCGATAGCTTCCGGGCTGCGGAGACCACCTTTAATCTGCTGACCCAGGTAGTGGGCAGAGCCGGACGGGGAGAAGCCTCGGGCTGTGCTATGATCCAAACGATGGTGCCCAATCACCGGGTGATCGAGCTGGCTGCCCGGCAGGACTACGATGCCTTCTATGAACTGGAGATCGGTATGCGCAGAGTCCTGGGCGCGCCGCCCTTTGGAGATGTTACGCAAATCACCTTCACCGGACAGGAGGAAGCAGCGGTGCTTCGCGGTGCTGCCAAATTCCGTGACAGCCTGCGCCATTGCCTGCAGGATCCGGCATACGGCGCGCAAGACTGCGCTGTGCTGGGCCCGGCTCCTTGCCCGGTGCCGAAAATCAACTATAATTTCCGTTACCGCATCACGCTGCGCTGCCCGATGGATCGGAACAAGCGGGCGCTGATCGCCCACCTGCTTCGACAGTTTTCTCTGGATCGGGAGAACCGGGGCATCTCGGCCTTTGCGGACATCAACGGTTATGACTAGAAAGAGGAATGAGTTATGGGACTTCGTAAAATTCTCACCGATAAAGAGCCTGCTTTGCACAAGACCTGCAAGCCGGTGGTATCTTTTGACAGCAAGCTGCATAAGCTACTGGATGATATGCGTGAAACGCTCATCGACTCCGGCGGAGTCGGTTTGGCCGCTCCTCAGGTGGGCATACTGCGCCGTGTGGTGCTGGTGGACACCGGCGAGGAGATCCTGGAGCTGGTGAATCCCACCATGGTGGAAACCGACGGCGAGCAGGAAGGCCCCGAGGGCTGCCTCAGCGTTCCCGGCCGCTACGGCCTGGTGAAGCGCCCCTATTATGCCAAGGTACGGGCGCAGGACCGGCACGGCAACTGGTACGAGGCTGAGGGTGAGGAACTGATCGCCCGGTGCTTCTGCCACGAGCTGGATCACCTGGATGGCATTATTTACACTGAAGTGATGGAACGCTTCCTGACCGAAGAGGAGCTGGAAGCTGACGACTAAATTTGGAGGAACCCACATGCGTGTTGTTTTCATGGGAACACCGGATATCGCCGCTACCTGCCTGCAGAAGATTTTGGATGCAGGGATGGATGTGGTAGGTGTTTACACCCAGCCGGACCGGCCCAAAAACCGGGGAATGAAGCTTGCCTTCTCTCCTGTAAAGGAAGTGGCGCTGGCGTACGGTCTTCCGGTGTATCAGCCGGAAAATTTCCGTGAGGATGAGACTGTGGCAGAGCTTCAAGCTCTGCAGCCGGATGTGGTGGCGGTGGTGGCCTATGGTCGCATCCTTCCCCAGCGGGTGCTGGATATTCCCACATTGGGCTGTGTCAATATTCACGCCAGCGTGCTGCCCAAGTACCGGGGTTCTGCTCCGTACCAGTGGGCGGTGCTGAACGGCGAAAAAGAGACCGGCGTTACGGCCCAGCATATGGTGCTGCAGATGGATGCAGGCGATGTGATTGATGTGGCAACGACTCCCATTGGTGAGAATGAGACAGCAGGAGAGCTGCTGGATCGGCTGGCTGTGCTGGGCGCTGACCTTTTGAGCCGGACTCTGACCCGGTTTGAAAATGGTACAGCCGTGGGTACGCCCCAGGACGAATCAAAGGTCAGCTTTGCACCGATGCTGGATAAATCCATGTGTCCTATTGATTGGACAAAGACTGCCCAGCAGGTTCACGACCAGGTTCGTGGGCTGCATCCCTGGCCTGTGGCGACCACCCATATCCAGGGCAATTTCTTCAAGATCCATTCTACTGTGATCGTTCCCGGCAAGCAGGGCGCGCAGCCCGGCACTATCTTGGGACTTACCAAAACCGGCCTGCAGATTGCCTGCGGTGAGGGTGCGGTAGAAATTCGCTCCCTCCAGGCAGAGGGCGGCAAGCGGATGGCAGCTCCCGATTATTTCCGGGGTCATCCTCTGGAGATCTGAGTATGGGCGCAAGAGAAACGGCGCTGAATGTGCTCATTGCCTGCCGTAAGGACGGGGCCTGGAGCAACAGCGTGCTCAAAACCTACACCCTCCGGGACGGTCTCGACCGCCGGGAAGCGGCGCTGGCATCCCGCCTTTGCTACGGTGTGCTGCAAAACCGGGGCAAGCTGGATTTTTATCTTCAGCAGCTGCTTACGGGAAAGTTGAAGGACCTGCATCCCGTAGTGCATGATATCTTGCATCTGGGTCTTTACCAGCTGTATGAGATGGATAAGATCCCGGAGTCTGCCGCGGTCAATGAGTCGGTGACTCTGGCAAAGAAATACTGCCGCAAGCAAAGGTTTGCCCCCGGGCTTGTGAATGCGGTGCTGCGTGGCGCCATCCGGCAGAAGGACACCTTGAAACAACCTAACCGGCTGGAAGACCGCTACAGCCACCCGGAAAAGCTGGTGCGGCTGCTGCGAAGCAATGTGGGCGACAAGCTGGAAACCATGCTGAAGGCGAATAACGAAGCCCCGGATATGGTGATCCAGGTCAATACCATGAGAATTACCACCCCGGCGCTGCTGCAGCGTCTGGAAGAGGAAGGGGTTTCTGCAAAACCCCACCCCTGGATGGAAAATTGCCTTGTGCTGGCAGATACCGGACGGCTGGAACAGCTTCCTGCCTTCCGTGAAGGATTGTTTTATGTCCAGGATGCTGCCGCCAAGCTCAGCGTGCTGTGCGCCCAGCTTCCTCAAAATGCGAAGGTGCTGGATTGCTGCGCAGCCCCTGGCGGCAAAAGCTTTGCCGCTGCCATTGCTATGGAGGGTACGGGACATATTACTTCCTGCGATGTACATGAACACAAGATCGCCCTGATCGATGGCGGTGCCAAGCGGCTGGGGCTTACGAATATTACAGCCGGTGTCCAGGATGCGGCAAGCTGCCGGGAGAAATGGCTGGAGCAGATGGATGCGGTGATCGCTGATGTGCCTTGCTCCGGTTACGGCATCATCCGCAAGAAGCCGGATATCCGCTACAAGGACCCGGATACTATGTTGGAGCTGCCGCAGCTGCAGCTGGCGATCCTGAAAAACCAGTCCCGTTATGTAAGACCCAGTGGCGTGCTGCTGTACTCCACCTGCACGGTGCTGAAACGGGAAAACGAAGATGTCGTGGAAGCCTTTTTGCAGGAAAATCCCGATTTTTCCTGTGAAAAGTTGGAACTTCCCAATATTTTTCCCGAAAACACCAGCGGTATGCTGACCTTAGTTCCCGGTGAATATGACACCGATGGCTTCTTTATCTGCCGTATGCGGAGGAACGGATGAACAAGAATCTGAAATCCATGACGCTGCCGGAGATTTCGGCAGTGCTGAAAGACCTGGGGCAGCCTGCTTTCCGGGCAAAACAGCTGTTTTCCTGGCTGCATAAGGGTGTGCGTAGCTTTGACGAGATGACCAATCTCCCCCAAGCTCTCCGGGATACACTTGCCAGGGAGTACCCCATCTGCGCGCCGGAGGTGGTGCGCAAGCAGGAGTCCCAGAAGGATGGCACCATCAAGTACCTGTGGAAACTGTCTGACGGCAACTGCGTGGAAACGGTGCTGATGCGCTATCACTACGGCAATACCGTGTGCATTTCCACCGAGGTCGGCTGCCGTATGGGCTGCGCCTTCTGCGCATCCACTCTGGGCGGCCTGGTGCGCCGGCTGGAACCCTTTGAGATGGTGGACCAGGTGCTGTTTACCCAGGTGGATTCCGGACTTCCCATCTCCCACATCGTGCTGATGGGAATCGGTGAGCCGCTGGACAATTTCGATAATGTGCTGCGGTTTTTGGAACTGATCAACCATGCGGATGGAATGAACATTTCCATGCGCCACATCAGCCTTTCTACCTGCGGTCTTGTCCCTAAGATCCGCCAGTTGGCGGAAAAGAAGCTGCAGCTGACTCTGTCGGTGTCCCTTCACGCACCTACGGACGAGATCCGCGATACCATTATGCCTGTGAATAAGGCGTATTCTACCGAGCAGCTGCTGGAAGCCTGCCGGGATTACTATGCCCAGACGGGCAGACGCATATCCTTTGAATATGCTATGATCGACGGTGTTAATGATACACCGCAGCACGCCCGCACTTTACTGCGGCGGCTGAAAGGCCTGCCTGCCCATATGAATCTCATTCCGCTGAACCATGTGGAGGAGAGTCCTTTGAAGCCCAGCAGCCACAAAGCTGTTATGGAATTCCAAAAAATACTGGAAGACGGCGGTGTTCCCGCCACGGTCCGGCGCACCCTGGGTGGCGATATCGATGCCTCCTGCGGTCAGCTGCGCCGGAAATACACAAAAGAGAAACTCACCCGATAGGAAAGGAGCGTATGCCGTATGCAAAGCTGGGGATTGACAGACCCGGGTTGTGTAAGACCCCAAAACCAGGATGCCTATCAAATTGAACAGCTTGACCGCAATACGCTGCTGTGCGTAGTCTGCGACGGTATGGGCGGTGCCAAATCCGGTAACATCGCCAGCACGCTGGCAGTGGATGTGTTCACCCAGGAGGTTAAGGGAAGCTGGTCCGCTTCGATGAATGCGGATAAGATCGACCAGATGCTCCGGGGTGCGGTGAAGCTTGCTAATTTCACCGTCTTTGACCAAGCTGCGCAGTTTGAAGAATTTACCGGTATGGGCACCACGCTGACTGCCGTTCTGATCAAGGGCAAAAGTGCTACGGTGGTCAATGTAGGTGACAGCCGTGTATATGCGGTGGATGCCGGCGGCATCTCCCAGCTGACCAAGGACCATTCCCTGGTGCAGATGATGGTAGAGCGGGGAGAACTGACTCCCGAGCTGGCCAGAACCTACCCCGGTAAGAATTTTATTACCCGCGCCATTGGCACTGAGCCTGTGGTGACCTGCGACCTGTTCCATCACCGCTTGGAACGGGGCGATTGCCTGCTGCTTTGCAGCGACGGTCTGTCCAATATGATGGATGACCAGGAGATCCTGTTTGAAGTTGTCCACGGTGTGGATAAGCAGCAATGCTGCCAGCGCCTGCTGGATATTGCCAAGAACAGGGGAGCGCCGGACAATGTTACCAGCGTTTTGATTCAGATTTAGTTCCGGCTGCGAAAGGAGTATCACCAATGGATAGCGATAAGTACATTGGCCGGTTACTGGACAACCGATACGAGATCCAAGAGGTTCTGGGTGTCGGTGGTATGGCCATCGTTTACAAAGCAAGGTGCCACCGGCTCAACCGGTTGGTTGCCATTAAAATATTAAAAGACGAATATAGTAAGGACGAGGAATTCTGCAGACGCTTCCACGCAGAGGGCGAAGCGGTGGCAATGCTGGGTCATCCCAACATTGTTTCTGTATACGATGTTTCCAATACCGGCAGCGCAGATTACATCGTGATGGAGCTGATCGACGGCATCAGCCTGAAGCAGTACATGGAAAAGAAGGGCGTTCTCAACTGGAAGGAGACTCTCCACTTTGCCATCCAGATCTGTAAGGCGCTGGAGCATGCCCATTCCCGAGGCCTTGTCCATAGAGATATCAAGCCCCATAACATTATGGTGCTGAAAAACGGCTCTATCAAAGTCACCGACTTTGGCATTGCCCGTGTGATGAGCAAGAGCAACACCCTTACCAAGGAAGCTTTGGGCTCTGTGCATTACATCTCCCCGGAGCAGGCAAAGGGTGGCCGTGTGGACGACCGCTCTGACCTCTACTCCCTGGGTACTGTGATGTACGAAATGATCACCGGTAGACCGCCCTATGACGGCGAATCTCCGGTGGCGGTAGCCATTCAGCATATCAATGGCGGTGCCCGTATGCCTTCTACGCTCAACCCCAATATCCCCGGCGGTTTGGAGCAGATCATCATGAAGGCCATGGCTCACGAGCCCGGCGACCGGTATGCATCTGCTACGGCAATGCTTTACGATATGGATGAATTCCGCAAGCTGCCCAGCCTGCTGTTTGACTACAACCTGCCGCCCATTGATGCGGTGATGAATCTCAAGAGCAATCAGCCCGCACCCAAGACTGCAGCGGAGCGTGCCGCAGAGGCCGGCTCTCCCGTGCATCGGAGAGATACCGGAAGAAATCTGGACTTGCGGCAGAAAAGCACTGCCCGTGCGGCCCTGGCCCGCAGCCGTGTGCGCCGCCGTGCAAAAGAGGATTACGACGAGGACGACAGCCGCAGCAGGACTGCGATCATTGCTGTGGTGGCCTGCTCGGTGGTGGCGATCATCGCCATTGTGATCTTCATGATGCTGCTGCTTGGCAGCGGAGGAAGCAACTCCCCGCAGTTGGTTATGGTCCCCACACTGGTGGGCAAGAATTACGATAACTACAAATCCAACGGGGACATTGTGCTTGGCGAGCCGGAATTTGTGTTTGATGAGACCTTTGAAAAGGGTCAGATCTGCTTCCAAAGCCACAAGCCCGGCGAGAAGGTGGAAAAGGGAACCATCATCAATATCCAGGTGAGCAAGGGCCCCGCACCTCCTGCTGTGTATATGAAAAATCTGGTCAACCAGAAGCAGGATATCGCCAAAAACTTCCTGACGAACCAGGGAATCCTGTATCTGATTTTGACGGAGAACAGCGATACCATTGAAAAGGACCATGTGATCCGCACCGAGCCTGCGGCGGATGAAGAGATCAAAGAGGGTCAGACCGTCACCCTTTATATCAGTATCGGGCCGGAAATGAAAGAAGCCGATGTGCCTGCTGTGACCAATCAGTCTCTGGAAACGGCAAAGACCATTCTGAATATGCAGGGTGTGAAGATCGAGATCGTTGTGAAGGAAGAAAACAACGACACCGTCCCTAAGGACGGCATCATCCGCACCGAGCCTGCCGCCGGTGAAAAGATGAAGACCGGTGACACCGTGACCATCTATATCAGCAGCGGTCCTAAGACTGCCAAGATGCCCAATGTGGTGGGCAAGGATCTGAAAACGGCTCTGGAAATGTTGGAATATGCCGGCTTTACCAACCTCAAGTATGATGAGTATGTGGAAAATGTGGCTCCCAAGGATCAGGTTATTTTCCAGTCGGTGGAGATGAACGAGGAGATCCCGCTCAACAAAAAGATCGAGCTGAAGCTCTCGATGGGTCCCCCCACTACCAAGACGGTGGAATTTGATGTGATCGAGAGGGTAGAACCCTACGTGCTTACGGTTACCCGCCAGGATACCAACGAAGTGGTGCATACCCAAACCGTTGAAAGCGGTGTGAATAAGGTCAAGGTGTCGTTCACCGGCAGAGATACGGTGACCTATGTGATCACAATGGGTGAATATGGCATAAACGAAATAAAGGTGGATTTTACTACTCCATGATGAAAACACAAACCGGGCGGATCATCCGCTCACTCAGTGGCTTTTATGATGTGCAGACCCCGGAGGGGATCGTTACCTGCCGCGGTCGTGGCAGTCTGCGCCGGATGGGAGAAAGTCCCCTCACCGGTGATCTGGTAGAGATCACCTCAGAGAAGGGCAAGGGCATGGTGGAAAAGATCCGGCCCCGTAAGAACAGCTTTATTCGCCCCGCTGTGGCCAATGTGGATGCGCTGCTGGTGTTCGCTGCCAATGTCAATCCTGTTACTGAGCCGTTTTTGATCGACCGGGTGGCAGCCATCGCCGGTGACCGGGATGTGCCGGTATACCTGTGCGTAAATAAGTGCGACCTGGACCCGGCGATCGACCTGGTGAAGATCTACCAAAACGCGGGCTTTACCGTGATTGCTGCCAGCGCCGAGACAGGCGAGGGTGTTGAGCAGCTCCGGGAGCTGATCCGGGGCAAGCTCACTGCCTTTACCGGAAATTCCGGCGTGGGAAAGAGCAGTATGCTCAACCGGCTGTGTCCCCAGCTGCAGCTGCCCACCGGAGAGGTTTCGGAAAAATTGGGTCGTGGCCGGCATACCACTCGCCATGTGGAACTGTACTGCCTGGAGCAGGATACCTATGTGGCAGATACCCCCGGCTTCTCCTCCTTTGATACCGACCAGATGGAAGTGATTTTGAAGGAGAACCTTCAGTATGCCTTCCCGGATTTCGGGAAATATTTAGGGTGCTGCCAATTTCACGACTGCACCCACCGCAAGGAGCCCGGCTGCGCGGTGCGCCAGGCGGTGGAGGATGCGTTGGTAGAACCCACCCGCTATGAAAGCTATCTGCGGCTTTATGAAAAAGCAAGCCAGATCAAGCAGTGGGAGATCAATAAGTAAGGAAAATAGTCGATATGAAGAATAAAATTCTGTGGATCACCAGAACTGCTGTGATGGTGGCGCTGCTGGTTACGCTCCAGTGGGCTACCTCTGGATTGGGACAGTTCGTCACCGGCTCTTGCGTAAATGCTGTGCTGGTTGTGGCGACCTTGGCAGCAGGTATTTGGAGCGGTGTTGCAGTTGCCCTTCTTTCTCCCTTCTGTGCATTCCTGCTGGGCATCGGCCCTAAGCTGATCCAGATTGTTCCGGCTATCGCCTTGGGAAATGTGGTGCTGGTACTGTTGGCAGCCTGGTTGCTGAGCGGTAAGGCTCTGCTTTGGTGGGGGAAGGCTTTTGGCATCGCAGCAGCTGCTGCGGGTAAATTTCTGGTGTTGTATCTTGCGGTTGTCCAGGTGTTCATCCCTCTTATGGGAGAAGCCCTGAAGCCCAAACAGGTTGAGACCTTTACAGCAATGTTCTCCTGGCCTCAGCTGGTAACGGCACTCATCGGCACGACAGTAGCGGTGCTGATCGTTCCTCTGATCCGCAAAGCAATCAAATAAGAAAAACGGCATCCCGTTTGTGGGATGCCGTTTTTGCGCTTTGCAGCATATTTCGTGGAAAAGCCCGGGATAAGGCCACCACAGATTGTGGTTTTGGTTGACTTTGCATAAAAAATTTCGTATAATGGTATTATTCGTATTATGGGCAAATAGGCAGGTAAAGAAGTATGGCAAAAACAAAACAGGAACAATACGGAAATTCCAGTATTTCTATGCTCAAGGGCGAAGAGCGTGTCCGCAAGCGCCCCGCGGTTATTTTTGGCTCTGACGACCTGGAAGGCTGCAAGCACGCGGTTTTTGAGATCCTCAGCAACGCAATCGACGAGGCCAGAGAAGGTCACGGCGATACGGTCATCGTCACCCGTTACGAGGACTACAGCGTGGAAGTGGAAGACTTCGGCCGTGGCTGTCCTGTCGACTATAATGAAAAAGAACTGCGCTACAACTGGGAACTGGTGTTCAGCGAAATGTACGCCGGCGGTAAGTATGGCGAAAACGGCGAAAACTATGAGTATTCCCTGGGCCTCAACGGCCTGGGCTCTTGCGCTACCCAGTATGCTTCGGAATTCTTTGATGCTACCATCCGCAGAGATGGCTTCCGCTACGACCTGCACTTTGAAAAGGGCAGAAATAAGGGCGGTCTCAAGAAAGAACCCACCGACCGGAAGAAGACCGGCTCGCTATTCCATTGGAAGCCGGACCCCCAGGTGTTCACCGACATCAAGATCCCCGTGGAATACTACCGGGATGTGCTCCACCGCCAGGCAGTTGTCAACCCCGGCATCACCTTCAAATTCCGTAACCAGGTAGGCAGCAAATTTGAGACCGAGGAATACCGCTATGAGCACGGCATCCGGGAGTATCTTGAGGAAATCGTGGGCGATGACGCATTCACCATGCCCACCTACTGGGAAGCTGAGCGCCGGGGCCGGGACGCGGAGAGCCGTCCCGAAATGAAGCTGAAGATCACCGCCTCTTTCTGCTTCTCCAAAAAGCATTCTTTAACAGAGTTCTACCACAACTCCTCCTGGCTGGAATACGGCGGCAGCCCCGACAAGGCCGTCCGCTCCGCCTTTACTTCCGCCTTCGACAAGTATCTGAAGGACACCAACAAATACACCAAGACGGAAAGCAAGA
>JAZPXW010000032.1:0-4929 GCA_045543895.1 Faecousia sp.
GATGTGGTTGAGCATGGGAGTTCCTCCTTACTCTGCCACGACAGTGGTCAGGCAACGCATAACGCCTTCGGTGATCTTCATAACACGCTCCAGCTCAGCAGGGAACTCGGGCTTGCTTTCGAAGTTCATGAGGACGTAGTAGCCTTCAGCCAGGTCGTCGATAGCGTAAGCAAGACGACGCTTGCCCCACTCGTCAACATTGGACACGGTACCCTCCGCCTCCACCATTGCCTTGAACTTTTCCACAAGTGCGGCGATGCCTTCCTCACCCAGAGCAGGGTTCAGGATGTAAAGCACCTCGTACTTACCGGTGATCTTAGCCATGTGATTGCACCTCCTTTTGGACTTTAGGCCTCCGGTCGCGCCGGAAGCAAGGATTTACCTGCACACGCAGGCTTGACCATTATATATGGATTTGTTGGGAATGTCAAGGCTTTTTCGGGAAAATTTGATAAACTCACTAGCGGTCCAGAGAAGCCCCAAAGACAAGCAACCGGTCGGCGTAGGCGTACATAGGTACGCTAGACCGACCGGTTGTGCAGTAAGTCAAACGCCTTGCGGAGCAAGAGGTCTGCCCTTATCCGTCAAATTAAAGATTTTGCCACCTTCCCCCTTGTGGGGGAAGGCTTTGTGCTCAAACCGCCAAATTTGCGTTTGACGGTTTGGGGGTTCTATAGACCGCTAGCAGCAGGTATTGTTGCGGTCACAGCCACAACCGCAGTTGCCGCCGCCCAGCCAGGAGCCGTTATTGTTGCCGCAGCCGCAGAACAAAATCAGAAGAATGATGATCCAGCACAGATTGCCGCCGCAGAAGCCGTTATTACACATAGAAATACCTCCAAGAAGTTGTTGCGGTTTTTGCCGCTCATTCCAAGATATTCCGCAGCGGAAAAAAGGTGCAGCGCTTCCGGGGAGCAAAGAAACCCCCGGTCGAAAGACCGGGGGTGAGAGCTTGAGATTATTTCTTGGCGGCCAGCTTCTTCTGCAGCCAATCCTTACCGGTGACGAAGCGCTCAACGATGTAGGAGACCACATAGTCGCCGGCGGCATTGACCATGGTTGCGGGAGGATCCACCAGGTTGCCCAGCGCCAGAGCGATGGGGTAAGCAATGGCCAGCTGATCCGGGAAGAACACGGTGCAAAGCACCAGCTCGCCGGTACCGCCGCCGCCGGGGATGCCGGACATAGCCACGGAGGAGAACACAGCGACCACGATGGCCAGGATAGCCTCCCAGGTGCCGAAGTCCTTGCCAAACACGCCGAACAGGAAGGCGACCTTGATGATGGCGCTCATAGCGGAGCCATCCATGTGCATGGTAGCGCCCATGGGCAGCACCACATTGGAAACTTCCTTGGAGATGCCGGTGTTTTCAGCGGCATCCATATTGGTGGGAATGGTGGCAACAGAGGAGCAGGTGCCGAAGGAAACGGCTGCGGGCTTGAACAGGTTCTGGAACATCACCTTCACAGCGCCCTTGCCGCCGCCGAAACGGGCATACAGGGGGAACATGGTGAACATATAAGCGAAGCACAGAACATAGTAAATAAGCAAGGTCTTGCTGTAGTCACTGATCAGCTGAGGACCGTAAGTAGCAACCAGGGAACCGAAGAAGCCGAAGAAGCCAATGGGAGCATAGTAAGAAACGATCTTGACCATGTTCATCAGCGCGTCGGTGGCGCTGGCCAGGAACTTGGCGATGATGGTCTCCTTGCCGCCGGACATCTGGACGCCAAAGCCGAAGATCACGGCAAAGACGATCAGAGGCAGGATGGCTCTGCGGCTGAGCAGCTCGCTGAAGTCGGGCTTGGTAAAGAAGCCGATGACCATTTCACCCAGGGTCATGGGTTCGTCAACGGCACCGGATACTGCCTGATAGCTTTCGGGAACCAGGGGAATCAGACGGCAGACCACGTACATGATGAGAGCTGCAATGGCTGCAGTGACACAGAAGGTGCCAATGGTGGCGCCCATCAGCTTGCCTGCCCGCTTTGCATTGTCCATATTGGCAATGGCAGAGGCGATGGAGCAGAACACCATGGGAACCACGATGCAGAACATCATATTGATGAACAGAGTGCCCAGCGGCTCCAGGACGGTAGCGCCCTGAGAGATCACAGCACCCTCAGCGTCCTTGACCACGGGGAAGAACGCACCGACGATGCAGCCGGCAACGATGCCGATGAGCATAAAAATAATAAACGCGTAGTTTTTCAGGAATTTCTTCATAGGGATTGCCTCCAAATATCATTCTTGGATTTACCATAGCTATTTTACTATGCACATCTTGCAATTAAAACGCAATATATGCTATAATTATTGCAAATAATGCTATATGGAACGGAGAGACACCAAAATGACGGAATATGCCAAGCGAGGATACCTGCTGGAAAACTTCCGGCTGTTTCATTTGCACACCCCCCAGGGTGCCAAGGTGGACTACCACTACCACGATTTTTATAAGATCTTGTTCTTCCGCTCCGGTGCGGGCGACTATGTGGTAGAGGGTCAGCGCTACCGGCTGCAGCCGGGAGACATCGTGCTGGTAGGCTCCCGGTGCGTTCACCGCCCGGAAATGGAGGAGGGCGGTCCCTATGAACGGGTGATCCTCTATATCGATCCCGACTATTTGCAGCGGTCCTCCACGGAGGATTGCCTGCTTTCTGATATTTTCACCGGCGGCGCTGTGCTGCGGCTCCGGGAAACGGACCGGAAGCGGCTGGATAGCCTGGTGACCGCCCTGGAAAAAGAGATGTCCGGTCAAGGGTACGGACGGGATGTGCTGTGCAGCGCCTGGCTGCTGCGGCTGCTAGTGGAGATCGGACGCTGCCGCCAGGATGCGGAAAATCCCCAGCCGGTGATGTCTGACCATCCCCGGGTGCGCCAATGGCTTGCCTTTATGGATCAGCACCTGGTAGAGGATCTGGATGTGGATGCTCTGGCAGAGGCATTCTATATCAGCAAGTTCCATATGATGCGGCTGTTTCATAAGGAAACGGGCTTTACCATCCACAGCTACCTGTCCCACCGGCGGCTGCTGTATGCCCGGGAGCTGATGAACGGCGGCATGCGGGCCACCGAAGCCTGCTACCGGTGCGGCTTTCGGAGCTACTCCTCCTTTACCCGGTCCTATGCCAAGTATTTCGGCACCACTCCCACCGGAAGGTTGGGAGATACCGGCAAGGGCGAAGCAGGATATGAATAAAACGACGAGCGGTGTGTAACCGCCCGTCGATTCAGAGTGTCAAAAAAGCCCCAAACCGTCAAAAGCAAAATGGCGATTTGGGGATAACTTTCTGTTTTAAGAGTTTTAAATAATTTGGATATAGGAACATAAAGGATGCGAAAGTGCTTGCTGCGCAAGGCTTTTGACTTGCTGCGCAACTCGCCCTCTACCGTATCTATATACGCCGACGAGTGCGAGTTGCTTGCCTTTGGCGCTTCCTTGACCTCTGCCAGTCTGTCAAAAAAACAAGTTTTTAACAGACCGAAACGAAGGGCGGTGTGTAACCGCCCGTCGTTTGCAATTATATTAATGTAAGGATAATGGATGCTAAGCAAAGCAGCACATAGACGATCATGCCCACATTGAGATAAACCGCCTTGGGGGCAGCTTCCTTGGGAAGCTGCTCGGGTGCTTCCTTCCAAATCAGCTGCTTGCGCTTTGTGACGATCAGTACCAGTCCGGCAATGGACATACCAACCAGAAACAGGGAGTACAGCATAAGCAGCAGAAAGCCCGGCAGGATCTGCTGAAGCAGCGCCATTACCTGCTCCGGAGGCGCATTGGGGTCCATGCCCATAAGCGCTTGCATATCTATCAGAGACAGGATGCCGGGGGCAACCACAGCACCCAGGAAATTGATGATGCCGTGCAGCAGCACCGGATAACGCAGCCGCCCTGTCCGGACATAAATATATGCAAAAACCAGACCCAGAGCAAAAGCATAGAAGAACTGGAACAGGTTTTGATGCAGCAGGCCAAATACCAGAGCGGACAGGAAAACCGCGGTTTTCTCGCCGTACTGCCTGGTGCGGTCGATGATCTGCTTTCTGCAGACATACTCCTCCAGCAGCGGTGCCAGAATGACCATAACGACCACTTTCAGAGGGTTAGTGTCCATAGCATAGTCCAGCACCGCATTTTGGGCTGTGCCGCCGGATAAAAGCATGGAAAGGAATGTACCGATCAGGTTGCCGCTGTACATCAGGCAAAAGCAGACAGGCAGAAGAACGAGGATTTTTCCAACGCCCAGCGTATGGTCCTCCGGTACCTGGGCAGGCAGCTTGCGCAGGATCAACAGACCCACCGGGATCGCGATCAGATAAAGGGGTACGATGGTGCCGAGCCATAACCACCAGGAGGAGGCAGACACCGGGTTGTCCTCACCCCAGATCGCGGTGGGGATAGCAAACCAAAGCAGCTGACACAGAGTTGCGATCACCAGAATCGCGCTGAGCGCCAGACCGATTCTGGAAAATGTTTTTCTTGCAGGGGGAAGCGCATAAGTGGATTCGTCCATGGGTTTACCTCCGTTCCGAATATTTTGTATAAACAGTATACCATGGAAATAAATCCCACGCAACAGGAAATGATTTTTGCTTGCTGCTGAAGGGCAAAAGAGGGGTATGAATGAGCGGATCATCCTCCCATGTCATTCCGAGCGGAAGCGAGGAATCCGTAATTCTTTTGGAGAAACGGATCCTTCGACTCCGCGCCTGCGGCATAAATTATTGTGCGCTTGCTACACGCTGCCCTACGGGTAGACCCTCTCAGTCGCCTGCGGCGACAGCCCGCCTGCGGGCGGGCTCGGTCGGCGGCTCTGACAGCCCACCGGGCTGTCATTCACTACCGCCGACAGCGCTTCGCTTACTCCCAGTGGGAGAGCGTGAGAACCTCCCCCTTTGGGGGAGGTGGCACGGCACAGCCG
>JAZPXW010000033.1:0-8063 GCA_045543895.1 Faecousia sp.
CCTTTATCGGAAAATTGGAAAACGGCCTTGTCGGTGTGGTCCGTGAGCGGGGCAATAACTTCTCCGCAGGCCAGCGGCAGTTGCTTTCCTTCGCCCGTACCATCATCCATAAGCCCAGCGTGATGATTCTGTACGAAGCCACCGCCAACATCGACACCGAAACGGAAGTCCTCATCCAGGACTCTCTGGAAAAGATGAAGAACATCGGCACCATGCTGGTGGTCGCCCACCGGCTGAGTACCATCCAGCACGCGGATAAGATTCTGCTTCTTTCTAAGGGCAAGATCATCGAGCAAGGCACCCACCAGGAGCTGCTGCACCTCAAAGGCCGCTACTACCAGCTCTACACGCTCCAATATACCAAATCCCAGCTACAGAACTCCTAAAAGCCTTCCCCTTGAGGGGAAGGTGCCCCCGCAGGGGGCGGATGAGGTGAAACGCCCTCCCCTGTCATCCTGAGCGAAGCAGCGTTAGCTGCGAAGTCGAAGGATCCGTTCCCCAAAGAGTACGGATTCCTCGATTCCCCTTCGACTCCTTCCAGTCGCTCAGGGTCACTCGGAATGACAAGACCGGAAAATTTTCAACTTTCCACTTTCCATTGTCAACTCCCCGCCGCACCACCGTGTGCGGCGGTTTTTTCTCCCTCTTGCATAACACCGTAATTTTCGTTATAATAGGAATGAAGAAAAAAGGAGGCGACCCCCAATGGCCAAGCTCTATTTCAAATACGGCGCAATGGGCTCCAGCAAAACCGCCCAGGCCCTGATCACCAAGTACAATTACGAGGAAAACGGCCTGCGCGTCTGGCTCATTAAACCCAGCGCCGACACCCGTGACGGAGCGGACATCCTCCGCAGCCGCATCGGTCTTACTGCCCAGGTGCAGGTCATCGACCCCGCAACGGACATCGCCCAGCTGTACCGCAGCACCCAGCAGGGCGCCTGCAATGTGATCATCGCGGACGAGTGCCAGTTTTTCACCCCCGAGCATATCGACCAGCTGCGCAGTATCGTCGACGACCACGATGTCCCCGTGATCTGCTACGGCCTGCGCACGGATTTTCAGTGTAACTTCTTCCCCGGCAGCCGCCGGCTGATGGAGGTAGCCGACACCATCCAGGAGATCCGCACCATCTGCGACTGCGGCGCCAAGGCCACGGTGAATGCCCGAATCGACGCCGATGGCTATATCGTCACCCAGGGCGCACAGGTTCAGCTGGGCGGCAACGACAGCTACATCGCCATGTGCCACAAATGCTGGACCCACGGCATCCGTGACCGCAAAACCATCCGCCTCCACGGCCAAAACTAATTCAAAATTACAAATTACAAATTAAAAATCGAAAGAAGGTTTCTGCATAATTTGTAATTTGTAACTTGTAATTTGTAATTCAAGATAAAGGAGAATATATATGGAGCTGAAAGACATTCTCGCCAAGTGCGACCACACCCTGCTTGCCCAAACCGCCACCTGGGCAGAGATCAAGGCCATCTGTGACGATGGCATGAAGTACGCCACCGCCTCTGTCTGCATCCCCGCGTCCTTTGTTAAGCAGGCCAAGGACTATGTGGGCGAAAACCTCGCCATCTGCACCGTCATCGGCTTCCCCAACGGCTACGCCACCACCGCCGCCAAGTGCTTCATGGCCACCGATGCTGTGAATAACGGCGCGGACGAGGTGGACATGGTCATTAACATCGGCTGGGCGAAGGAAGGCAAGTGGGACGATATCACCGCCGAGATCGCCGCCATCAAGAAAGCCTGCCAGGGCAAGCTCCTGAAGGTCATCATCGAGACCTGCCTACTGACCGACGACGAGAAGATCCAGCTGTGCAAGTGCGTGTCCGACTCCGGCGCGGATTACATCAAGACCTCCACCGGTTTTTCCAAGGCCGGCGCTACGTTCGCCGATGTGGAGCTGTTTGCCAAGCATGTTGCCCCCCATGTGAAGATCAAGGCCGCCGGCGGCATCTCCAGCCTGGAGGACGCTGAGAAGTTCATCGCCCTGGGCGCTTCCCGCCTTGGCACCTCCCGCATCGTCAAGATCGCCAAGGGCCTCCAAAACGACGGAACTTACTAATTCACAATTACAAATTACAAATTATAAATTGTGGAGGTAAGTTCGGTGAAAGAAAATGTGATCATGAAAAAGAGTTTCGCTTTTTCCGTAAGAATTATGAATCTCCACAAGTATTTGTCCAAGAAAAAGGGTGAATATGTCGTTTCCCGGCAGATTTGTAAAAGCGGAACCAGCATTGGTGCCAATGTTGCGGAAGCACAGCGGGCGCAAAGCACAGCAGACTTCGTGGCGAAAATGAAGATCGCTTTAAAAGAAGCAAATGAAACGCAGTACTGGCTTCGTTTGCTCCGTGAAACCAAGTATCTGTCAGATCAGGAATTTAAGAGTCTGCACAATGATCTGCTGGAAATTTTGAAGATTCTGACTGCAATTTGCAAGCACTACCCACAAAATAATTTGTAATTTGTAACTTGTAACTTATAATTATTGAAAGGAGTATTCCTATGGCAACCCCTCATATTTCTTCTAAACCCGGTGATTTCGGCAAGACCGTGCTGATGCCCGGCGATCCCCTGCGCAGCAAATTCATCGCAGAAAACTTCCTGGAAAACCCCGTGCTTGTGAATAATGTCCGTGGCGTCCACGGCTACACCGGCACTTATAAGGGCGTAAAGGTGTCGGTCATGGCATCCGGCATGGGTATGCCCGCCATCGGCATCTACTCCCACGAGCTGTTCAATTTCTACGATGTGGAAAACATCATCCGTGTGGGCTCTGCCGGCTCCATCCAGGACCACATCGACCTCTACGACATCGTGCTGGCACAGGGCGCCTGCACCGACTCGAACTTTGCCGCCCAGTTCCATCTGCCCGGCACCTTTGCCCCCATCGCATCCTACGAGCTGCTGAGCGAGGCGGTCAAAGCCTGCCAAAATCACGGCGCCAAGTTCCATGTGGGCAATGTGAATTCCTCCGATGTGTTCTACGGCGACCACGCCGGTGTTCCCGAGGGTCTCGACAGCGTCTACGGCCTTAAGAAGATGGGCGTCATGGCGCTGGAGATGGAAGCCGCCGCCCTGTATATGAACGCCGCCCGCTACGGTAAGCGGGGCCTGTGCATCTGCACCATTTCTGACCATGTCCTCAAGGGTGTAGAAACCACCTCCGAGGAGCGTCAGAATTCCTTCACCCAGATGATGAAGATCGCCCTTGATGTGGCCGTCGCCATGGAAAATAAGTAATTTTTCACCCTCTCCGCCAGCACTTCGTGCTGCCACCTCTCCCAGCGGGAGAGGTCACGCTCCCCCTCCGGGGGAGCTGTCGCCGCAGGCGACTGAGAGGGCAACCCCACGAGGTAACACTATGAAACGAATTTTCTTAATTGTTCTGGACTCCTGCGGCTGCGGCGCTATGCCCGATTCCCCCGCCTTTGGCGATGTGGGGGTCAACACCCTGCGCTCCTGCGCCGCATCCTCCAAATTCCATATCCCCAACCTGCTGAAAGCCGGCCTCGGCAATATCGAAGGCCTGTCCTTCCTGGGCGCAACCGATGCTCCCACCGGCGCATACTGCCGTCTGGCGGAAAAGAGCATGGGCAAGGACACCACCATCGGCCATTGGGAGCTGGCGGGTCTTATCTCCCCCCAGCCGCTGCCCACCTATCCCGAGGGTTTTCCGGAAGAGCTGTTAGCACCCTTCCGGGAAGCAACGGGTCGTGGCGTGCTTGCCAATGCCCCCTGGTCCGGCACGGAAGTGATCAACGCTTTCGGCGAGCAGCACCAGAAGACCGGCGACCTGATCGTCTATACCTCCGCCGACTCGGTGTTCCAGATCGCCGCCCACGAGGACATCGTGCCTCCGGAGCAGCTGTATGAATACTGCCGCATCGCCCGCAAGCTTTTAACCGGCAAGCACGGCGTAGGCCGTGTCATCGCCCGTCCCTTCGTCGGCGAACCGGGCAGCTACAAGCGCACCGCCAACCGCCACGATTTTTCTCTCGAGCCTCCCGGAAAGACCCTGCTGGATGCCCTGCAGGAGCAGGGACTTGCCTCCATCGGCGTAGGCAAGATCTACGATATCTTCGCAGGCCGTGGCGTCACCGAGCATGTGTATAATCAGTCGAATGCCGACGGCATGAACCACACCACAAACTTCGCCAAGCAGGATTTTAACGGCCTGTGCTTCGTGAACCTGGTGGATTTCGATATGCAGTACGGTCACCGCCGGGACATCGACGGCTACGCAAACGCGCTGAGCGAATTTGATGCCTGGCTGGGCGGTTTCCTGCCTACGCTGCGCCCCGACGATGTGGTGATGATCACCGCGGACCACGGCTGCGACCCGGGCTATGCCGCCACCACCGACCATACCCGTGAGTATGTGCCGCTTCTGGTGCTGGGCGACCAGATCAAGCCCGTTGACCTGGGCACCCGGGATAGCTTTGCGGACATCGCCGCCACCGTGGCAGAAATGCTGAATGTCCCATACGAAACCCCCGGCACATCCTTCGCCCAACACATTTTATAATGTAAGGAACATAGCGGCTCCCGCCGTCCACCGCACCCTGTAGGGAACGCATTCATGCGTTCCGCGGAACGGATAAATCCGTTCCCTACCGTAGGGACGATGTAGTCATCGTCCCCTACAATCAGAAAGGAACTTCCTATGACACCCGAAAAACTCGTAGAGCTGGCAAAGGAAGCCATGCTCCACTCCTATTCCCCCTATTCCGGCTTCAAGGTGGGCGCGGCGCTGCTGTGCGCCGACGGCACCGTCTACCAGGGCTGCAACATTGAAAACGCTGCCTTCGGCCCCACTATCTGCGCCGAGCGCACCGCCATTTTTAAGGCGATCTACGACGGTCACCGGGACTTGAAGGCCATCGCCATCTGCGGCGGCAAGGGCGGCAATATCACAGGCTTATTCCCCCCTTGCGGCGTGTGCCGCCAGGTGATGCGGGAATTCTGCAGCGATGATTTCACCGTCTACCTGGTCACCCCGGAGGGCTACGAGACCCGTTCGCTTTCCCAGCTTCTCCCCGATAGCTTCCGGGCCGACACTCACATGACCTGACCTCCGCACTCCAAGGCCTTCCCCCGGGGGGAAGGTGCCCCCGTAGGGGGCGGACGAGGTAAACCAGCCCGCGGCGGGAGTAAACCCCCGCCCTACAACCCTATCGTAAAACCTCGTAGGGCGGGGGCTTGCTCCCGCCGCAAAGCCTCCCTTGTGCAAAGGGAGGCTTTTTTCATTTCCCTATTGATTCGGCGGCTATTTTATAGTACAATCTTCCCCATAGAAACAAATGTCTTTCCATTAAGGAGTGAACAGTATGCGAGTTGTGGTCAAAGTCGGCACCTCCACCCTGGCGCACCCGGGCGGCAGATTGAACATCCGCCGGGTGGAGCTACTGTGCAAGGTGCTCAGCGATATGAAAAATGCCGGACACCAGATCATTCTGGTCTCTTCCGGCGCCATCGGCATGGGCGTAGGCAAGCTGGGTCTGCCCGGACGCCCCTCGGTTATGCCCGGCAAGCAGGTCGCTGCCGCGGTGGGTCAGTGCGAGCTGATGTACACCTACGATAAGTTATTCGGGGAATACAGCCATGTGGTGGCGCAGCTGCTGCTGACTGCCGAGGATATCGGCCACCCCCGCCGCAGCAGCCATGTCCACGACACTTTGGAGCGTCTGCTGCAGCTAAATGCCCTGCCCATCATCAATGAAAACGACGCCGTGGCCACCGACGAGATCGGCATCCAGACCACCATCGGGGAAAACGACAGTTTATCCGCCATCGTTGCCCGGCTGGTGCGCGCAGATCTGCTGATCCTGCTGTCGGACATCGAGGGTCTCTATACCGCCGACCCCAAGAAGGACCCCACCGCCACCCTTATCCCGGTGGTGAAAGCCATCACCCCGGAAATTCTGGCTCTTGCCGGCGGCGCAGGCTCGGCTTTGGGCAGCGGCGGCATGGCGACCAAGCTTCGCGCCGCCCAGATCGCCATGGATGCCGGCATCGATATGGTCATCGTAAACGGCGAGCAGCCGGAAATTCTCTACCATGTGTTCGACGGCAAGGCCGTTGGCACCCGGTTTATAGGAAGCGGGGTGACCGTATGACCACCCAAAATCTTCTCCAAAAGGCAAAGGCCGCTGCCCCCACCCTGGCGGCCGCTTCCACCGAGCAGAAAAACCTTGCGCTGCTGCACATGGCCGCCCAGCTGGAAGCCCAGAAGGACGCCATTTTGAAAGCCAACGCTGCCGACTTGGAAAAAGCCAAAAATACCATCTCCCCTGTCATGCAGGACAGGCTGCGGCTGACCGAAAGCCGCATTTTCGCCATGGCAGAGGGCATCCGGCAGGTAGCTGCGCTTCCCGACCCGGTGGGCCGTGTGCGGCAGGAGATCACCCGTCCCAACGGCATCACCATATGCAAGGTGGGCGTCCCTATGGGCGTGGTGGCGATCATCTATGAAAGCCGCCCCAATGTCACCGCCGACGCGGCGGCTCTGGCGCTGAAATCCGGCAATGCCTGCATCCTCCGGGGCGGAAAAGAAGCTTTCACCTCCGCCAATGCCATTGTAAATGCCCTGCAGGATGGCCTCACCGCCGTAGGACTTCCCACAGACCTTTTGGGTCTGGTGCAGGACACCAGCCGGGAAAGCGCCCGGGAGCTGATGACCGCCGTGGGGCTTGTGGATCTGCTGATCCCCCGGGGCGGCGCAGGCCTCATTCGCGCCTGCACCGAAAATGCCAAGGTCCCCTGCATCCAGACCGGCACAGGCATCTGCCACATCTATATCGATAAGGCTGCCGACCTAAATATGGCCCTTTCCATCCTGGAAAATGCCAAAACCAGCCGCCCCTCGGTGTGTAACGCGGCGGAGGTGTGCCTGGTGCATCAGGACATCGCAAAAGAATTTCTCCCCATGCTCCACGCCCGTTTGGGTGAAAGGGTAGAGCTGCGCCTTGCCCCTCAAGCCGCCGCCATTATCCCCGGCACACCCGCAGGAGAGCAGGACTTCGACACCGAATTCCTCGACTACATTCTGGCTGTCAGGGTGGTGGAGGATGTGACCGCCGCAGCCGCCCACATCGCCGCCCATTCCACCGGGCACAGCGAAGCCATCATCACCGCTGACACCGCCGCAGCAGACTATTTCACCAAAACGGTGGACAGCGCCGCGGTGTATGTCAACTGCTCCACCCGGTTCACCGACGGCGGCGAATTCGGCCTGGGCTGCGAGATGGGCATCTCCACCCAAAAGCTCCACGCCCGTGGGCCTATGGGCTTGGAGGAGCTTTGCACTTATAAATATGTGATCTCCGGCAACGGACAGATAAGAGGTTAATATGAAAATTGGATTCATTGGAACAGGAAATATGGGCGGCGCTTTGGCAATTGCCGCCGCCAAATCCGGCGCGGAACTGCTGCTTTGCAACCGCACGCCTGAAAAAGCGGAAGCCCTGGCACAGCGCCTGGGCTGCGTGACCGCCACCGCCAAAGAGGTCGCTTACCTCTGCGACTATATTTTCCTTGGGGTCAAGCCCCAGATGATGGCTGACCTCCTGGAAAGCCTCGCTCCCACCCTCCGGGAGCGTACCACCCCCTTCACCCTGGTGTCCATGGCGGCAGGACTCACGATGGAATCCATCCGCCATATGGCTGGGGGCGATTATCCCGTCATCCGTATCATGCCCAACACCCCGGTAGCGGTAGGCAGCGGCGTGATCCTGTGGGACGCCACCGACAATGTATCTAACCCGGAAAGCTTTTGCGCCGCCATGTCCCAGGCAGGCTATTTGGACAGATTGCCGGAAGCGCTGATGGACGCAGGCAGCGCCGTATCCGGCTGCGGCCCGGCATTTGTGAGTATGTTTGTGGAAGCTTTGGCGGATGGCGGTGTGGCCTGCGGACTTCCCCGGCAGAAAGCATTGCAGTATGCCGCCCATACCCTTATGGGAACCTCTCAGCTTCTTCTGGAAACAGGCAAGCACCCGGGAGTCCTCAAGGACGAGGTCTGCTCCCCCGGCGGCTCCACCATT
>JAZPXW010000034.1:0-17127 GCA_045543895.1 Faecousia sp.
GTGAGCCAAGGAGTTGGTTTCAAGTGTTGTCTTCCTAAGACCGCTTGGCCTCCGACTTTACGGAGATCTGGTCTATGGTCACCTCCGGCGCGGCCCACCACGGCGGGCAGGAAACGCTGGATTTTGTGTTCATCGATAACGATTCCGGCGGCGTTCTGTGTATGCCCAACAGCAGAAGCTCCCACAACGTCTATCCCGGTTCCGGCATCGTGACGCCTGACATTTATTACTCTTCCCTGGAAGATGTGCTGTTCGCAACGGACAACTGCTACGACCCCGCCACCGGCACCGGTGTGCTGGGCAAGACCTACCTGGGAACCGGCGACCACCTGTTCCAGATCATGGAGGACCCGTCGGACGAGCATTACGGCTACTACTATTACGACTCCCAGCACAACGCCGCCTCCTACCACCAGAGCAACCGGCGGTTCTATGTGTATGAGTACCTGGAAGCCACCTCCGATGCCATCGGCTCCACCAACTCCGACTTCCTCCCCTTAAACTCCCCCTACGCCAATACCAACGGCAAGACCGTTGGCAGCTATAACTACAACGGTGTGGATGGCGAATACGCCGGCATCCCCCACTACCGCTACGACTCCAAGTACAATTCCGGCAACTACAACTCCGTAAACAATGTGCAAACGGACTATGCCTACGGTATGCGCACGGATATCACGTTCTACCTGCCCAACGAACCGGGCAGCGGCGGCAACAAGGACCTGTACGGCAACGACATGCAGTTCCAGTTCAGCGGCGACGATGACCTGTGGGTTCTGATCGACGGGGTTCTGGTGCTGGATATCGGCGGCATCCACGGCGCTGAGGACGGCATCATCGACTTCTCCACCGGCGAAGTGACGGTGCAGGGCAGGCAGCAAACCAGCCTGATGGACCTGGGCATCACCGATGGTGACCATACCCTTAGCATCCTGTATCTGGAGCGTGGCTCGTCCATGTCCAACTGCTCCATCTACTTCAACCTGGCACCCCGCTTCGGTCTGGAGCTGAAGAAAGAGGATGTGCTGACCCAGGAGCTGCTGGATGGCGCCCAATTTACTGTTTACGAAGATTTTGAATGCACCAAGCCCGCCGAGCTTTGGGCGAGCGAAGAGGCTTACAACCAGGACCTGGCAGACGGCCTGCTGGACCAGAGCCAAAGCACCTTCACGGTGGCAAAGGGCGTCACCCGGCTGTGGGGTCTGGGCTCGGGCAACACCTACTACATAAAGGAGACCGGTTCACCCGATAAAGAGGGCTACGGCATCGCCCAGGGTGTGATCCGGCTGACCATCGAAAAGGCCGGCCAGGCCACCTACCGGGTGGATGTGATCCCGGATGCCCAGGGCAATGCCCCCTCCAACGGCTTTACCGTCCACGGTGTTCGGATCGACGAGCAGACCCAGGTGGTCTACATCGTGGTGACCAACGCACCGGAAACGGTCACCGAGACCACCACGGTGCAGGTCATCAAGAAGTGGGAGGATACCGCCGATCACAGCGGCGACTATATCCAGGCCTACCTGACGGTGACCGATGCCGACGGCACGGTGCGCCGGATCCGTGAGATCATCCTCAGCGACGAGAACGGGTGGACCCACATCTGGACCAACCTGCCGAAATACGACTACGATGCCATGAACAAGGTGCAATACGGCGTCGAGGAATCCTACGAATCCGGTTACTACTCCACGGTGCGGCGGATCACCGACATCACCACGGAGGAGATCCACTGGGGCGAAGCAACGCAGCTGCTGGACGGCAGCTATCTGCTCAGGCACGCCACCTACGGCTACCTGTCCACCACCTCGGAGACGGACAATAAGCTCCGTTGGGTGGACGAAGCCACCGCCAAAGCATCGCCTCTGGCGCTGTGGACAGTGGATGTATCCAACAGCGGCGCCAAGTTCACCAACGGTGCCGGTCAGACCCTCACCTTCAATTCCGGCTCCTCCAACTCCTCCCGCTACTTCCACGCGGTGAAGGGCAGCGCCTCCAACCAGGTGCTGGGTGTGGCAAAGGTGCAGGGCAGCTCCAGCTTCCGGCTGTACGGTGTGCGAAGCAACCGGAACTACTATATGACCTCGCTGAACAGCTCCACCGGACGCTTCTCCTCGGGTACAAGCCAAAACAGCGGCCTGCTGCTCACCCCCATCAAAAAAATGGTCAATGAGGTGTTCGTTCCCATTGAGGACTGGGGCTACCAGATCACCAACACCCCGCTGGACGCAGGCAATGAGACCTCCCTGGCGGTGCGAAAGGAATGGGTGATCCCCGCAGGCTACGATTCCTCCCTGTACCAGGAATTCGAGGTCACGGTGCGGCTGCTGGCCAATGGGCTGCACACCGGCCGCAGCGTCACGCTGAATCTGAAAAACGGCTGGCAGGGAAGCTTCCTTGGCCTGCCCTATACCGACGCAAGCGGCAATGTGATCGTATACACGGTGGAAGAGAGCTGGCAGCGGGAAGGCTGGACCACCCAGTATGGCCCGGTGCTCACCTCCGGCGGTTCTCCGCCCACCTACTCGGTAAACATCACCAACACCTATTACCCCGGCGGACCTGAGCTGCCGGCCACGGGCTCAGCAGCCCGGATGCTTTATGTACTTTGCGGATCGGGCATTATGCTCGGCACGCTGGTATATGGGATCGTATCAAGGCGCAAGCGGGAAAGGAGGTTTCAATAGCCTTCCGATCGCGGCAAAAATTGCGCCGTGAGTTCGATTCCACCAAATATGTTTTTAAAAAATTTTTATACGAAAGGAAAACCACAATGAAAAAGCTTATCTCTATGCTCCTCGTCGTGATGCTCGTGGCATCCATGTCTGTTGCGGCATTTGCAGCAGAAGAAACCGGCTCCATCACCATCAACAATATCAGAGAAGGCAACGTCTATGAGATCTACAAGATGCTGGATCTGAGCCTGAGTGAAAGCGGCACCGCTTACACCTACACCGTCAATGCCGACTGGGCAGCCTTCTTCCAGACTCCCGAGGCACTGCAGTATGTGTCCATCAACGCAGCAGGCGCTGTGACCTGGGCCACCACCGAGGATGACGACACCAAGGCAGCCTTCGCAAAGCTGGCTCTGGCCTACGCCGAAACCAACGGCATCGACCCCGTCAAGTCCTCCAAGAACGCAGGCGAATTTGTGATCACCGAATCCACCGGTAAGTTCACCGGCCTGGAGCTGGGCTACTATCTGGTCGACTCCACCATGGGCGCTCTGTGCGGCCTGACCACCACCAACCCCAACGGCGTTATCAACGCCAAGAACGGCGCACCCACCATCGACAAGCAGGTTCTGGAAGACTCCACCGAGCAGTGGGGCAAGGACAACACCGCTGATGTGGGCCAGGTCGTCTACTACCGCGTCACCATCAATGTCCACGCCGGCGCACAGAACTATGTTCTGCACGATACCATGGAAGACGGCCTGACCTTCCTGCAGGTCAGCGAGGTCAGACATGTCCGCCCCGGCTCCTTCGACCATGTAACTCCTGCTGAAAAGTACACTGTAGTTTCCACCGGCCTGACTGATGGCTGCGATTTCGAGGTCGTTTTCACTCAGTCCTTCTGCGACGAGATGGAGACCAACGATAAGATCATCGTTTCCTACGAAGCCCGTCTGAACGACGATGCTGAGATCTACTCCGGTCTGGAGAACAAGGCACAGGATAACAACAACACCGCATGGCTGACCTTCGGTGAATCCGACGATCCCACCAACCCCCACACCACCGCCAAGTCCACCGTCAGCACCAGCACCTTCGCCATCGATATCGTCAAGACCGACTCCGACGACAAGCTGATCGACGGCGCCAAGTTCAAGATCTATGATTCCGAAGCCATCGGCACCGGCAACGAGGTCTTCGTAGTCCTCAACGACGCAGGCGACGGCTACATCCGCGCAGCCGATGCTACCACCGGCGTAGAGATCGAGGTCAAGGACGGCAAGGTTCGTGTCGAGGGTCTGGACAACGGCACCTACTACCTGGAAGAGACCCAGGAGCCCGACGGCTATAACAAGCTGACCACCCGTCAGAAGTTCATCATCTCCGATGCCAACCTGGATGCCATCATCGATCTCAACGGTATCTATTCCTCCGGCTCCGGCGTGCAGGTCGTGAACAACACCGGTTCCCGTCTGCCCGAGACCGGCGGTCTGGGCACTCTGCTGTTCACCATCCTGGGCGGCTCCACCGCTCTGGGCACCGGCGTTGTGCTGGTAACCAAGAAGAGAATGTCCAACATCGAGGAGTAATTCTCTCATTATACATATAATCCCGGCAGGAGCAAGCTCCTGCCGGGTCCGGAACATCAAAACACAGTTTGCTGTACCGCTGCGAAAAAGGCTCCCCTGTGTAAGGGGAGCTGTCAAAAATCTTTGATTTTTGACTGAGGGGTTGTAAAAAGCTTGCTGCGCAAGGTGTTTTGCGGACTTGGGGTCCTTTGCCCTCTGTCAGCCTTATAACATCAGGGAGAAGTCTATGAAAAGCAAAAAAACCACCATTATCCTTTTAATATCGTTTTTTATAGGCCTTTCCGTGCTGTTATACCCATCCATCAGCAGCTACTGGAACAGCATGACCCAGAGTAAGGCCATCGTGGACTACGAGTCTATGCTGGCAAAGTACCGGCCTGAGGACTACACCGCCTTTTTCGACGAGGCGGACCAATATAACGCTGCCCTTGCCCAGCTGAAAAAGCCCCTCACGGAGTATGCTCAGCTGGAGGGCTACCGCAGCATTTTGGATGTCAGCGGCACCGGAATGTTCGGCTACATCACCATCCCGAAGATCAGCCAGGAGCTGCCGGTGTACCACGGCACCTCGGACAGCGTGCTCAGCGTGGCGGTGGGACATCTGGAAGGCACCAGCATCCCCGTGGGCGGCAAAAGCACCCACAGCGTGGTGTCCGCCCACCGTGGACTTCCCACCGCGGTGCTGTTCACCCATCTGGACAGAATGGAGCTGGGTGACACCTTCTATTTCACCATTCTGGACCGCACCATCACCTACGAGGTAGACCAGATCCGCATCGTGGAGCCTAACGATGCCAGCCTGATCCAAATCGCGGAGGGTAAGGACTACTGCACCCTGCTCACCTGCACGCCCTACGGCATCAATACCCAGCGGCTGCTGGTTCGGGGACATCAGATCGATGCCACCCAGACCCGCAACCTGTATGTGGCCAACGAGGCCTACCGCATCGAGCCGCTGGTGGTCATGCCGCTGGTGGCGCTGCCCATCATTTTCGTTTTGCTGATCTATGTGATGTTCGCGCCGGTAAAGAAAGAATCTTTGGGGGAGGATATGTAATGAAAAAACGGTTTTTGCCCATATTGCTCCTGTGTATCCTCTGCCTGGCGGCGCTGCGCCCACTGGGTGTGCAGGCTATGGAACCGCTGGATCCCAACCGGGATGCCAGTCTGACGCTGCACTACCAAAAGGATGGCGAAGCCTTCCCGGATATCCCTGTGGGCATCTACCGGGTGGCGCAGGCAGCGGCGGACGGCTCTTTCTATCTGGTTGCGCCCTTTGCCTCCTTCCCTGTGAATATCCACGGCATCACCACCCAGGAGCAGTGGAACCGGGTCGCGGAAACCCTTTGGTCCTATACGGTGGCTGAGCAGGTGGAGGCGGACCGGGAAGCGGTCACCGACGAGACCGGCACGGTGCGCTTTGACGATTTGGATACCGGCCTGTACTTTGTCCGGGAAGCGGTGGCTGAGAACGCAAACGGCACCTATGTGTTCAATCAGTTCATGGTCTATGTGCCAACGCCCCAGCCGGATGGCACCTATCTCTATGAGGTGGAGGCCAATCCCAAGTGTACCGGCTTCGTACCCAAGACCCACTACAGCGTCACCAAGCTCTGGCAGGACACAGGCTACCAGGATGTCCGCCCCAAAGAGGTAACGGTGGAAATTTATCTGGATGGTGTCCTGCAGGAGACCCAGGTGCTCAGCCCCGAAAACAACTGGAGCTATGCCTGGTCTGTTTCCGGAGAGGTGCCGGGGAGCTGGACGGTGGCGGAAAAAGACCTGCCCGACAGCTATAAAGTAACCATCCGGGAAAACGGCGGTGCCTTTTCCATCATCAATACCCGGCAAGCGCCCTCCGATATTCCCCAAACCGGCGACAGCTTCTCCCCTGCGCTGTGGATGCTGCTGCTTTGCGTTTCCGGCATCGGGCTGCTGCTCCTTGGTCTGTATAGCAGGAGGCGGGGATGAAAAAACGGTTTTCTACCCTCATCATCGTTCTGGGCGCCTGTCTGGTGCTGCTGAGCCTTTTTTGGGTGGTTGCGACTCAGGTGCGCATGCACCAAGGCGTTCTGCACAGCGGGCAGACGGCTGCAAAGCTGGCTGCACTTCTGCCGGAGCGCACCGCCGGTACGCCGGGCCTGTACCCGGGCGGCAATATGCCGGTACTGGAGCTGGACGGCAGAGATTATGTGGCTCTGGTGGAGCTTCCGGCCTTTGGCATTACGCTTCCCGTGGCAGATGTGTGGGACAGCAGCGCGCTTTCCTCCTGCCCCGCCCGGTTTTGCGGCAGCGCCTATGAAACGCCTCTGGTCATCGGCGGCATCGACCACCCCGGGCAGTTCGGCTTTTGCGATACCGTCACCCACGGTGCGGTGGTGCTTGTCACCGATATGACCGGCGCCCGGTTTTCCTATACGGTCACCGATGTCCACCGGGCAAAAGCTGCCGAAGCCCAATGGCTGGCAGACGGGGAATACGACCTGACGCTGTTCTGCTACGATGCCCTTTCCATGGAGTACCTGGCCGTCCGCTGCCAATCGACCCACCCCTAATGTGAACCAACCCCGCTGCCATCCGGCACACCCCTAATAAAACCCAAGACCGCTATCAATTGACTCACCCCTGATATAAACCAAGACCGCTGCGCCCCGCAGCGGTCTTTGCTTTCCTTGCCCATTCTTCCTCTGTCATCCTCCGCACCGTCTTTCTTTTTCTGTCATCCTCCGCACCATCTTTCTTTTTCTGTCATCCTGAGCGAAGCGAAGCGTAGTCGAAGGATCCGTTTTCCCCCCGTAGGGGCGTTCTATGACCGCCCGCCGTGCCGCACCAAAGCCTTCCCCTTGAGGGGAAGGTGGCAAAAATCTTTGATTTTTGACGGATGAGGTGAAACCGTCTATCACCGCACTATCCTTCTTTTTCTGTCATCCTGAGCATGTTGCAGAGCGCAGCGAATCTTCTAATCCCCGCTTGCCGGGGGCAAGCGCACAACAATTTATGCCGCGCAGCGGCGCGTCGAAGGATCCGTTTTCCCCCGTAGGGGCGGTCTGTGACCGCCCGCAATACCGCACCCTCGTCCCTCCCCTTGTCATTGCGAGGCGCAAAGCGCCGTGGCAATCCGTTCTCCCCAAAGCATCCCCTTTAGGGGAGGTGTCACCGCAGGTAACGGAGGGGTTATCCCCGTAGTGGACGGCTTCCCGTCCCGCGGGCGATTGATAATCGCCCCTACGAGCACGCACCAACATCTCTAAATGTAGGGGCGGATATCATCCGCCCGCCAAATGTATTGTAAAAGGAGAAAGATATATTATGAAGGCAACAGGAATTGTCCGCCGGGTGGACGACCTCGGCAGAATCGTGATCCCCAAAGAGATCCGCCGCACCCTCAACCCTCACAGACAACATTGACACCATAGAGCAGCTTTTGCATGGCGATACATAGTTTTACAAAAAGAGCGGGCAGTCTCACTAATTTCGAGACTGCCCTATAATATATAAAAGGCGCAATAGATAGACGGGGATTAGCCGATTTCTTCAGATAATTGGCCGCACTGGGGACATACTCGGCTCAGTACAGGAATCTTTGCCCCACAGTACTTGCAAATCTGTCTGGCTTCGTGCGCATCCTTATTTGCCCGCGCTTCTTTCTCGTCACGGTGATTCTCCCACACCTTGCATAATGTTTTAGCAAGCCAAAACACAATACCATAAATAAGTACTGTTGGTATCGCGCCAAGCAAAATCCCATTCATACTTAATGCAGTGATAACGGCACTTACTGCAAGAATTAAACCACCCCAGATTACTATCTTCATATTAAATCTCTCCTCAAATATAATTGTGTGCAAACCTCCACACTTTTTAAAAATAACATATATTTACAATTTTTTCAAGTGCTTACTGCAATGCGGTCACACTAAAAAGTAAATCCTGCGGTATAATCTCCGTCAGTTTACAGATACTAACAGCGTAATTTGTAAAATTATTGTAGGGGAACGGATTGCCACGACCAGTCTGCGGACTGGTCTCGCAATGACAGCGGTGGTCGGTGGTTGCAGCGGCTATCATTTCTGCGTGTCATTCCGAGGGAGCGTAGCGACCGTGGGAATCCGCATCCCAACATCTGTAAAGGAGAAAGATATATTATGAAGGCAACAGGAATTGTCCGCCGGGTGGACGACCTCGGCAGAATCGTGATCCCCAAGGAGATCCGCCGCACCTTGAAAATCCGCGAGGGCGACCCGCTGGAGATCTATACGGAGAAGGACGGGGGCGTGATCTTCCGCAAGTATTCCCCCATGGGCGACCTGCAGGAGTTTGCCGCCCAGATGTGCGAGGCCATCGGCGCCAACACCGGGTGCATTGCTGCCATTTCCGACAGAGATTCCATCATTGCGCTCCACGGCGCGCCCAAGCGTGAGCTGATGGACAAGCCCAACTCCCCGGAGCTGGACAGCCTGATGGAGCAGCGGAAGAACTACCGGTTTAAGCCCGGCGATTCCCCCATCCGGGCAAGCCGGGATAACGACAAATACTTCCTGGGTGTGGCAGCGCCCATCCTCTCCCAGGGGGATCTGATGGGCTGCGTGATGCTGCTGATGGGCGAAAACACCACGCCCCTGGAGGAATCCGACCAGAAGCTGGCCCAAACCGCCGCAGGCTTTTTGGGAAAACAAATGGAAAGCTAATTTTCTCCGTGTCATTCTGAGCGACCGGAGGGAGTCGAAGAATCCGTTTCCTTTCGGGAGAGTGGATCCTTCGACTCCGCAGCTATCGCTGCTTTGCTCAGGATGACATTTGTTAAAAAAGACCGGCTTAGCCGGTCTTTTTTATAATTCATAAATCTTCAAGATCTCTGCCGGGCCTTGGAGGAAGATCTCGTTGATGGCTCCAGCCTCTGCGCCGACGGTCACCTGCAGGATGCCGCCCTGGTTTTCGCAGGTCAGCTTGCCGCCCGGAAGCCTGCCCTGGGAAAACAGGGTGGATGTCACCGAGCCGCAGCCGGTGCCGCAGGCCAGGGTATAGTCCTCCACGCCCCGCTCATAGGTCAGCACCCGCACGGTTTTTTCATCCAGCCAGGTGTAGAAATTGATGTTGGCGCCCTTGGGAAATGCCGGGTCGTAGCGCAGACCTCTAGCCCGCTCCCGCAGCGCTTCCCGCATCTGGAAGGTCAGACCGGGCAGTTCCACCACACCGTGAGGCACACCGGGGTCACCCAGCTCCACATAGGCCGCATCCTCCCGGCGCTTTAGGTCCAGTACACCGGGGTTATTCAGCTTCACCCGGTACATATTTTCGCTGAGCCGCCAGCCGGGAACAAGGCCCGCATCGGTGTGAATGACCATCTCTGCTCCTGCGATGCCGTTATCGTAGGCAAATCGGCAGATGCAGCGACTGCCATTGCCGCACATCTCGCCCCGGGAGCCATCGGAATTATAAAAATGCAGGGTAAAATCCGCATCATTCGCATCGTCCACCGCCATAAAGCCGTCCGCGCCGGACATTTTGCACAGCTCCAGCGACAGCTTTTCAAAATCCAGCTGCTTTCCCCGGGCATCCAGCACCATAAAATCGTTGCCCGCACCGCTCATATGCCAAACCTGCATTGTGATCCCTCCAAGTTTTGATAGAATCAGTATAGCACAGTTTTAGGAAAAAGAAAAGCCTTCTCCGGCGGGAGTATAACCGTGCGTCCTACGGCAAGTATGTAGGGCGGGGCCTTGGTCCCGCCGCCTACCGCAAAAAGAGGTTTTCCTATACCCTCTCCCGGGGAGAGGGTGGCCCGTAGGGCCGGGAGAGGAACGGCGGCAGAACTGACATAGGAATAGGTCTATACGGTGCAGCCAACCGGCAGTTTTCCGCCCGCTTTCCTCATCCGTCAAAAATCAAAGATTTTTGACACCTTCCCCCCGGGGGAAGGCTTTAACACAGCAGAAGCAGGAAAATCCCCCCGACCAGCGGTCGGGGGGATTTCAAAGATCTTAGTACATACCGCCCTGGGCTGCAGCAGCGGCAGCGGCTGCTTCGGCTGCGGGATCGGGCTTATCTGCCACCAGGCTCTCGGTGGTCAGCACGCAGGAAGCGATGGAAGCGGCGTTTTCCAGGGAGGAGCGGGTCACCTTGGTGGGATCCACGATACCGCTGGCGATCATATCCACATATTCCTCGGTGTAGGCGTTGTAGCCGTAGCCGATCTTACCGGAATTGCGGATCTTCTCATAAACCACGCTGCCGTCCACGCCCGCATTCTGGGCGATCTGGCGGATGGGAGCCTGCAGAGCGGCTGCAATGATGCGGGCGCCGGTCTTCTCGTCGCCGTGCAAGGTAGCGATCAGCTCCTCAACAGCAGCAACCGCATTGACCTGGGCAGTACCGCCGCCGGCCACGATACCCTCTTCCACAGCTGCACGGGCAGCGTTCAGAGCATCCTCCACTCTCAGCTTCTGCTCCTTCATGGCGACCTCGGTCTGTGCGCCCACCTTGATGACGGCAACACCGCCGCTCAGCTTAGCCAGGCGCTCCTGCAGCTTCTCACGGTCGTAGTCAGAGGTGGTGGTAGCGATGGAAGAACGGATCTGGTGAGCCCGAGCCTGGATCATTTCGGGATGACCTGCGCCATCGACGATGGTGGTGGTATCCTTGGTGACCACGATCTGACGGCAGCGGCCCAGATCCTCGATGGTGGCCTCGGTCAGCTCCATATTCAGCTGGCTGGAGATCACAGTACCGCCGGTGAGCACAGCGATATCCTGCAGCATCTCCTTGCGGCGGTCGCCAAAGCCGGGAGCCTTGACGCACACGCAGTTGAAGTTGCCGCGCAGGCGGTTCACCAGCAGGGTAGCCAGAGCGTCGCCCTCCACATCCTCGGCGATGATGATCATCTTCTTGCCGGCCTTCACAACAGGCTCCAGGATGGGCAGGATCTCCTGGATGGAGGAGATCTTCTTATCGGTGATGAGGATATAGGCATCGTCCAGGACGGCCTCCATCTTATCGGTATCGGTGACCATGTAGGGGCTGATGTAGCCACGGTCAAACTGCATACCCTCGACCACTTCCAGACCGGTCTCAGCGGTCTTACTCTCTTCAATGGTGATAACACCCTCGGTGCCGACCTTTTCCATAGCCTCAGCGATCAGAGCGCCGATGGCCTCGTCACCGGAGGAAACCGCGCCAACACGGGCGATGGAAGCGGAATCGGACACGGGAACGGAATGCTCCTTGATGGAAGCCACCGCAGCGGCAACAGCCTTCTCAATGCCCTTGCGCATGACCATGGGGTTTGCGCCTGCGGACAGGTTCTTGAGGCCCTCACGGGTGATGGCCTGAGCCAGCACGGTAGCGGTGGTGGTGCCGTCGCCGGCAACATCATTGGTCTTGGTGGCGACTTCACGGATCAGCTGTGCGCCCATATTCTCAAAGGCATCCTCCAGCTCCACTTCCTTGGCGATGGTCACGCCATCGTTGGTAATGAGGGGAGCGCCGTACTTCTTGCCCAGCACCACATTGCGGCCCTTGGGTCCCAGAGTCACCTTCACAGTGTCAGCCAGCTGGTCGATGCCGGACTGCAGCTTCTTGCGGGCTTCCTCGCCATATACGATCATCTTTGCCATAATAGAAATCCTCCTGATTAGTCAGTGACGACAGCCAGAATGTCGTCGTGCTTGACGAACTTGTATTCCTCGCCGTCCAGCTTGATATCGGTGCCGGTGAACTTGCTGACGACCACCTTGTCGCCTGCGGCAACGCCCATGGTCACATCCTTGGTGCCGGGGCCGACAGCCACCACTTCATAAATGGCGGGCTTTTCCTTATTGGTGGTAGCCAGGATAATGCCGGAAACGGTGGTCTCCTGGGCTTCATGCTGCTTGAGCAGAACATTGTCTGCCATAGGCTTCAGTTTCATAACAGATCCTCCAACATAATTATTTAGACCGGGGCGCAGCGCCCCACATATCTACGAATTTTCGGTTTAGCACTCCTTTTGTCTGAGTGCTAACATAGCATAACCCATTCCCGGTAAAAAATCAAGAGGAAAAACGGTTTTTTCCGTAAATAATTTATGAATATTTTGCCATTTTCCCATCCGGCAGCCCCATTTGCCCTCTGGTGCAAACCCTTGCGGCTTTTTGTGCTTTTTGTGAAAAATGATGAATTTCCTTTCAAAAAAGCCGAATTTGCTCTTTACTTTTGTAAGTTATTGCCTTATAATGGTAGCCATATTGGGGAAAGGAGATCTTTGCATGGGCGAATTGATCGCGGTGCTGTCCGGCAAGGGCGGCACGGGCAAAACATCGGTCTGCGCAGGCATCTCCACCGCCCTGGCGGAAGCCGGCGCCACAGTGCTGTGTATCGATTGCGATATCGGCCTGCGGAATCTGGATATTTCCCTGGGTCTTTCCCACCTGAGCGCCCTATCCTTTGTGGATGTGTGCCAGGGCAGCTACCGGCTAGACCAGGCCACCAAGCATCCCCAGTTCCCCACATTGCATTTCCTCACCGCTCCTGTGAATCTCCCCGCCTCTCAGATCGACCGCAAGGCCTTCTCGGATATGCTGCGGGAGGCAAGAAATCGCTACCAGTATGTGTTCCTGGATGCCCCGGCAGGCATCGACGAGGGCTTTCAGCTGGCTGCCCGGTTTGCCGACCGGATGCTGCTGGTCACCGGGCCGGACCCTGCCTCGGTGCGGGATGTGACCCGTGCCGGTGAGCTGCTGGAGCTGATGGGCAAGCAGGATGTGCGCATGATCGTCAACCGGGTGGACCCCAAGATGGTATCTGCCATGAGTCTGACCATTGACGATGTGATGGATCACGCCGGACTTCCCTTGATGGGCGTGGTGCCGGAAGATCCCAATGTAATTTTGGGCGCCACCTTTGGTGTCCCGCTGATCCGCCGTACCAAACGGGGCGCAGGCGCCGCCTGCCGCCGCATTGCGAAACGCGTTCAAGGTTTGTCTCAACCCATCGACCTCTGACACAGAGGACCTCAGAAAGGGGAAAACGAAGTGAACATTGCATTTTTGGCGCACGACAAGAAGAAAGAACTGATGGTGCAGTTCTGCACCGCCTATAAGAGCGTTCTGATCAAGCACGAGCTGTTCGCCACCGCCACCACCGGCCGTCTGATCGCGGACAATACGGGTCTGCCCATCACGCTGCTGCTTTCCCATAAGCAGGGCGGTCACCAGCAGGTCAATGCCCGCATCGCTTACAATGAGTTCGACCTGGTCCTGCTGTTTGCCGACCCCAACACCGTCGACCCCTGGGACGACGCCCAGATCATGGAAACTTTGCGCCATTGTGACAAGCACAATGTCCCCGTTGCCACCAACCTGGCCAGCGCGGAGATGCTGGTCATGGGTCTGCAGAGAGGCGACCTGGATTGGCGTGAGGTGCTGCACAGCAAGCCCAAATTCTGACCATCAGCCGCCCACCCTCCCGGCGGGCGGCTTTTTCATTACAGCGCTACCCACCTTATTCCTGTCATTCCGAGACCAGTGCGCACACTGGTCGTGGGAATCCGTTCTCCTGCGGCGCAAAGCGCCGCGCCGCTTTGCAAGCGGCAAAAGCGCGGATTGCCGCGTCGGGCTATGCCCTCCTCGCAATGACAGAAGAAATTTGGTAGTGTAACGCAAATTTTCAATTTTCAATTATTATCCCCACCCAACAAGGAGACATCACTATGAGTATTATCAAGCCCCGGACCTTGTCCGGTTTTATGGAGCTGCTTCCTGCCAAGCAGGCGCAGATGGAACGGATGATGGAGATCCTCCGGAAGACCTACTCCCTTTACGGCTTTGCCGCCCTGGACACCCCCGCCATCGAGGATGCCCAGATCCTGCTGGCCAAGGGCAGCGGCGAGACCGACAAGCAGCTGTACCGCTTCCAGAAGGGCGACAGCGACCTGGCTCTGCGGTTCGACCTGACCGTACCGCTGGCTAAGTATGTGGCGCTGCACTACAACGACCTGGCATTCCCCTTCCGCCGCTACCAGATCAGCAAGGTCTACCGTGGCGAGC
Source organism: Faecousia sp. (assembly GCA_045543895.1). Classification (GTDB taxonomy): domain Bacteria; phylum Bacillota; class Clostridia; order Oscillospirales; family Oscillospiraceae; genus Faecousia. The sequence continues at coordinate 14,287 of JAZPXW010000034.1, forward strand.
GGGCGCAGCGTGGCCGTTTCCGTGAATTCTACCAGGCGGACATCGACATCATCGGCGATGGCAAGCTGGACATCCTCAACGAGGCGGAGATCCCCGCCATCATCTACCGGGTGTTCCGTGGTTTTGGCCTGCAGCGGTTCCAGATCCGGGTGAACAACCGGAAGATCCTGAACGGCTTCTATGAAATGCTGGGCGTTTCCCAGCAGTCCGGCGACATTATGCGCACCGTGGACAAGCTGGATAAGATCGGCAAGGAGAAGGTTCTCTCTCTGCTGACCAGCGAACTGAACCTGCCTCAAAGCACCGCCGATGAGATTATGAACTTTATTTGCATCTCCGGCAGCAACGCAGAGGTGCTTTCCGCTCTGGAGGGCTACCTGGGCCGCAACGAGACCTTCGACACAGGTGTTAGCGAGCTGCGCACGGTCACCGAGAATTTGTCCGCCTTCGGCGTACCCCAGGAGAATTTTGCCGTGGATCTGACCATTGCCAGAGGTTTGGACTACTACACCGGCACCGTGTACGAAACTACGCTTCTGGATCATCCCGAGATCGGCTCTGTCTGCTCCGGCGGCCGCTACGACAACCTGGCAGGCTACTATATCGAAAAGCAGCTGCCCGGCGTGGGCATTTCCATCGGTCTGACAAGACTCTTCTATGTGCTGGACGAGCAGGGGCTGCTGAATCCCGAGCTGCCCAGCGCTCCCGCGGATGCCCTGGTGCTGCCCATGACCGACAATGCCGCCGCAGCCATCTCCCTGGCGGAGAGCCTGCGCAGCAACGGCATCCGGGTGCAGCTGTACGGCGAGCAGAAGAAATTCAAGCAGAAGATGAGCTACGCCGACAAGATTAGCGTACCCTTTGCGGTGCTGCTGGGTGAGGACGAGCTGGCACAGGGCAAATGCTCTGTCAAGGATATGCGCACCGGCACCCAGCTGACCCTGACTGCCCAGGAAGCCGCCGACCACATCCTCGCCGCTCTCGCAGCCGGAAACGGCCCGCTGATTTTGGAAAAGTAATGGAACAAAAATTTTTCGTTCAGCTGGAAGAAAACCGGCAAAAGGCGGCTGCTTTGGGCGTCCGCATCCGGCCTGTGGAGGATATGAAACAGGCAAAGCGGCTCCTTTCCGGCAGCCGCACCAGTGACGGCTTCGGTGACCTGGCAAATAAGGGTCAGCTGAAGCTGAGCCTGGAGGCCTTGGTGGTGGATAAGCGCTTCACCGCCCTCTTTACCGACGAGGAAGCCAACACCGCCCTCCTTCGCCTTCTCGACGCCGGTTATCGGTTTTAATCCAAAATAATATAGGCCGACGGATTCACCTTGAATCCGTCGGCCTTCTTTCATGCTTTTTTCAGAAAAACACCACTATTATTTTGATTTTATAGTTTTTAACGAGGCAATCAACATCCTGCGAATGGCACCACAATCATTTTGTATTGTTTTATACTGGTCTTCCTGCAAACAATCCGTTTCGAACAGCAGTTCCAGCCAGTACTCTGTTTCGTAGCACTCTTTTTGCGCAATCTCAAGCTTTGAGATGAAATCCTTTGTGCTTTGGGCATATTGCGCCTCGTGCAAATTTGCACCGATTGATGTAGCAGCACGAAGCAGTTGGTTTATCAAAACCGCCTCTTTACGGTTTTCTTTCATATCCCGACAGAGAAAAACTACCTCTTTCGCAAAGGTTTTTGCTTTTTCTCTTAAAATGCTATCTGCCAAAACCATCACCTCTAAGCAAAGTATACCTGAAAATTTAGTCTCTTTCAAGTGATATTCCGACTTCGTCGGAGTGATATTTTCGCTTTGCAAAAGTGATATTGAAGCCTGCGGCTTCAGTGGTATTTTATTCGCCCCAAAACTGCCTACGGCAATACCACTTGCCCCAAGGCAAATACCACTGCGAAGCAATATCACTCGCCTATGGCGAATAAAACTGCAAGACTTCCCAAGGGAAGTCTTGCTAAATTCTCCTCTATGTGCTACAATGACAATGTATAATTCTGATTTTGCGGCAATCTCGTGAAATTGCCCAAAATTTTAAATGAAAGGTGATCGCCATGGCTTATTTCCTTGCAGTTGACATCGGCGCTTCCTCCGGTCGGCACATCGTTGCCTGGATGGAAAACGGCGAACTGAAGTCCAAAGAAACCTTCCGTTTCCCCAACGGCGTCCAGGAACAGGACGGACACCTGGTGTGGGATATGCCCGCCCTGGTAGAAAGCGTGATCTCCGGCATCGCCGAGAGCTTCCGCCAGTTCCCCCAGATCGAGAGCCTGTCGGTAGACACCTGGGGCGTGGACTATGTGCTGCTCCAGGGTGACAAAGAAGTTTATCCCGTCCACGCCTATCGGGACACCCGCACCGAGGCTGTGATCCCCCAGGTCCACGAGAAATTCCCCTTTAGTAAGCTCTACGAGCACACCGGCTGCCAGTTCCAGCCCTTCAACTCCGTGTATCAGTTCTATGACGATCTGACCCGGGGCCGTCTGGAAGGTGTTACCGATGCGCTGATGATCCCCGAATATTTAATGTATAAGCTCTCCGGCGTCAAGGCCCGGGAGTACACCAACGCCACCACCATGGGCATGATCAATGCGCAAACCGGCGAGTATGACATGGACATCGTGGATGCTCTGGGACTTCCCCGGCACCTGTTCCCCAAACTGAGCCAGCCCGGCACCGTGCTGGGTGATCTGCTGCCGGAAATTCAGCAGCGGGTGGGCGGCAACTGCAAGGTGGTGCTGTGCGCCACCCATGACACTGGCTCCGCTGTTGAAGGTATCCCCATGGAGGGCAATCATCCCTATATCTCCTCCGGTACATGGTCTTTGATGAAGTCG
>JAZPXW010000035.1:0-4832 GCA_045543895.1 Faecousia sp.
CTCCAAGGGTACCTATATCCGCACCCTTTGCAAGGACATCGGGCAGGCTCTTGGCTGCGGCGGCTGTATGGAAAGCCTCTGCCGGGTGAGCGCCGGGGAGTATACTCTGGAAGGCTCTGTTGCTTTGGAGACCCTTCTGGAAACAGAGAATCCGGAGCAGTACCTGCGCCCGGTGGACAGCATGTTTGCCCGTTTTGAATCGGTGATCCTCACCGAAAACCAGGAAAAGCGCTGCCGCAACGGCAATGCCTTTTCCGTAAAGCTGCCCGACGGTACGTATCGTGCCTACGGCAAAAACAACGAATTTTTGATGCTTGCCCAGGTGAAAGACGGAGTTATGTCAACCATAAAGAGCTTCTTTTCCGTGGAGTAAGCGTTATTTTGGAGGGAATCGTATGAATCAGCTGATGGATGCCATCGTAAAACCCACCCAAGGCCCCGGTCTGGAACTGCGGAAGGTCCCTGTACCTGTTCCCGGACCCGGTGAGGTGCTGATCAAGGTACATAAGACCGCCATCTGCGGTACGGATGTGCATATCTACAACTGGGATCCCTGGGCGCAGCAGCACATCAAAGCGCCTATGGTCATCGGTCACGAGTATGTGGGCGAGATCGCTGCCCTGGGCGCCGGTGTCACCGGATTGCAGGTGGGTCAGCGGGTCTCCGGTGAAGGACATATCACCTGCCACCATTGCCGCAACTGCCACAACGGCGACATCCAGTGGTGCAAGGACACCCAGGGTGTGGGTGTGGACCGGGACGGCGCATTTGCCGAGTACCTGGTGATCCCCGAAAGCAATGTGATCCTGATCGATGAAAGCCTGCCCGAGGATGTGGTGGCTTTCTTCGATGCCTTCGGCAATGCCACCCACACCGCCTTGATGTTCCCCATCATTGGCGAGGATGTGCTGATCACCGGCGCAGGCCCCATCGGTATCATTGCCGCAGGTGTTTGCAAATTCGCCGGCGCACGGCGGGTCATCATCACCGATGTGAACGACTACCGCCTGGAGCTGGCCCGGAAAATGGGCGTAGACGCGGCGGTGAATACCATGAAAGAAGACCTGCCCCACATTATGAAAAAGCAGGGTCTTCGTGAGGGCTTTGATGTGGGCCTGGAAATGAGCGGCAACGGCAAAGCCCTGCAGCAGATGGTAGAATCCATGCGCAACGGCGGCAAGATCGCCCTGCTGGGCATCTCCAACCGCCCGGTGGAGCTGGATATGAACACCATCATCACAAAGGGTCTGACCCTGCAGGGAATCTACGGACGGAAGATGGACACCTGGCACCAGATGAGCTATATGGTCCAGGGCGGTCTGGATGTCAGCCCCATCATCACTCACCGGTTCCATTACACCGAATTCCAGAAGGGCTTCGAGGCTATGAATTCCGGTATGTCCGGCAAAGTAGTCCTGGATTGGACGAAATAAAGGCTTCCCCCTGGGGGGAAGCTGGCATTTGCGAAGAATGAGCAAATGACTGATGAGGGGCAGGTTTACACCACACCCGTCACGGCTGACGCCGTGCCACCCTCTCCACAAGGAGAGGGCTTAAGTGGCCGCCCTACAAAAGCTAAAAGGAGAATCGCTATGAAATCAGCACTGAATCTCATTGAAAACGAGCTGGAGGCCATTCGCCAGGCAGGCACCTGGCGGGAGGAGCGGATCATCACCACTCCCCAGCGCTCCCGTATCGACACCACCGTCGCCGATGGAGTGGTGAATATGTGCGCCAACAACTATCTGGGCCTCTCCAACCGCCCGGAGCTGATCGAGGCAGCCAAGGCTAGCTACGATCAGTGGGGCTTCGGCCTTTCCTCCGTGCGGTTTATCTGCGGCACCCAGCAGATCCATAAGGAGTTGGAAAAGCGTATCGCCGCGTTTTCCGGCATGGACGATGCGATCCTCTATTCCTCCTGCTTCGATGCCAACGGCGGCCTGTTTGAAACGCTGCTGAGCGCCGAGGACGCTGTGATCTCCGACGAGCTGAACCACGCCTCCATCATCGATGGCGTGCGCCTGTGTAAGGCTAAGCGTTACCGCTATAAGAATAACAATATGGAAGCACTCCGGGAGTGCCTGATGGATGCCAGAGCCTCCGGCTGCAAGAAGGTCCTCATCGCCACCGACGGTGTATTCTCCATGGACGGTTATATCGCCAACTTGCAGGGCATCTGCGACCTGGCAGAGGAATTTGACGCTCTGGTGATGGTGGACGATTCCCACAGCGTGGGCTTTATGGGCGCACACGGCCGTGGAACCGCGGAATTCTGCGGTGTGATGGGCCGGGTGGACATTGTTACCGGCACCTTCGGCAAGGCGCTGGGCGGCGCTTCCGGTGGTTACACCGCTGCCCGTCAGCCCATCGTAGACCTGCTGCGGCAGAGAAGCCGCCCTTACCTCTTTAGTAACACCGTTGCGCCTGCAATCTGCGCCGCTACCATTAAGACATTGGATCTGCTGGAAGAAAGTACCGCTCTTCGGGACAAGGTCCACGAGAATGCCCGCTACTTCCGTGCCGAGATGGAAAAGCTGGGCTTCGATCTGCTGCCCGGTGAGCATCCCATTGTGCCGGTGATGCTGTACGATCCCAAGGTCGCCCACGAATTTGCCCGCCGTATGCTGCAAAAGGGCGTGTATGTGGTGGCATTCTGCTATCCTGTGGTGCCTAAGGGTAAGGATCGTATCCGCACCCAGATCTCTGCCGGTCATACCAAGGAGGATCTGGATTTTGCGGTGAAGTGCTTCGGCGAAGTAAAGAAAGAAATGGGTCTGTAAAAAATAATGGAAAAGACGATTTTTGCCCTGGGCTTTTTTGACGGGGTGCATTTGGGACACCAGGCGCTGCTGGCGGCAACCCTCCAACTGGCAGCCAGAGTGGGTGCTGTTCCCGGGGCGGTGACCTTTTCTGCCCATCCCGATCATCTGGTCTCCGGGCAAGCGCCGGGGCTGCTGACCACCGGGGAAGTGCGCAATGAGCTGCTGCGGATCTATGGTATGAAACGGGTGCTGGAGCTGCCCTTTGACCGGCAGGTGATGAACACCCATTGGGCAAGCTTTCTAAGCCAGCTGGCAGATGCCGGGGCTGCAGGCTTTGTCTGCGGCGATGATTTCCGGTTCGGTTCCGGCGGCTTGGGCACACCCCAAAAGCTGGAGGCCTTTTGCAGAAAGCGGGGGCTGGCCTATGCCATCGTATCCCAGCGGACGCAGGACGGTATCCGGGTATCCTCTACCCATATCCGCTCGCTTCTGGAGCGGGGAGAGATGGAGCAGGTGAACCTCTTTTTGGGGCATCCGTATTTTCTGTCCGGCACAGTGGTCAAGGGCAGGCAGCTGGGGCGCACTATTGGCATTCCAACCGCCAATATCCTGCTGCCGCCGGAACTGGCAATTCCAAAATTGGGCGTGTATGCCTGTAAGGCGGATGTGGACGGAAAGCTCTACACAGCGGTGACCAATATCGGCTCCCGGCCTACCGTGGGCGGGCATCAGCTCCGCGCGGAAAGCTGGCTGCTGGATTTTGAGGGCGACCTCTACGGCAAACAGCTGACTCTGGCATTTCATCATTTCCTCCGCCCGGAACAGAAGTTTGAGAATTTAGAGGAAATGCGGGAAGAAATTTTGAAAAATGCTGCCCAAACCCGCAAATTATTGGAAAAAAGCTGAAAGTTTTCCTTTACAATTGGGAAAACTTATGGTAAGATAGTCGGGCTGGCTATGCCAGACAATATCTCTATGCCCTTAGCTCAGTTGCGGGAGAAAGCTGTATTCAGTACACCACCCACCCCTACTTGGCTTCTGGGTAATATTTCGAAAGGTGGAAAACACAATGATTCAGAAGGAAAAGAAGACTCAGGTTATCCTGGAGAACGCTACTCACGAGGGCGACACCGGTTCCCCCGAGGTCCAGGTTGCTATCCTGACTGCCCGCATCAACGAGCTGACCGATCACCTGCGTACCCACAAGCACGACAACCACTCCCGTCGTGGTCTGCTGATGATGGTTGGTAAGCGCCGCAGCCTGCTGGACTATCTGGCAAAGAAGGACATCAACCGTTACCGTGCTCTGATCGCTAAGCTGGGTATCCGTAAGTAAGATGGCTAAAAAGGGTGGCGGGATTCTCCGCTACCCTTTTCGTCGTTCTTGCAAAACCAAACAAGACACCTTCGGGAGACACTTTAGCAGTTGAATGAAGTGACGAACTTCGCCGCAGAAACGACACCGAGCGGGTGGTCAGTAACGAAACCTTCCGCACCGTGCACGCATTGTCAGCGGCGACTCGCCGCCTGATTCAAGTGCTAAACCTCCCGAAACACACCCCCGCCAACCTTGACCCGACATTCTTTAGTAGAGAATGTAGGGGCGGATAGTATCCGCCCGCGGGCGGCAGATTGCCGCCCCTACAATACTGAAAAAGAGTTGCAGCGTTTTGGATGGCAAGAACTACTAAGGAGGTAAAAACTATGATTACTCGCAAGCAGTATCCCAACCATCGGGTATACGAAACCGAAATCGGCGGCCGCGCATTTACCGTAGAGGTGGGCAAGGTTGCTGAACTGGCCAACGCCGAGTGCATCTGCCGTTACGGCGACACTGTGGTGCTGACCACCTGCACCTGCAACCCCATCCCCAAGGCCGGCATCGACTACTTCCCTCTGACCATCGAGTTTGAGGAGAGAATGTACTCCGTGGGCCGCATCCCCGGCTCCTTCAACCGTCGTGAGGGCAAGCCCTCTGAGCGGGGCATCCTCAACAGCCGTATCATCGACCGTCCCATGCGTCCTCTGTTCGACGAGGAGCTGCGTAACGACACCGTCGTTACCTGCACC
>JAZPXW010000036.1:0-21360 GCA_045543895.1 Faecousia sp.
GGTCATGTCCATCGGTGAGAATATGCAGATCCGCCGCTTCTCCCGCTTCGCTGAGAACACTTCCGTTTCCTATGTTCACGCTGGCGGCACCCATGGCGTTCTGGTGAACCTGGCTGTGGAAGGCGACATCGACGCTACCGAGATCGGCAAGAACGTTGCCATGCAGATCGCTGCTATGGGCGCAAGATACTGGGATAAGACCCTGGTGCCCCAGGCTGAGGTCGACAAGGAGATGGCCGTGCAGGTCGCTCTGATGGACAACGATCCCAAGATGGCTAACAAGCCCGCTCAGATCAAGGAGAAGATCGCTGCCGGTAAGATCGCTGCCTTCTACAAGGAGATCTGCCTGCTGCAGCAGGACTTCGTCCGCTCCGACCTGTTCCAGGGCGATGTGGCTGGCTACATTGCTGACGCAGCCAAGAAGCTGGGCGGCAAGGTCACCTTCGTTGATGCTATCCACTACATCAAGGGTGAGGGCATCGAGAAGAAGGAAGAGGACTTCGCTGCTGAGGTCGCTGCTCAGATCGCCGGCGCCGGTAAGTAATCTACCAATTGAAAATCAACACGCTCCGTTCCACCGAACGGAGCGTTTTAATTTTGAATTCCTGTTAAGCGTATGGTCTGCCGCTATACTCTGTATTTACCCTCGGAAAACGACACAAGTGGCACATCTCAAATGTGCCGTTTATTAGGATTCTAGCGGTGGATGAACCTCCTTGAGCTTGTATGTACGAAAAATAAGTGTTTCGTGTGTTGATACTTGAAATAGGTGGTTGCTTTTGGTAAAATAAAAATAGAAAGTTATATTATGCAGAATAGTATTGGAAAGAAAAACATTCTACCTGAAAAGTCAAAGGAGAGATGGTTATGAAACGGATATTATCTTTAGTTTTATCATTAGCACTGCTGCTGGCATGTTTTCCCGCACTTCCCATAGCAACTCAGGCAGCTACTACCGCTTCCGGTTCATGCGGTACGGATTTATCCTGGAAGCTGACAGACGATGGTACCTTGACAATTTCAGGAACAGGTTTACTAGAAGAATATGTTCTTGTCAATTTCGTGCCGTGGTATGAATACAAGGAATCGGTCAAAACGGTAATAATTGAGGACGGGGTCGAAAATGTTTGTAAATATGCGTTCTACGAATTTACAAACCTGGAAAGAGTTATTATTGGAAATTCTGTTACCAAAATTGGAGAACGCGCGTTCTATCATTGTAAAAACTTAACCAGGGTAGAAATACCGGCTTCTGTTACAAAATTGGAATACGATGCATTTTCTGGCTGTACCAATCTGAAAAGAATAATTTTTAAAGGCAATGCACCTAGTTTTCACAACTATACTTTTTATGAAGTGACTGCAATAGCATGTTATCCTGCAGGGGACGGCACCTGGACAGAAGACAAGCGGGATCACTATGCGGGAGTCATTGATTGGGTGGCTTATGGACCAAACGGAATTATCGCTGAGGGAAAGTGCGGTGATACCCTTAAGTGGACGCTAACCACAGATGGCAACCTTTCCATCATTGGTAAAGGTGCTATGTATGGTTATAGTGATAGTGGCAGTCCGTGGTACAGTTATTCTATATTTCCGCAAAAGTTGTTTATTGATAATGGAGTTACCAGCATTGGCGACTATGCATTTCAGAACCTGGATGGATTGACTCATGTGACAATCCCGGATAGCATTACTATCATTGGTAAGAGTGCATTCTGGGGCTGCGATAGACTTGCTGGTGTGACAATTCCCGATTCCGTTACCAGCATTGGCAATAGTGCATTTCGGGCTTGTGAGAGCTTGACTGATATAGTGATTCCGGATTCGGTCACCACTTTGGACCGTTATGCGTTCTATGGGTGTGTAAACCTGAATAAGATCACCTTCGAAGGGAATGCACCGCTTTTTGGCAGTAATATCTTTGGAAAGGTGACAGCAACGGTTTATTATCCCGTTAACTACAACACCTGGACTGCAGATGTTATGCAGAATTACGGCGGTAAGATTACTTGGACATCTTATCTAAGAGTAATTGCCAGTGGCACATGTGGTGAAAATCTGACTTGGAGACTGACCCCTGATGGTACTTTGACTATTTCCGGCACAGGTCAGATGTATGATTATGGCTTCTCTTCACCGAACGAGCCTCCATGGAAAGACAATAGAATTTCTATAAAAACAGTGATTATCGAAGATGGTGTAACTACCATTGGCAATTATGCATTCTATAACCATGCCAATTTGACAAATGTGATGATGCCCAATACATTAGTCAGCATTGGCGATTCTGCCTTTGATCGCTGTACCGGCCTGACCAATGTTACGATTCCAGCTTCCGTTACAAAAATAGATAAAGAAGCGTTCCGATACTGCCCTAGCTTGCTGGCAATTATTGTGCAAGAGGATAATACTCACTACAGTAGCGATCAGAATGGTGTTTTGTTCAGTAAGAACAAGGAAAAGTTGATCCGCTTCCCTGGTGGAAAAGAGGGGGAATATAACGTACCTGATTCTGTTGAAGACATCGAGGATTACTCTTTTTATGGCTGCCAGAAATTAACGAATGTGGTAATTGCCAATGCGGTTACGCAAATTGGAACATACGCGTTTTATGCCTGTGAAAACCTATGCAGTGTGACGATAGGTAACTCTGTAGAAGGCATTGGCAGCTATGCATTTTATGAGTGCTCAAAACTGAGTAATCTATCACTTCCTGATACGCTCAGATACATTGGTCCTTGTGCATTTTGTGATGTTGCTTTGACAGAAGTAACAATTCCTGAATTAGTCGAAAGCATTGGCGTTTGGGCTTTTTCTGGTTGCCTTGACTTGCGCGAAATAAATTTCAAAGGGGATGCGCCTAATATAGGCGATAATGCTTTTAATGCAGTAACCGCAACGGCTTATTATCCGGCAAGTAAAGCAACATGGACAGAGCCTGTACGGCAGAACTACGGAGGAAAGATTACCTGGTTTGCCGATTGCACGGACGGGCATGCTGAAATAACCGATGAAGGTTATGATGCAACTTGTACAACAGATGGCTTGACGGAGGGCAAGCATTGCTCTGCCTGTGGGGAAATCATTGTTCCCCAGGAAGTCATTCCGGCCAGACACACATATACGGCGCATGTCGTTCCCTCCACCTGTACTGAGAAGGGTTATACAACCCATACCTGCCACTGTGGTGACAGCTATGTAGATTCCTATCAAGATGCGTTGGGACATAATTGGGGAGAATGGTATGAACTCACTGAGTCGACACCTTATGCAGATGGCACAGAGCAAAGAGATTGTGACCGTTGTGAGCATTTTGAAACCCAAACAATTTCTTATCGGGGCAATGGCCTAAAACTTTCTGGTGATGACTTTGCCAATCAGGACACAGTATGGATTGAGGGCATTCCCTATCCCGTTCAGGGCAAAGAGGAGGAACGCTATGTGGAACTGCCCTCCGAAGCGGACTGCTACATGGTCACCTACACCTATCACGCAGGCGACGGGCAGGATATCCACACACAGTATCCCACGGGTATGAAGGTCTATCTGGTGAAGGATGGCAAGATCACCCACATTCCCGAGCTGGACAACCTGCTTCAGTACTCCGGCGCATCCATCCGCATTACCGGCAAGAAGGGTATCCGCATGATCACCTCCATCGAAAAGGCTAAAAAGACCGCTCTGACCGGCAAGGGTCTGGCGGGCTACAAGCTATTGGAGTACGGTACGGCGCTGTGCTTTGCCAGCGAGATCCCGGAAGGCGATGCTCTGGTTTTGGGTCGGGATTTTACCCGTTCTAATTATGCCTATAAAAAGGGCAAAGCTGACCCGGTGTTCGCATCCACCAAGGATCTGATCCAGTACACCAATGTTCTGGTTGGCTTCAGCCTTGAGCAGTGCAAGGATGACATTGCCATGCGTCCTTATATCGTTCTGGAAGATGCCCAGGGCAATCAGGTCACCTTGTACGGCGGTACGATCTACCGCAGCATTGGTTATATTGCTTACCAGAACCGCACGGTATTCAAGCCAAAAACGGCCTCCTATAACTATGTGTGGGAGATCATCCACCATGTCTACGGCGACAAGTACGACGCGGACTACAAGGGATAAACCTAATATACGCTTTTAGAAGAGGGGGATTCTTGTGAAAAAGGAAGTCAATATTTTGGCTGTAGCTGGGGTCGCTTTGCTGGTTGTTCTTTTGGTCGTGGCTGCAGTTATACTGACACGAGACAATACACTGCAACCGAAAGAAACAGAGGCACCCACTGTGCCTGAAACGACGGTCCTCGTTACGGAGCCTACCACGGTTCCCACCACCGAGGAACCCACAGAGCCTGTTCCCACCTGCGTGAACGCGGAAGTGCAGGTTTCCAACGCGCCTGCGATTCTGACCTTGCTGAACCGCGGTACTACCGTGGATGTGGTTGGAGAATACGACGAAGACCACTATGTTGTGAAAACGGATGCCGGCTACGGCCTGGTTGAAAAACAGCTGCTTCGGATGTCCGGTGAAGCTGCATATAAGGTCTGGAGCGGCTATGCTCACGGCAGCGCACCGGTATATGCCCATTACCAACTGACGGGTAAGGCCGTGAAGAGTCTGAATCTGAATACCAAGGTGGAAGTTCTGGATGAGCTGAAATACTGCTATGTGGTAAAAGTCGGAGATGTAAGCGGCTATATGGCAAAGGCACAGGTCAGCAAGAACTACATCCAATACAGCGGTGGCGGCGGTGGCAGCGCAGATGGCGGTGACATTACCCTGAGCTTTGGCGGAGTATTCACGCTGTCCAATGTGCAGCAAGTTGGTGAGGTCACCGGCACAGCAGAGGTGCTGGCGGACGGCGCGCAGGTGAGCCTTGGCTACTTTGACAGAGGCGATATGGCCCCTGTGGTTACCGAAGAAGGCTTTGCGCCCGATTGGGACGGCTACTATACCCTGTACCTGGATGGTATGTATGCTTATCTGCCCCAAAACCTGGCGCTGATGGAGGGTGAAACACCCTACGAGCAGTGGGACGGTTTTGCCGGTTACAGCGCGGCAAATTATGACAGCTACTTGCTCCAGGGCGAGAAAAAGAATGTGGCTGTGAACACTTCTGTGACCGTCCTGTGGGATGGCGAAGATTTCTATGTGGTCAGTATTAAGGACGCTGTGGGCTATATGGCAAAGTCTCAGGTCGGCACCAACCGTTTTGCCACCGGTGGCGGTGGTGACAGCGGCGGAGACTGGACACCGCCTGCATTGTAATTGAACGAAAAAACCAGGCTCCACGCCAATGGAGTCTGGTTTTTTGTTGTTTCCCGGAGGACTTTATGCTATAATTGGAGAAAGGAGTGTGCGCTATGGAACGCAAAAAATTGCTTATTACTGGGTTTAATCCCTTTGGGGGCGGGAATGTAAACCCTTCCTGGGAGGCGGTGACGCTGCTGCCGGAGCAGGTGGGAGAATATAAAGTGTATAAACTGCCGATACCGACTGTTTTTGGAATAGCTGCCCAGATGATCCTGGCGGAGGCAGAAAAGCTTCAGCCGGATGCGATCATCAGCGTGGGACTGGCAGGCGGACGGGATGCGGTGACACCGGAGCGGATCGCGGTGAACATCCGGGATGCCCGGATCCCGGATAACCGGGGCTTCCAGCCCGGCGGCGACCGGGTGGTGCCGGAGGGTCCTGCCGCTTATTTTTCCACATTACCCGTAGAAAAGATGGCCCTGGCGATCCGCCAGGTGGGGATTCCGGCGGCGGTGTCCAATACCGCAGGCACCTTTGTTTGCAACGATGTGCTTTATACCCTGCTGCACCATTTTAACGGGACACCGGTGCGGGTGGGCTTTATCCATGTGCCGTATCTGCCCGAACAGGGGACTCCCAGTTTGCCCTTGGAGGATACTGTAAAGGCACTGACCGCTGCCATCGAAGCGCTGTAACGCCTTGACAAGCCGGGGATAAACGGCTATAATAAGGAAAATTTTATAGGACAGTTCGTAACCATCCTGTCGGTAAACAAAACTAGGAAACAAGATGGGCGCTGTGCGCCCATTTTTTATGGGATGGGTGCGTATAGCGCCCATTTTCTTTTTAGGAGAGCATTTATGAGAAAGACGACCCGAAATATTGCCCACGCAGCACTCATCGCCGCTATGTATGCCACCTTGTGCCATGCTCAGAATCTGCTGGTGCCCGAATCGGCCAGTATGGCCATCCAGTTCCGGGTGGCAGAGGCCCTGTGTGTGCTGGCATTCTTTACCCCTACTGCCATCCCGGGGCTTGCCATCGGCTGCGCTGTGTTTAATCTGACCTTTGCGGCAGCGCTGCCTATGGATGCTTTGGTAGGAAGTCTGGCAACTCTGCTCACCGGCCTCACCATGTGGCTCAGCCGCAAGGTGACGGTGAAGGGAGTCCCGGTGCTCGGCCTGTGTATGCCGGCTTTTTGGAATGCCTTTTTGGTAGGCTGGGAGCTGACGGTGTACATCGGCGGCGGATTTTTCTTCAATGCGCTGTTCGTTGCCATTGGAGAGGTGGCGGTGCTGGGGTCGTTAGGCTGGCTGCTGTATGAGACCCTGCGCAGAAGAAAACTGCATACCCAACTGTTTGGGTAAAATCTCCGGTTGAAAACATCTCTAATTGTGGTATACTCGATTTTAGGAGCGTGATAGTATGATCGATTTTCAGCCGATCCAATTGGAGGATCAGGAAAAATACAACCCTTTTTTGCACGATGGAAAATCCAGAGGCTGTGAATATTCTTTTGCCAATCTCTATCTGTGGGGCAGGCAGAAGGCTGCGGTGGTAGAGGGGCAGATGGTGCTGTTTTCTCAGTTCAACCGCAAGACCGTGTACCCTTATCCTGCAGGTGCGGGGGATAAAAAGCCTGCTCTGGAGGCCATTATCCGGGATTCTCAGGAGCGGGGCATTCCCTGCCGCATCACAGGCTTGGATAACGATGACATCGCCGAAATGGAAAGAATGTTTCCCGGTCAGTTCCGTTACCACTGCGACCGGGATTTTTATGACTATGTGTACGATATCAACGATCTGGCAGACCTCAAGGGCAGAAAGTATCAGCGCAAGCGGAACCATTACAACCGTTTCCGGGATCATTTCCCCTATTACACGGTGGAAACCATCACCCGGGAGAACATCCCCCAGGTAGCCCAAATGCTGGAGGATTGGTATGTCCAGCGGCAGGAGGCCGATCCTGATGGAGACTACCATATGGAGAAAGCCGCGCTGCGCAAGGCGCTGCAGCATTATGAGCAGCTGGGCATGGAGGGTATCGTGCTGATGGACGGTGACCGGATCCTGGCGATGACCATGGGGAGCAGGCTATCCCCGGATACCTTTGATATTCATTTTGAGAAGGCAAGAGCCGAGGCGGAAACCGCCTATACGGTGATCAACTGCGAATTTGCACGCTTCTTGCGGTCCTGTCACCCGGAGCTGCGGTTTTTGAACCGGGAGGATGATCTGGGCCTCGAGGGACTTCGCAAGGCAAAGCTGAGCTACTACCCTCATCACCTGGTGGAAAAGTGCTGGGCGTGCCTGCTGGAGGACGGCTATGATTATTAAGCAGCCGGAGCCGGAACATATTCCCCAGCTAAGGTCGCTGTGGCAGCAAGCATTTGGGGATACGGATGCGTTTTTGGATAAATTCTTCTCTGCTGGGTTTGCTCCCGAACGGTGCCGCTGCGTGATGGACCGTGGGCAGGTGGCGGCTGCGCTGTACTGGTTTAACTGCCAATGGGGTGGACGACCCCTTGCCTATATCTATGCGGTGGCCACCGGGAAAGCATTCCGGGGGCAGGGTCTGTGCCGCAGGCTGATGGCAGACACCCACGAGCATTTGAAAGATAAGGGATATGCCGGGGCTATTTTGGTGCCGGGAGATCCGGGGCTGCGCCGTATGTACCGGAATATGGGATATGAGGATATGACCGGGATCCGGCGGTTTTCCTGCACGGCAGGAGTACCGGTCTCTCTGGAAGCCATAGATGCTGCCCGGTATGCAGCCCTGCGGCGGGAGAAGCTGCCGGGGAACGCTGTGCTGCAGGAAGGGGAGAACCTTCGCTTTTTGGAGACCATGGCGCAGTTTTACGCGGGAGAGGGGATTCTCCTTTGCGCTGTGAAGGATGGCGACCGGCTGACGATACCGGAGCTTTTGGGTGATCCGGCAGCAGCGCCCGGGATCGTGGCAGCTTTGGGCTGCAAGGAGGGTGTATTCTCTGTGCCGGGAGAGGACGAGCCCTTTGCCATGGGCATCGCTCTTGCCCCGGACTTTCGGAAGCCCTCGCATTTTGCTTTCGCATTTGATTAAAATAAGGGAGTGTTGCAACGCAACACTCCCATTTTTTATTCCATTACGGTACCGTCGGGGTTAAACAGCGGCAGCTTTTCCAGGTAGATGAGGTCTTCCCGGTCCTGGGCGTCGCCCTCTGCCAGAATTGCCATACGGCCGCAAATGATGCCACCGGCTTTTTCTACCAGGGTCTCTAGCGCGGAAAGGCTCTCGCCGGTGGAGATCACATCGTCTACAATGAGGATCTTCTTGCCCTTCATCAGCTTGGCATCCGCACCGTCCAGGTACAGGGTCTGCTCCTTGGCGGTGGTGATGGAGTTGACGGTGGAGGAGAACACATCCACCATGTACAGCTTGGGGGCTTTCCGGGCAAGGATGTACTTGGCATTGCCTGCCTGGCGGGCCATTTCGTGGGCCAGGGGGATGCCCTTTGCCTCGGCGGTGATGATGTAGTCGTACTCGGGAGCCTTTGCCAGCAATTCACGGGCGCAGGCGACGGTCAGCTCCTGGTCGCCGAAGATCACGAAACCGGCGATGTACAGAGAGTCGGTAACTTTACAAATGGGCAGGTCCCGCTCGAGACCGGCAACCTTCATTCTATAATACATGGGAGACACACTCCTTTATTTAATATACAGCTATATTATAGCCCAAAGAGGGAAAAAGTCAATGACAGGAACAGAAAAAGCCCATTATACAGAGTCAGAGGCCAAAGGAGCCGCCAAGACAAGCAACTCGAGTCTGTCGGCGTACAGAGGTACGGTAAGACTCGAGTTGCGCAGTAAGTCAAATGCCTTGCGCAGCAAGCTTTAGAACCCCTCATCCGTCACGGTGGTTGCCGTGCCACCTGTGTGTAGTGGTATGCCTGCCCCCGGCAGGCATTATATTGGAAAAATCGCTGCGCTCTGCAGCACTCCCAAGGGAGAAGGCTTTTTCATGAGTCTTTTCATGAAACCTGCATTTGACGGTTGGCGGCTTTTTTGGCTCTCTGAGAAAAAGCCCGCTGCTTTGGGCAGCGGGCTTTTCCCATTGGGGGTTGGAAAGAAGAGAGGTAGAAAAGAGTTCTACGGAGGAAAAGGAGCGGATCACGGCTTCCGCGTCCTTTCTGTTATTAGAATAAACTGGGGTTTTGAACAGCAAATGACCCAAATGAAAACAAAATGCGTCGAAATTATGAACAAGGGAAGGAAAGCGTGACTTTAAACAGGTCGCCATCCACCAGCAGCTGCAAGCTGCCGCCCTGCAGCTCCATAAGGCTCTTGGCAATATTCAGCCCAAGACCGCTGCCCTCGGTGTTCCGGGAGGCATCGCCACGGACGAACCGCTCCAAAAGCTCCTGAGCAGAGATATTCAGCGGCTCCCGGGAGA
The DNA here is from genome assembly GCA_045543895.1 of Faecousia sp. Classification (GTDB taxonomy): domain Bacteria; phylum Bacillota; class Clostridia; order Oscillospirales; family Oscillospiraceae; genus Faecousia. Next base: position 9,678 of record JAZPXW010000036.1, read on the forward strand.
TGTTCTTTAGAGAGATCAGCACCGAACCGTTCAAAACATTCAGGTCGATATACAGCCGGGTGCCGGGGAGGGCGTATTTTACTGCGTTGCTTAAGAGGTTACTGAGCACCCGCCATACCAGACGGCCGTCGGCCTTCATCTGCACCGGATTTTCCGGGACGGTCAGCACAGGAATCAGACCGGCATTTTCCAGCTTCTCAGAGAATTCGCCCAGCGCCTGGTTGACAGCCTCCACCGGGTCTACCGTGGTAAGAACCACCGGCATATTTCCCGTGGATGCCTTGCTCATTTCCATCAGATCGTCAATGAGCTTTTTGAGCCTTTGGCTTTGGCGGTCCAGCACCTGCAGATATTCCTGGGCCTGGGCCTGGGTTTCCGCCTTTTGCAGCAGGTCCACATAGTTGATGATGGAGGTCAGAGGGGTCTTGATATCATGGGAAACGTTGGTCACCAGCTCCGCCTTCATCCGTTCGGACTGCATTTGTTTTTTGGCGGCATCCACCACCACATCTGCCAGGGCGTTGAGATTCTGGGCGTGATCCCGGAAGCTGCCGATCAGCAGCCGGTCATCCACCTTGGCGTTCAGATCGCCCTTGCTCATATCCTGGGTGCGCCTCAGCAGAGTGCCGAAGCAGTAAGCGCCGTACACCACTGCCAAAAGGCAGATCAGCAGGGAGAGCATAAGCATGGAGCCCCGGGAGGCGATGCCGATGAACAGCACGATCAGCAGACCAAAACCTGTCAGCAGCCACTGCCACATCACCGGCAGCAGCGACCACAGCCGCCCGATCACCCGGCGCAGGAAGGAAAATGCCCGCTTAAGAAGTTTCCAAAGGAAAATCACCACCCGCCCGGTGAGACTGTTGCGGAGGAAGAACCACTTGGGCATCTTAAGCTGGGCGGCGCAGGCGAAGCAGAAGGCCACGATCACGACGCAGCCCAAAAGCCCCAGCACGCAGGCCAGCAGGATGGAGACCCATGTGAGTTCGTCATATCCCCATGTCAGCCCCTCTGCGATCAGGAAGCACAGGAAGAATACGATCCAAAAGCCGCCAAAGGCATAAAGATCCAGAGGGAGCCTGTTGAAACCGCCCGGCTGCACCACATTGCTGTAGGGCTTTCTGCCTGCGGCGCAGCACAGGTAGGTAGCGCAGAGGGCAAAGACCAGAAGGCTGCCGATCAGCACCCAAACCAGCGCATAGCGGTATTCATAGCCAAGATCCAGCAGCTGCCACTCCCAAGTGTCGCCGCCCAGCTGCACATCACGGGGCAAGTACAGATGTACGGTGTACATAGGTCCCCGGGTCATGCCCATTTCGTATTGATGGCGGATGCCCTGACCGTCATGGAAGAAGTAGTTTTCCACATAGAGGTAGTCCGTACCTTCCGGCGCAGGCCGGGCAGTACCGGGAATGTAATCCTCTGATACTGTGGGGATGGTAGGACCCTGGGAGATGTCCGCCCCAGAGGGATCCTGGCTGTAGCCGATCACCGTGGGGTACTGAGGCGCAAAAGTGAAGGTAAACTGCGTGGCATCCTTTGCGACAGCGGCATCGTACCGGGAATCCAATAATGTGCCGGAAGCATCGTAAACGGTGTAGTACCAGCTTACCTGGGCTGCCAAGGTGGAGAAGGAGAAATTATTTTGCAGATAGTTTTCCAGCAGCACATCCGGGCAGCCGCCCAGGTTTTTGCCTGCGTAGCGGATGGTCAGGTATTTTGCGTAGGAGGAGGCACGCACTTCCAGCTGCTCTTGGTATAGCTGATCTGGACTCGCCTCCTCATACAGCCCCCAGCTTGCCAGGGCGGCAATACCCAAAACCGAGCCGATACACCCTGCCAGGGCGCAGGCACACAGCAAAATAGCCAAAAATTTCAGCAGAATGTGGTATTTCATGTCAGCGTCCTCCTTCCAGTTTGTAGCCCTGTCCCCAGATCACCTTGAGGTAACGGGGTTCCGAGGGGTTGATTTCGATCTTTTCCCGCAGGTGGCGGATATGCACTGCCACAGCACCCTCGCTGCCAAAAGCGGTCTCCTGCCACACCGCTTCGTAGAGGGCTTTGGTGGAATATACCTTGCCTGGATTTGCCATCAACAGCTGCAGGATGCTGTATTCGATAGGGGTCAGCGTGATGGGTTCACCGTCTACGGTAACTGCTTTGGTGGCATCGTCCAGGGTGATGGGGCCTACCGTCAGCAGGTGGCTGCTCTCCTGGGGACGGCTGCCCAATAAGGCATAGCGGCGCAGCTGAGAGCGGACCCGGGCCAGCACCTCCACCGGCACAAAGGGCTTGGTGATATAGTCGTCAGCTCCTACATTGAGTCCCAGCACCATATCCTCGGTTTCACTTTTGGCGGTGAGGAAGATGATCGGCACATTGGAAAATTCCCGGATCTTGGCGGTGGCGGTGATACCGTCCATCCCGGGCATCATGATGTCCAGGAGGATCAAGTGGATATCTTCCTTTTGCACCAGCTCCAGGGCTTCCAGACCTGTGGAGGCGGTAAACAGCCGGTAACCCTCCGGGGCTAAGTAAATTTTCAGCGCATTGACGATATCCGGCTGGTCGTCGCAGATCAAAACATTGTACATGGTGCATCCCTCTTTCCTTTTGTACCTTTATTATAGCAAGTCATTTCTTAAGATAAAAGAGGGTGGATTCTTAAAAACTTCTTAAATCCCATTGCCAAAGAGAATAATGATGGTATAATAAGAGCATTCTGTGCTGCAAGGAGCGGTGTTATGAACGAAATCAAGGAACTTATGGCAAATCTGGGCGAATACGCAAAAACGGCGATCCTGCCCACTGTTTTGCTGCTGGTGATCGGCATTCTGGTGATCCGCATTGTGATGCGCATCGTCAAGAAGGCGCTGGAAAAATCCAAGCTGGAAAAAGCTGCCCATACGCTTATTAAAACGGTGATCCGGGTGGTGCTGTATGCGCTTTTGGCACTGATCGCCGCTTCCCGGCTGGGCATCGATACCACCAGCGTGGTGGCGCTGGCCAGCGTGCTGACTTTGGCGGTGTCTCTGGCGGTTCAGAACATTCTGACCAATGTGATGGGCGGCTTCACGCTGCTGTACACCAAGCCTTTTTCTTCCGGGGACTTTGTGGAGATCGCGGGCCAGTCCGGCACGGTCCAGGAGATCGGTCTGGCATATACCCAGCTTTCCACCCCCGATAATAAGAGCATCTACATTCCCAACAGCTCGGTGACCTCCGCTGAGATCGTCAATCACACGGTCTTGGGTACCCGCCGGGTGGATATTACGGTCTCCGCTTCCTATGATACTCCTGTGCAGCTGGTACTGGATACTCTGCGGGAGGTGGGCAAAGTGCCTACCGCATTGGAGACTCCGGAGATCTTTGCGGCGGTGGACAGCTATGGGGACAGCGCCATTACCTATGTGCTGAAGCTTTGGTGCAACACCCCGGATTATTGGGACACCAAATACGCGGTGCAGCAGCGGCTGAAAACGCTGTTTGATGAAAAGGGCGTACAGATGACCTACCCTCATCTGAATGTCCATTTGAATTCTTAAAAAATGTCGAATAACCCCGGCGATATGGGGCAAAATAGCTGTGGACGGAAAGAAAACCGCAAAGCTTATGCCGTGACGACAGCAAATGCTGAGCCGTTACATTTTCGTCAAGAGTATCGCCGGAAGCGCGCCGGTGTGATGCGACAGCTGCCCTGTGGCGGCGAAACCGATGGAATCCATCCGGTGGGGAACTCAAGAAGATTCTTGACAAGTCCCCACCTACATACCGGTTTATTGTGTAAAAAGGGTCCCTCTGTCGAGGGGGCTGGATTTTGCGAAGCAAAAGACTGGGGGAGAGAAGACTACCCCTCAGTCACGCTATTCGCGTGACAGCTCCCCTGACAAGGGGAGCCTTTTTATATAGGTCAGGTTTTGGAAATTGTAAAGGTGAGGGAAAACTCTGCCGGTCCTTCTTCCGTTGCTATCAGCATGGGGGCCGTTCCTGCGGTGAGACGGTAGCCGGTGTATTCCACCTGGCATTCCATAAGAATGCCACCCTCACTGAAACGAAAGCTTTCAAAGGGATGCTCTAAAATGGTGTTCAGCATCCGTTCTCTTGCCCCAGAGAAGATACCAAAGCCATCCTCTGTGCAGCCGAAGGCCATGGCCGTGAGCAGCAGGCGGTCTTGCTCGCCGGAAAACACAATAGAGTCGGAAGCGGTCACGGTGAAGGAAACAGCGGTAACAACTCCGTTTTCCTCCTGGAATTGAAAGTTTGAGTGCTCGCTGTCTTCCATGGAGATCACGACCCCGGTGCCACCTGGCTCTACCCAACGACCGTGATCGTCCAGGATTTTGTAATAGTCGATGCCGTGGTATTGGGACAGCTGTGTAAAGTTTTCGCAAAACTGGGAAACGGTGATATCTCCCCGGTGTACCGGCATCCCAGCCATAACACCAAAGATGGAAGAAAGCAGAATACTCAGCGCCCATACCCCTGCTGCCAAGGCATACCGCCATGGCCGAACATAGGTTGCCCGAATGCGGGAACGCCACTCCCAGGGCAGAAGTTGATCGTCCCGGAGGTCCCGGTGACTGATCCAGAGGCGCACCAAACTAAAGATGGGCAGCTGAAAGCCCATACCCCACCAAAGCGCGCCCAGGGTGCGGCTGCGTCCTTCGGAATAGGAAAGCCGGTCACCCTCCGGGTCGGTGACCCGGATGCCCAGGATCCATTTGCCCGGCGTGGTGGAGAATAGGTGCAATAGCAGCGGCTCCAGCAGCAGCATCAGGCCCAAAGTGCAAGCAGTATCCAGAAGATTTCCCGCAGCAGACCGCTGGGCCAAATTTACCCGAAATACCAGCGCCAGGAAGCTGTTCCATAGGCCGGCATACAGGGCATAGTCCAGGAGACGGGCAAAGTACCGCCGCCAGGGAGAGCAGTATTCGGTCAACACATCCTGCGTCACCGCCGGTTGGGACTCGGGGACATACTGTTGCAGATACTTTTGGGCGTCCAGAGTTTGATAAGTGGCGCCGTCGTCGTAGATCCTTTGACAAAGGGACAGAGCGTTGGAGAGGGCTTCCTGGGTTTGTTTCAACACAGTCAGCTGCTCCTGCAGGACCCGGCGCAGATCACGGTCTCCCTGGCGCAGCTGCTTGATCTCTTCCAGCGGGATCTCCAGGGTGCGCAGCAGCCGGATGCGCTCCAGTTCCTGCAGATCTGTCTGCGTGTAATTGCGGTAACCGTTTTCGCCCCGCGTTGGGTGGAGCAGTCCCTCCGATTCGTAAAAGCGGATATTGGCTCGGGTCATACCCGATAAGGCTTCCATTTCCTTAATGGTCATAGAATCACTCCTTTCTGCTGTTACTGTACAGTATCAAGTAACTTTACAGTCAAGGATTTTTTATAAAAACTGAGAAATTTCTATAAGAGTTACACCTTAAAACGGTTCAGGTAGTCGTATAGGGGGCGCAGCTGGGAGAGCAGCTCCTTGGCGCGGTCACCCAGCTGAGGACCGAAGAAATTCTCGCTGGGCGCTTCTTCCCGGACGCAAGAGATATTGCCCCTCCAGGCAAAGTAAGGCTCCAATGCGGGGTTGTCCGTAGGCTTGGGGCGCTTATAGAGGTCGGCGGTGACGGGAATACCCGTCAATTTTTCTGTATCTTCTATAAGCCGCAGGAATTCATCCGGCTTGGCGGTGATGTATTTTCGGAAATCCTCCATGGTGGAGGTCCTGGGACGCCACATTACAAGGCCGTAGCTGGCACCCTCGGGGCAGATCTCGAAATACAGGCAGGGGTTTTCTGCCCACCACTCCACATCCTGCCGGATGCAGATCCACAGACTCTCCTTATAGGGGTCCGGGTGATGGAGCCGGGCATCCCGGTAGATGCGGCTGACCTTCAGCACATTTCCCGGTGCATCCAAAAACGGCTCAAACAGCTCCTTGCCCAGCGCCTTCATCGGCTCATACAGGGTGTCGATGTACTGCTGCTTGTGCTCTAAGAACCATTCCCGGTTGTTATTCATACGGATGCCCCAAAGAAAATCAAAGGTCTCGGGGGTAAAACCTTGAAACATAGATATGCCTCCGTTAAAAATAGTTGTCGTCTTCTTTGATCTTTTTTGCCCAGATCAAGCGGCCCTTTTTCTCCGGGGGGATCTCCCGGTCCGGAATGTCCAGCACATACCGCTCGCCCACGTTGATCACCTGGGTGTCCCCATAGACTCTTTCCCGGGTGCGGTCCTTGCTGTAACGCAGGTGGACATGACCGTGGAGCAGATACTGGGGCTTATACTTATCCAAAAAGGTGAGGAAGGCCTGGAAGCCCTGGTGCGCCGGGTCATCCAGGCTGCCCACGCCGTGGGGTGGTGCGTGGGTGACCACCACATCCACACCGCCGGCCTTCCAGATCTGGAAGCGGAGCTTGCGGATGCGTTTTTCCATTTCTTTTTCGGTGTACTGGTGGTCACCGGGGCGGTACCAAACGCAGCCGCCCAGTCCCAAAATCCGCAGCCCGTTATAGGTCACCACCCGGTCGTCAATGCAATCGCAACCTTCCGGCGGGCGGTATTTATAGTCTGTGTCGTGATTGCCGTGGACATACAGCAGGGGACATCTGGCCATAGTCACCAAAAAGGAAAGGTAGGAGGCTTTCAGGTCGCCGCTGGAGATGATCAGGTCGTATTCCTTGAGCTTGCCGGGGGTGTAGTAGTCCCAGAAAGCGGCGCATTCTTCATCGGAGATGGCCAGTATTCTCACAGCATATCCTCCTCTTCTTTCTCTGGGGGGATGGTTTCTTTATAGACGCCCAGCTCCCGCAGCATGGGCTGCGCAAAGGGAAGCACCTCGTCAAAGGGCGGGATGGCGCCATCGATATTGTCGCACAGCCAATCCATCCGCAGCAGCTCGTCGGGGGTGAAGTGGCGGGTGCCGTCGTTCTTCACAGTACCGTCCTGGGCAATGATCTTGCGGAAGAAAGGATCAAAAGCTCCGTGTTTGAAAGCGGCGCTGAGGGAGCTTGCCAAAAATCGCATACTCTCCGGGAGCTTTTTGGAAAATTCCACATCGATCACACCGCTGTCCATGCCCCACCAGTAGTTGGTGGCGACGGTGGGATCGACACGCTGCTCCCAGGTGCCGTTGAGGATAGAGCGGATGATCCGCTCGTAAAAATTACCCCAAAGCCAGCAGGGAGATGCCAGGGGAGTGAGCGTTTTGTCGGGTGCCACCAGGTAGGTGCCGTACTCGCCGAATTCCAGGTAATTGCGCTGGGGCGTGGGCACATCCCGGTTGGAGATCACCTGGTAGCCCTTCTCGATAAATTCTTTTATCGGGTCTCCGCCCAGACAGGACCAGCGCAGGTCGATCCGGGCACGGGGGTTGGTCATCTGAGCACCCAGGGCAAAGGCGTTGACCGAGGCAGGCACACCGTAAATGGGGTAAGAGCCGACATAGCCGATGCGGTCGTTATCCGCCATAGCACCGGCGATGGCACCGGTAATAAACTTGCCCTCGAAGATCCGGCAGTAGTAGGACCGGACGCTGGAATAGGGAACTGCTACGGAGCAGTTGAAGAACCGGATCTGGGGATATTTCAGCGCGGCCTTTACGGTGGCCCGGTTCAGCCGGGGAGTGGTGGTAAACACCAGGTCCGCACCGTCTTCCACCGCCAGTTCCAAAAGCCGGGAGGTCTGTTCCGGGCTGTCGGCGTGAAAATAACTGCGCACGGTGATCTTATCCTTCAGCCGCCGCTTCAGATTCTGGATGCCGAATTCGTGACCGCCGGTCCAGGTGCTGGTAGTGGGATCCATCTGGTGGATGAAGGCGACGTTCAGATGCTCCGGGGTATTTGTAAACCAGGAAAGGATGCCGGTCTTCGCCTCCGGGGTCACCGGGTCGGTGCTCAGCTGTACAGGCGTTTCCGTGGACATGGCGATCAGATCGCCCCACAGACCGTGAAGCGCTTTTTTCAGCTCACCCGCGCTCATCCGTCCCAGATCCCGGAAGGTGAACACCTCCAGCCAGACCAGCAGCGCCTCCTCCGGGGTCAGAGAGAGGTTCTTGCCGCCGAGAGCGGCGTAGGCCTCCCGGAAATACTGTAAGTAAGCGTGGAAGGTGCGTATCTCCCATTGGGTCCAGGCAACGCCCGGTGTTCTGCCCAGAGCGCTGAGCAGCTTTGCGTAGTTGCCCGGGGTGCGGTACTGCACCTCATAAGTCCGTGCATCCTTGAAAAAATCCAAAAACTCATAGTAGGCAACGATCTCCGGATCGTCGCTCACCGGCGGCAGGATCCGAAATACATTGCCGGGGATCCGGGGAGCGTCAAAGGAGCGCAGCACGCTCACTCGCTTGTTGCCCTCCTGGACATAGAAGTTACCCAGATATTCATAGCAGAGGATCGGTTCCCGGATGCCCTCGGGAGAAAGGTGCGCGTCGCAAAGCGCCAGCCATTTGGAGGCAAACTCGGTGCCGGTTTCCAGCAGGGGCATAAACGAGGGGGTGAAGGCAGTGATCCGTCCGGCAGACTTGGTACCAACGATCCGGTGCGCCGGAATCTCCACCAAACCGATAGACTGGTAATCATTCCCCATGCCATCCGGGAGGATATTGTCCAATACCGCAGGATGGGGGTGCTTTCCTGCAGCCAGCAGCTCTTTATATTCTTTTTGGGCGGCTTTGAATGCTTTATGATATTGTTCATTGGCTTCTACACTGGGCATAACAAAGCTCCTTTACTTTTTTCTTATATCATAGCGGAATTGAGGCAGATTTGCAACAAAACTAGGGGTTTATTTTTTATGTGGCCGTCTTATCCTTGAATTTATTCCGGAAATCGGTTATACTGAAAGGTAATCTATGGCAAGGAGATTTGTGTTATGCAGACGCAGGATAACCAGGTGATGGGACACGCCCAACGGATCATTTCCCATGTCCGCCATGTGGTGGTGGGTAAGGATCAGGTGCTGCTTTGGGTGCTGGCTGCCATTTTGGCAAAAGGACATATTCTTTTGGAGGATATCCCAGGGGTGGGCAAGACTACCATGGCCCTGGCCTTTTCCCGTACTTTGGGCCTTTCTTATAACCGGGTGCAGTTTACCCCGGATGTGCTGCCCAGCGATGTGACGGGCTACAGCGTGCTGAACCAGGCTACCGGCAAAATGACCTACCAGCCCGGCGCGGTGCTGTGCAACCTGTTCTTGGCGGACGAATTGAACCGTGCCACCTCCCGTACCCAGGCTGCGCTTCTGGAGGCGATGGAGGAGGGACAGGTGACGGTGGACGGCATCAGCCATCCGCTGCCAACTCCCTTTGTGGTGCTGGCGACCCAGAATCCCACCGGCGCAGCCGGCACCCAGCTGCTGCCCGACAGCCAGATGGACCGGTTTATGGTTCGGCTGAGCCTGGGCTATCCCAGCGCCAAGGACGAGATGGCGATGGTCATGCAGCGGCAGGGACACGACCCCCTTGGGGAGCTTGTACAGCTGCTGCGGCCCGATGAGCTGGTTGCGCTCCAGGAAGAGGTGGCGCAGACCTATATCGGCAATGAAGTGGTGAAATATGTGGTGAGCCTGATAAATGCCACCAGAAATCATAGCAGCATTCTCCGGGGCGCAAGTCCCCGTGCCACTCTGGCGGTGACGGCCATGGCAAAGGCGGTTGCCCGGCTCCGGGGCAGAGGGTATGTGATCCCCCAGGATGTGCGGGAAGTATTTGCGCACACGGTGGCGCACAGGCTGCTGCTGACGCCTAAGGCAGAGAGCATGGGCGTACAGCCCCGGCAGGTGCTGGGAGAGATCCTGGACGCTGTGCCTGCCCCCAAACTGCGCTGATATGGCAGAAAGACGATTGATCTACCTGGCAGCGGCCTTCGGCTGTCTGGTGTTTTACTGGGCGTACCGGGAGTGGCTCAGCTGGATATTTTTGATGGTGACCTTGGGTCTTCCCTTGCTGTCACTAATACTGAGCCTGCCGGCAATGCTCCTTTGCCGGGTGGAGCTCCGCTGCCCCAAGGCGGCAACCGTGGGAGAATCAGTTGCGGTCTTCTGCACCACATCCGGCTTTTTTCCTGCTCCTGCGATCAAGGGACGGGTCCGGGTGAAGCGGATGCTTACGGGGAAGACCTGGAAGCTGCGCTTGGGCATGGAGCTGCCAACAGACCATTGCGGTGGGCTGGAGATCCTGTCTGCAGGGCTTTGGGTCTGCGATTACCTGGGGCTTTTCTGCTTGCCGGTGATCGGCAGGGATAAGAAGATCCTTGTGGTGCGGCCCAAGGCGATACCCCTGGAGGATCCTCCGGATATGAGCCGCTATTTGGTCAATGCCTGGAAGCCCAAGCCCGGCGGCGGTTATTCGGAAAACCATGAGCTGCGGCTCTACCGGCCCGGTGACAACCTGCACCAGGTCCATTGGAAGCTGTCGGCCAAAACCGGGAAAATGATCCTGCGGGAACCTATGGAGGCCATTCGGGGCCTTTCCAAGGTGACGCTGATCCTCCGGGGAGCACCGGATGAGTTGGACCGCAAATTGGGGAATCTACGCTGGCTGAGCCGGTATTTGCTCCAAAAAGAAGTACCCCACCAGATCCTGTGTTTGACAGGTCGGGGAATGGTGAGCCTGGATGTCTCTGAAGAAGGGGATGTGCTTCGCGCTTTGGATGTTTTACTGAAAGCGCCTGTGGCAGAGGCAGCTGCTCAGCCGGAATATGGCTACGCCTCCTGGCGCTACCACATAGGAGGTGACGGGGATGAAGAATAAGCTTTTGACCCTTGTTACCGGTGTGGTGCTGACCACGGTGGCAGTCAGCTGCGGCATTGGTTGCCTGATGTCCGGTATGCTGCTGGAGGGAAGCTTTCTTCCTGTGGTGTTTGTGACGATGGCTAGCTCGTTATTTGGCGGCTTTTGCCTGCAGCGGCGGATATCCTATGTCCCGGCGATTGTGCTGGGTGCGGCGGGACTGCTGCTGTGGTTTTTCGGACCGCTGAACCGGTCTGCCGAGTATTTGATCTGGTATATTTCGTCCCTTTATGACGTGGGCTACGGATGGGGCATCGTCAGATGGTCCCAGGAGAATCTGCTCCATGCAAGCAGCACGGTGGCACTGTGTTACGGGGCAAGCTGGCTGGCTCTGGCTGTGGTCCGGTCCGTTGTGAAGCAAAGAAGCAGCCTGTTGGGTACGGTGGCGGTGCTGCTGCCGCTGCTGCCCTGCCTGGTGCTGACGGATACGGTACCCGGTGTGGTTTATTTGTTCGGTGTGCTGCTGTGCTTTGGCATTTTGCTGCTGACCCAAACGGTGAGAGGTCAAAACCATGCGCAGGCCAACCGCTTGACTTTACTTCTGGCTGTGCCGCTGGCTTTGGCTTTGGGACTGCTTCTGCTGCTGTGTCCCCAGGCCACTTATGCCGGGCAAGAGGGCGCGGAAAAGTTGGAAAATCTGGTGGCATCCTGGTTTGATGTGGAAATAGTGGAAAATCTCACCCCCAAACCGCCGGTGAAGCTGTCGGTGGCGGCGGATGTCAGCGCCACGGAAGTAGAACTGACCGAAGTAGGTCCCCAGAACCCCGGCTTCCAGGTCACGCTGCAGGTGCAGGCTGAAAAAACCGGCACGCTGTACCTCCGGGGCAGCGCCTATGACCATTACGATGGCGCACAATGGACCATCTCCACAGGTCGTTGGAGCCGGGAAGTCGGGGG
>JAZPXW010000037.1:0-25116 GCA_045543895.1 Faecousia sp.
TGATGACCAAGGAGACCATTCAGCACAACTGCGACTGCTTCAAGAAGCAGATGGAGCGCTTCATCGAGTTCGGTGAGGGCAAGGCCCAGATGGTGAACAACGGCGACTGGCTGCTGGATCTGAACTATGTTGACGTGCTGCGTGAGGTGGGCGCCTGCTTCTCTGTGAACAATATGCTCCGCGCTGAGTGCTACAAGCAGCGTATGGAAAAGGGACTGAGCTTCCTGGAGTTTAACTACATGATCATGCAGTCCTACGACTTCTACCATCTGTTCCAGAAGTACGGCTGCAACATGCAGTTTGGCGGCAACGACCAGTGGAGCAATATGCTGGGCGGCACCGAGCTGATCCGCAGAAAGCTGGGTAAGGATGCGCATGCTATGACCATCACTCTGCTGCTCAACTCCGAGGGCAAGAAGATGGGCAAGACTGCCAAGGGCGCTGTGTGGCTCGATCCCAATAAGACCACTCCCTTTGAGTTCTACCAGTACTGGCGGAATGTGGAGGATGGCGATGTGCTTAAGTGCATCCGTATGCTGACCTTCCTGCCTCTGGAGCAGATCAATGAGATGGACTCCTGGAAGGATGCCCAGCTGAACACCGCCAAGGAGATCCTGGCCTTTGAGCTGACCAAGCTGGTCCACGGCGAGGAAGAAGCCACCAAGGCTCAGGCAGCTGCCAAGGCTCTGTTTGCAGGCGGCGGTGACGATGCCAATATGCCCACCACCGAAATTCCTGCTGATAAGCTGACCGACGGCAGCATCGGCATTCTGACCCTGATGGTCACTTGCGGTCTGGCTCCCTCCAATAAGCAGGCTCGCCAGCTGGTGGAACAGGGCGGCGTGTTCGTCAATGACGAGAAGGTCCCTGCCCCCACCTTCCAGGTTACCGAGGAGATGCTGAAAGAAGGCGTCAAGATCCGTAAGGGTAAGAAGGTATTCCACAAGGCTATTCTGGCTTAAAGAACACAGCGGTGCCGAAAGGCCCCGCTGTTATTTTTTCAGATATTCCATTAGTCTTCTTTTGTTCTTGCAGGTCAGTTCTGTTAGTGGCAGCCGGCAGCCGCCGCAATCATAGCCGATCAGCTTCATGGCTTCTTTGATGGGAATGGGATTGACTTCGCAAAAAAGCAGCTCGATCAGCGGCAGCATTTGGATCTGCAGCGCAGCGGCGGTGTCAAAATCTCCGTTTAGCGCAGCATCTGCCATGGCTTTGGTTTCTGCCGGGCAAAGATTTGACAAAACAGAAATCACACCCTTTGCACCCAGGGACATAGCCGGGGTGATCTGGTCGTCATTTCCGCTCCATACCCCAAAATCACTGGGGCATTCATGCAGGATTCTGGTGATCTTGGTAATGTCGTTGGATGCTTCCTTTACACCCAGAATGTTGGGAATGGACGATAAAGCCCGGTAAACGGTCACCGGAATGTCCACCCCGGTTCGGGAGGGAACATTGTACAAGATCATGGGAATGCTGACGCTTTGGGCTATGGCCATGTAGTGGGCTACCAGTCCATCGGGGGTGGTCTTGTTATAATAGGGACTTACCACCAAAATCGCATCAGCTCCGGCTTCTTCTGCCGCACGGCTGAGAACCACCGCATGCTCGGTGCTGTTGGAGCCTGTGCCTGCAATCACGGTGCAGGCATTTCCTACATAGCTTTTGGCTCTGTGGATCAGCTCCATTTTTTCGCTGTCCGACAGGGTAGGGGCTTCCCCGGTGGTGCCTGCGATCACAACTGCGCGGATCCCGGCATCCACCTGCCGCCGCAGCAGCACTTCCAGCATCGGGTAATTAACTTGGTCGTTAAGAAATGGAGTGACCAGTGCTGTGCAGACACCGGTGAATATTGGATTTTTCATAGGCGCTTACCTCCATTCCAACATATGCGCCAAGGGGTGAATTTGTCTGTTGCAAAAGCGGGGAAAATAGGCTATACTAATGGGGCTTTTAGATATTATGGAGGGGATTTTGTGAAAACCCAGGATTTTTACTACGATTTGCCGGAGGAATTGATCGCCCAAACACCGCTGCAGCAGCGGGATTCCTCACGGCTTCTGGTGCTGGATAAGAATACCGGTGCGACAGAGCATCGACACTTTTTTGATATTATCGATTTTCTGAGGCCCGGCGATTGCCTGGTGCTCAATAATTCCCGTGTGCTTCCCGCGCGGCTTATCGGTCACCGGCCCACCGGCGGTGCGGTGGAGGTGCTGCTCCTCCGGGATCTGGGAGATAAGAAGTGGGAGTGCCTGTGTAAGCCCGGCAGAAAGATGCAGCCTGGCAGCCAGGTGATCTTCGGTGAAGGTGAACTGACCGCCCAGGTTACCGAGATTCGTGAGGATGGCAACCGGGTGGTGGAATTCCAGTATGAAGGGATCTTCCTGGAGGTGCTGGAGCGGCTGGGCAAGATGCCCCTGCCGCCGTACATCAAGGCTGAGCTTGCTGACCAGGAGCGCTATCAGACGGTCTATTCCAAGGAGGTCGGCTCTGCCGCCGCACCCACCGCAGGTCTGCATTTTACCCAGGAGCTGCTGGCTCAGGTTCGCGCAAAGGGTGTTAATACTGCTTTTGTGACGCTTCATGTGGGTCTTGGAACCTTCCGACCTGTCAAGGCAGAGGAGATCACCGACCACCATATGCACAGCGAACTGTGCATGATGTCCGCAGAAACGGCGCAGCTGCTGAACGAGACCAAGGAAAACGGCGGGCGCATCGTGTGCGTAGGCACTACCTCCTGCCGCACCCTGGAGTCCCTTGTGGGTGAGGACGGCAAGTTTACTGAGTCCTCTAAGTGGACGGAGATCTTTATCTATCCCGGCTACAAATTCAAGGCGATGGATGCGCTCATCACCAATTTCCATCTGCCGGAAAGCACCCTGGTGATGCTGGTTTCCGCTTTTGCAGGCAGAGAGAATGTTCTAAATGCCTATGAAGAAGCAGTGAGGGAGCGATACCGCTTCTTCTCCTTCGGCGACGCGATGTTCATAGGTTAAAGGATGTAGGGGCGGATATCATCCGCCCGCTTGAGGTAACGCTATGTTTGAAAAGTTAAAGGGAAATATGCTGTTTCACCGTTTGCTGAAGCGGCACAACATTAACGAAGCCTATAAGATGGTCGGCCCGGAGGATAGCTGGTACGATACCATCACCACGGTGCATCGGTCTTTGGCAGAAATGCAGCAGCTCCCTCATGAGGATTGGTCCATCACCAGCTGTGACGGGCTGAAGCTGAAAGCGCTGTACTATCCCTGCGAGGGCAGCACCAAAACGCTCATCTGGGTTCACGGCTATACCAGCCATGCGGAGCGGGAATCCGCCTTTCCGTCCCTATTCTATCGCAGCCTGGGCTTCAATGTGCTGATCCCGTACCTTCGTGCCCATGGCCCCAGCCAGGGCAGGTACATTTCCTTTGGCCCGATGGAGCGGCTGGATATCATGGGATGGGTGGATGCGGTGAATGCGCGCCATCCCGAGGGGCAGATTATGATCCACGGCCTTTCCATGGGCGGCGGCATCGTGCTGGACCTTGCTACGGTGGAAATGGAAAATGTCAAGTGTCTGCTGGCAGATGCGCCTAGCTGCAATATTGAGGATCTTTTCCGCTATTCGGCTATGAATGCATTTAAAGAGAATGCCGATAAAATAGCGGAATACGCCAAGGCGCGGTACCAAAAGGAATTTGTTGCCGATCCCCGGGATTTTGACCGGGTCGCCAATATTAAGGATGGCCTGTATCCGCTGCTGCTGAGTGCCGGAAGCAACGAAGATATGGACGAGATCCTCGACCGGATCAAGCAGAACAATCCGATGGAGACCACAGTCGTGATCCTGCCCGGCTGCAACCACGGCAACGGTATGTATAAGCAGCGGGAAATGTACCAGGGAGCAATCCGCAAATTTATCGAAACCTATATGGAGAAATAATATGTTTGAACTGCTGAAAACCGAGGGGAAGGCACGGCGGGGCGTATTTACCTGCGCTCATGGCACCGTGCAGACTCCTGTTTTTATGAATGTTGGTACCCAGGGTGCTATCAAGGGCGCACTCAGCGCGAAAGACCTCAAGGACATCGGCTGCCAGGTGGAGCTGTCCAACACCTATCACCTGCACCTGCGCCCCGGCGATAAGCTGGTCAAGGAGTGCGGCGGCCTGCACAAGTTTATGACCTGGGACGGCCCTATCCTTACCGACTCCGGCGGCTTCCAGGTGTTCAGCCTTTCCTCTCTGCGGAAGATCAAGGAGGAGGGCGTCTACTTTGCTTCTCATATCGACGGCCGCAAGATTTTTATGGGACCGGAGGAAAGCATGCAGATCCAGTCCAATCTGGGCAGTGACATCTGCATGGCCTTTGACGAGTGCATCGAAAATCCCGCACCCCGGGACTATGTGCAAAAAAGCGTGGACCGCACCTACCGCTGGCTGGTGCGCTGCAAGGCGGAAAATGCCCGGCTCAACGCACTTCCCGATACGGTGAACCCCCAGCAGATGCTGTGGGGTATCAACCAGGGCGGCACCTATGAGGATATCCGTGTGGCGCATATGAAGCAAATTGCGCAGCTGGATCTGCCCGGTTATGCCATCGGTGGTTTGGCGGTAGGCGAGAGCGCTGAGGAGATGTACCGGATCATCGATGCGGTAGAGCCACATATGCCCCTCAATAAGCCCCGTTACTTGATGGGCGTGGGTACACCCAGCAATATCATCGAAGCGGTGGCTCGCGGTGTGGATTTCTTCGATTGCGTCATGCCTGCCAGAAATGCCCGCCATGCCCGGCTCTTTACCTGGGAGGGCGCTATCAACCTAAAAAACGCCAAGTATAGCAATGATCTGGGTCCCATCGATTCCAAGTGCGATTGTCCGGTTTGTCGCCGTTATTCCCGGGCTTATATCCGCCATTTGTTCGTTGCGGATGAGATGCTGGCCATGCGGCTGAGCGTTATGCACAACCTGTATTTCTACAACGATCTGATGCAGAAGATCCGGGATGCCCTGGATAACGGTACTTTTGCAGAATTCCGCAGGGAATATTCCGAGAAATTGGCTCGGAGAATTTAGAAAATCCCTTGCTTTTTAGCTTTTTAATGGTATAATATAACGGAAATTCAAAATAAAGGAGCAATATCCATGATTCAATTTTTGGAAGGTACCGTACCTGCCGGCAGTATGGGCAGCAGCATTCTGATGATCGTTGCTATGATTGGCATTTTCTACTTTATGCTGATCCGTCCCGAGAACAAGCGTAAGAAGGAAGCTGAGCAGACCCGTAACTCTGTGAAGAATGGCGACCAGATCACCACCATCGGCGGCATTGTTGGCACCGTTGTCAATGTCAAGGACGATAAGATCGTTATCGAGACCAGCGCTGACCAGGTCCGTATGGAGCTGATGAAGTGGGCCATCTCCAGCAACGATACCGCTGTCGCAGCGGCAAAGGAAGAAGCCAAGAAGCGGCAGGAAGCCAAGGCAAAGGCCAAGGCTGCCAAGAAGGCCGAAAAGAACAAGTAAAAATAGGATCCCGGGATACCTAAGTATCCCGGGATTCTTTTATGCTTTTTTGCGGTTCCGCATATAGATGGTCCAGATGCGGAAGGTGGTAGAGACCAGCAATACGCCAACGGCGATGGAGCCTGCAATGCCAATGGTGCGCAGACCGTCATTTGCGAAGCTTGCCATGTCACCCTTGACGGCTTGGGTCATGGTATAATACACACTGGCACCGGGAATCAGCGGGAAGATGGAGATCACCAGGTAGGAGATCGCCGGATATTTCCGGATTCGTGCCATAACTTCGGAATAAATGGAAGCAAGGATGGTGGCCCACAGATAACCGGAAAGCTCGTCACCGCCCAGCGCGATCACGATCATGTAGGTGGCCCAGGCGAGAACGCCGCCCATGGCACACAGCAGGGCACCGGGTCCATGAATGTTAAAGAGGATGGTAAACCCAACGCAGCCTACCAGACAGGCCAGCAGCTGTATGGCTGCTGGGTGGGCGATATCCGCGACATTGGGGGGAGGGGCAATGATGGTGGTCACGGCCTGTAGCGCCGCGCCTGTGCCCAGGGCAATGGCCACAGCAATCATAAACACCGTAACGATGCGGTTAAGACCGGAATTGGTATCGCCGTAGATGATATCCCGCATTGCGTTTGTAAAGAGCAGACCGGGCACCAGGCTCATGAGCGTGCCGATGATCACGGTGTCGGCATTTTTTACGATACCCAGTACCGCCAACACATAGGCCAGAATCGCCATCAAAAAGGATGCGATGATGGTTCGGAAGAATTCGTTTGCCTTCAGCCGATTCATAAGCAGTCCGATAAGCCCAACTACAATGCCGCAAAGACCCGCCCAGGGGCTGTCGGCAAAGGAACCGCCAAAGAACACGCAGTAGCCGCAGGCACCCAGGAAGCTGCCCAGCAGGTATACGGGTATGGAAAACTGCCGGCGGTCACGGTCTGCTTCGTGCAGCCATTGGAGGGCGACTTTGGGATCGGGCTTTTCCCGGCAGATGCGCCGGCTCAGATTACTGTAGCGTTCCACACTGTCCAGGTCATTGCCGTGGTGACCGACGCGGCGCATACGGGTCATGGGATCACCGTCAGGTGTCTCGATGCTGACGGTAAGGCAGTTGGGAATGGCGAAGCACTCCGCTTCCACACCGTAGGCCTGCATAATGAGGATCACGCTGTCCTCCACGCGGAAGGTCTCTGCGCCGCTCATGGCAAGCCGGTGGGCAACGGTGGTCGCCAGCTCCAATAAGGTGTTATAGTCCATAGTGAACTCCTTATGTATTTATCTAGAACAGTATATCACACAATCCGGGAAATACAAGACAAAAAAGCCGCTGAGAATGCTCAGCGGCTTTAGGTTACTTGCGGACAAACAGGATGCCCAAAGTGCTGGGACCACAGTGGCAGGAGATGGTACAGCCAGCCTGGGTCTCTTCCATTGCGTCAAACTTACCGTACTGCGCAATGGCATCCTTAACAGCTTTCAGACATTCGTCGGTCACCGGAGTGTAGGTGAGGAACAGCAGGTCATTCACCAGGTTCTCCCGGTCACACAGGCGGTCCTTCACATAGTTTGCCAGGCACTTGGCATAGTTTCCGCGGTACTTCTTCACCACGCTCATCTTGCCGCCCTTGACCTCAATGCAGGGCTTCAGATTCAGCAGGTTTGCACCCAGAGCCGCAGCAGAAGAGCAGCGGCCGCCCTTGACCATGTACTCCAGCCGATCCAGCAGGAAGCTTGCTTCCACACGCTCGGTGTAGGCCTGGACATCTGCCTGGAGCTGCTCCAGGCTCTCACAGTTCTGTGCCAGCTTGCAGGCATAGACGACCACATGGCCCTGGCCGGTGGAAAGGTTCTGAGAGTCTACGACACGGACATTGTTAAATTCCTCGGCTGCCAGGCAAGCGTTCTGATAGCTGGAAGAGAAGCCGGAGCCCAGGCTGATATGCAGCACGCCGTCATACTGGTCGACATACTGGCTAAACAGCTCCTGGTAGTCGCCCAGGTTGCCTGCCGCGGTAGAGCAGAGGCTGCCGCCTGCTGCCACATGGGCGAAGATCTCAGCGGGTGTGATGGTTACATTGTCCTTGAAGCTCTCGCCGTCCTTGATAACGGTGAGGGGGAAAATGGTAATGTCGTGCTGCTCCAGCAGATGCTTGGGCAGATCACAGGTGCTGTCAGAAGTAATCTTGATTCTCATGTATGTTATTTCCTTTCGATCAATTAGTTGGATTGCGGTACGGGTGATGTTTTCATCATAAAGCAGCTGCTTTCTAAATCGTGGGAGCGCAGATAATTTGCACCCCAGTCGCGCATGGCGGCCAGCACCGGAAGCAGGCTCTTTCCCTGTTCGGTCAGAGAATATTCGACCTTAGGCGGGATCACCGGAAAAACCTCCCGGTGTACCAGCATATTGGCCTCTAATTCACGCAGCTGCTGTGTCAGCATTTTCGCAGTCGCACCGCTTACTGCTTTTTTCAGTTCAGAAAAGCGCAGCTTGCCGTCGGACAGATGCCAGAGGATCAGCGCCTTGTATTTGCCGCCGATCAGCTCCAGAGTTGCCGCTACGGGACAGAGATCCGTAAGTTGCATGATATACCTCCTTGGTTTCTAAAAGGGTAGTATGGTACAAAAAGGTACATACTTGTTTTTTGTAAATCGCGATGGTAGAATAATAACACATGATGGAAGATGTGTCAACTATACAAAGGATGCGTGAGATATGCGATTGATATTCAGAGTAACAGGTATGACCTGCGCGGCTTGTTCCGCAAGGGTAGAAAAGGTCAGCAAGGCTGTGCCGGGCGTAAGTAAGGCGGAAGTGAACCTCCTCAAGGGTACGATGGTTTTGGAAGCGGAAAACGATGCTGCAGTGCAGCAGGTTATCCGTAATATTAAGGCGGCGGGCTATGAGGCGGAGCTTCCGGATCGGCGCAAAAAAACGGAAGAACCCCAAACACAATCGTTAAAACCGATGAAAGTACGGATCATTTGGTCAGCGGTTTTTTTGACCGTGCTGATGTACTTTACTATGGGTCATATGGTAGGGCTTCCTGCGCCGTCCTGGTATCATGGCGAGAAGAATGCTATGGTGGCAGTTCTGCTGCAATTTATGCTAACGCTGCCCGTAGTGATCCTAAACCGTGCGTATTTTAAGAAGGGCCTGTCGGCCTTGTGGCACCGCAGCCCCAATATGGATTCGCTCATCGCTGTAGGTTCCGGCGCTGCGCTGATCTACGGCGTGATCGCCCTGTTCCGCATAGCCTGGGCCATGGGGAACGGTGCGTGGGATGTGGTGGCGCTGTATCGGGAGAATCTCTATTTTGAATCCGCAGCCATGATCCTTACGCTGATTACCCTGGGCAAATTCCTGGAGGCCAGAGCCAAGGGAAAGACCGGCGATGCCATCCGGCAGCTGATGGACCTAAGCCCCAAGACCGCTGTTGTGCTTCGGGATGGGGTAGAGACAGAGATACCGTCTCATGAGGTGCGGGTAGGCGACACGGTGGTTGTGCGCTCCGGCGGAAGTATTCCTGTGGATGGTACTGTTTTGGAGGGCAGAGCCTCTGTAGATCAAAGCGCGCTTACGGGCGAAAGTGTTCCGGTTGACAAGCAGCCCGGAGATGCCGTTAATGCGGCAACTATCAATACCTCCGGTTATCTGATGATCCGGGCGGATAAGGTGGGGGAAGATACCACCCTCTCCCAAATCATTCGCATCGTGGAAGATGCCGGCGGCTCCAAGGCACCCATCGCACGCATGGCAGATAAAGTATCCGGCGTGTTTGTACCCATCGTGATGGCCATTGCCGTAATTGCGTTTGCTGTGTGGATGCTGGCAGGCAAGGGTCTGGAATTCGCCCTTTCTGCAAGCATTTCCGTGCTTGTGATCTCCTGTCCCTGCGCTCTGGGCCTGGCGACTCCGGTGGCGATCATGGTCGGCACAGGCCGTGGTGCCGGAATGGGTGTGCTGTTTAAGAACGCTGAGGTTCTGGAAAAGCTCCACAAGGTGGATACCGTTGTGCTGGATAAGACCGGCACGCTGACAATGGGAAAACCTGCGGTGACGGATATCCTTCCTGCGGGCTGCGATAAAAAGCAGCTGCTTTCTGTGGCGGCAGCGCTGGAAGCAAAATCCGAGCATCCCTTCGCTATGGCGATCTGTCAGGAAGCATCTTCCATGCAGCACCCGGAGGCAACGGCTTTTGAGACGCTACCTGGGCGTGGTGTGGCGGCTACCGTGAGCGGAGTTCGTTATTTCGGCGGCAATGACCGCTTGATGGCAGAGCTGGGCGTAACAATACCGGAGCATTCAGCGCTGAGCAACGAGGGAAAAACGCCGTTATATTTTGCCTCCGAGCATGGGCAGTATCTGGGCTGCATCGCTGTGGCGGATGTATTGAAAGCGGACTCTGCCGCTGCTGTAGCGGCGCTTCGCAGGCTGCATTTGGACGTGGTGATGCTCACCGGTGATAACCGGAATACCGCCCAGGCGATCGCGAAGAAAGCAGGGATCGATCATGTGATCTCGGATGTGCTTCCCAGTGATAAGGCCCAGGCTGTGCAGAAGCTGCAGGCCCAGGGTAAGCTGGTTTTGATGGTAGGCGACGGCATAAACGATGCTCCGGCGCTTGCCACCGCTGATGTGGGCATGGCTATGGGAAGCGGCACGGACATTGCCATGGAAACGGCGGACGTGGTGCTGATGAGCGGCTCACTTTCCGGTGTTGCAAATGCTGTGGAGCTGAGTAAAGCCACTATACGCAATATTCACCAGAATTTGTTCTGGGCATTGTTTTATAATACCTTGGGAATTCCCATTGCAGCCGGTGTGCTGTACCCGGCATTCCAGATTCTGCTCAGCCCCATGCTGGGCGCTGCGGCTATGAGCCTCAGTTCTGTGTTCGTGGTGACCAATGCTTTGCGGCTGCGTGCATTCAAACCGAAAAACCAGGCATACCCGGAACTTACCGGGGAATGCGCAATCATAAAGGAGGAACCGAAGATGGAAACTGTCATCAAGGTCGAGGGTATGATGTGTACCCATTGTAAGGCTCGTGTGGAAAATGTCTGCAAGGCCGTGGAAGGCACTGTGGATGCGGTGGTGGATCTGCAGCAGAAACAGGTGACCGTTACCGGAACTGCCGATATCCAGGCTCTGAAAAAGGCTATTGTGGATGCCGGCTACGAAGTGATTGGGTGATAAGATGCGTACGGAGTATTATTACGGATCTGCCGGTGCCGGCAAGATCAGAGCCTGCGTCTGGAAACCGGAGGGACACCCCAAAGCCATCGTACAGCTGGTCCATGGCATTGCTGAGCATGTAGAGCGTTATCACGATTTCGCCTGCTGGCTTAATAGCCAGGGAATCCTGGTGGTTGCCGAGGACCACATGGGTCACGGAAAGTCGTTGAAAGAGAAGGGGAGACTCGGCTATTTTCATGGGGGCTGGTTCGCTGCCGTTGAGGATACATACGCTCTTTTGAAGCAGACAGTGGAAGATTATCCGGGGGTGCCCTATATCCTCTTTGGTCACTCTATGGGCTCTTTTATGGCGCGAACCATTCTTGCCAAGTACCCCCAGAGCGGCATTTCCGGCTGCATCATCTGCGGCACAGCCTGGCAGCCTGCTGCTCTGCTGAAAACCGCCCTGCCGATCTGCAATGTTCTTTGTAAAAACGGCGGCGATAAAAAGCCTAGTGCTGTGCTGCAGAAGCTGATGTTCGGCAGCTACAATAAGCGTGTGGAGCGGGTGCGTACATCCAACGACTGGCTCACCCGGGATAACCGGATTGTGGATGCTTATAACGAGGATCCCAAGTGCGGCTTCACCGCTACCGCGGGCTTGTACCGGGATATGCTTTTGGGCATTTCCTATGTGCAGCAGCCGGATTCTTTGAATGCTATGGATAAGGACCTTCCCGTGCTGTTTACTGCCGGCAAGGAAGACCCTGTGGGTGCTTACGGTCAGGGTGTGCAGCAGGCGGTGGAGGCTTTCCAAAAGGCCGGCATGAAGCATGTGTCCTGCAAGCTGTACCCCCTGTGCAGACACGAGATCCTCAACGAGATCAACCGCGGGGAGGTATACCAGGATATTCTGGATTGGATCACTTCTATAATTCATACTAAATAGTCCGAATTATTGGACTTAAAAACTGATAGAATACACCTACAAACCGAAAGGAAGTGCAGAGTATGTATTCTATCCGTTATGTTCGTGGTCACATTCAGGTGTATGATAACAATGGCAGATTCCTGTTTTCGGCAGATACCGAGCGGGAAGCGAGAGAGGAATTGATGGAGTATGCGCAATCTGCGGCTTGATATATGCTACGATGGCACCCGGTACCGTGGCTGGCAGAGATTGCCCGGTGCGGACAATACCATTCAGGGCAAGCTGGAGCAGATCCTTTCCCGGATTCTGGGAGAGACTGTGGAGGTCACCGGCAGCGGTCGTACCGATGCGGGTGTCCATGCAAAATTGCAGACCGTGAATTTTCACTGCGGCAGCACCATGACCTGCGAGGATATTTTGTCCCAGCTGCGGCGGTATTTACCGGAGGATATCGGCATATATTCCTGCAGGGATGTCTCTCCCCGTTTTCACGCCCGTCTCAACGCAAAGCAGAAGACCTACCGCTACCGGATATGGAACAGCGAGATGCCCTGCGTGTTTGACCGCAGATTTGTGACGGTGTTCCCCCAAAAGCTGGACATTGAAAGAATGCGCCGGGCGGCAGCTCATCTCCACGGCACCCATGATTTTTCCGCCTTCTGCGCCAATAAGCATATGAAAAAGTCCACCGTTCGTACCATTTTTTCGGTGGATATTTCGGTGATCGGCGATGAAGTGCAGCTCACCGTCACCGGCAATGGCTTTCTGCATAATATGGTGCGGATCCTGGTGGGAACTTTGGTAGAAGTGGGCTTAGGTCACCGGGAGCCGGATAGTATTCCGGAGCTTTACGGAAAGGCAAGAAGTGAGGCTGGCATGCTGATGCCGCCCACCGGACTTTGCCTGATGGAGGTAACCTATTGAACATTCAGATATTTGGAAAAGGCAAATGCTTCGATACTAAAAAGGCAGAGCGCTACTTTAAGGAGCGCAGGATCAAGTACCAGTACATCGACCTGCTTCGGTTCGGTATGTCCGGTAAGGAGTTTGACAGCGTGCTGCGTGGTGTCGGTGGCATCGACAATCTGATCGATTGGGATGGCAAGTCCCAGGAGATTACGCTCATGAAGTACATGGACGATAAGAGAGCCAAGGAGGACAAGGTGTTCGACGCTCCCGAGCTTATGAAAACACCCATCGTCCGCAATGGCAAGCAGGCAACGGTGGGTTATAAACCGGAAATCTGGGCAACTTGGGAATAATACAAAAGCAGCTTCGAAAGAAGCTGCTTTTTGCGTCATGGGGGTACTATGGATCGTATTATATCTGCTGTTAATGATGTGGTGTGGGGAGTACCCGCCTTGATCATGATACTGGGGACCGGGGTATATCTGAGCCTTGCCACGGGCTTTGCACAGCTGCGGCTGTTTCCCAGGGCTGTGCGGGCTTTTTTTGGCAAGCTCCGTTCCCCAAAGGAAACGGATGGTGTATCACCCTACCAGGCGTTGTGCACCGCATTGGCGGCTACTGTTGGCACGGGGAACATTGCAGGCGTCGCCGGGGCCATCGCCCTGGGTGGTCCCGGGAGTATTTTCTGGATGTGGCTGTGCGCGGTGTTTGGGATGATCACAAAATTTGCCGAGGCGGTGCTGGCGGTGCATTACCGCAAAAAGGACGGCAGCGGCTATGTGGGCGGACCTATGTATGTGATAGAGAACGGACTTGGAAAGAAATGGTCCTGGATGGGGAAGCTGTACTGCTTCTTTGGGGTGGTAGCGGCATTAGGCGTTGGAAATGCCACCCAGATCAATGCGGTCATCGGTGGGTCACGGGATGTGATGGTGTATTTCGGTAAAACGGGAACGGCAACAGGCGATTTGTGCATCGGGGCGGTTGCTGCGATCCTGCTGCTGGCTGTACTGCTGGGAGGTGCGCAGCGGATCGGGCGCTTTGCGGAAAAATTGGTTCCTTTTGCGGCGGTGGCATATATTGCTTTATGCACAGGCGCCTTGCTTTGCCATAGCGACAGGATCCCGGGCGCCATAGCACAGATATTCACAGGCGCTTTCTCGCCCCAGGCGGTTACCGGAGGGGTGCTGGGCTCCGCGTTCATTTCTCTCCGGGTGGGTGTGGCACGGGGGGTATTTACCAATGAGGCAGGTATGGGTACGGCAGGCATCGCTCATGGCGCAGCGCAGGTCTCCCATCCGGTGGAACAGGGCTATATGGGCATAATGGAGGTATTTCTGGATACCATCGTGATCTGCACTATGACCGCCCTTGTGATCCTCTGCAGCGGTGTAGAAATACCTTACGGTGTGGATACAGGAGTGCGGCTGACTACCCGGGCTTTTGCCGAAACCTACGGCAGCTGGGTCAGCATTCCTATTTCGCTTTTTTTGTGCTGCTTCGCTTTTGCAACGATGCTTGGTTGGGGACTTTACGGGCTGCGGTGCGCGGAGTATCTGTTCGGAAAAACCGCCTGGAAGACCTTTGCGGTGATCCAGGCGGCAGTATTGGTTGTAAGCACGATGCTAAAAACGCAGACTATTTGGTCACTGGCAGAGACGGTGAACGGTCTTATGGCGATACCCAATCTGATCGCGTTGTGCCTTTTGTGTCCGGTGGTGGTGAAGCTTACTTCAGAGGTACGCTCACGATCTGATCCTGCGATTCATAGGTCAGACGCAGATTGGATAGATCGTCACACTGGATCAAAACGGCATCGCCCTTGCTAATGGAGGAGGCGGCAAAGACCGTTGCCTCGGGGTAGAAGCTAATGCCGGTATATTCCGACCAGGAGCCGGTCTCGATGCGGACATTCAGCAGGGTTCCTTCCGCGTACAGCAGCTTCTTGGATCCGTCATTTTGGAGGATCAGCTCAGCAAAGTGGTCGAAGCTCTCGTCAGCTGCAAAATCTTTCAGTACAGGGGTGCCGCTGAAGCTGACGCTTTCGGCAGGGAAGTAGCTGTCCTTGAGAAGTCCGCCCAGTGCATCGTAGGGAATGATGGAGAGGATGGTTCCGGAGCTGTAGGGGGCGATCTCGTAGGGACTAAAGTAGAAGCAAAGTCCCTCCTGGGTGAAATACCAGTTTTCCACAGGGCGGTTTGTAAAGAACATATCAGAGATCAGCTCCGCGTAGTCCGGGAAGAGAAGCTCCTGTTCTTCGTATTCTGAAAGCCCCTGAACGATCAGCGCCACCAGATCCTCTGCGGAGTAATCCGCAACCAGAATATCCCTGATGCCCAGGGATTTACCAGTGAGCAGGTCGTAGGTGACGGAGAGGTTTGCAGAGTTACCACGGTTGTTGCCGTCAAAGATGGATTCTGTACCAAAGAAGCTCAGCACCATCTCATCAAAGCGCATAGGCTGGTACAGCACGCTGAAAGAATGAGGCTCCCAGTCATTTTGTCCCGTATAGGCAGCAGCCGCGGCAGCCTGCAGATCTTGGGCAGCTCCATTGGATGCGTCCATACGGTTCAGAAAATCCAGAATGATCTCATCGGCTACGGCACCTTCCTGTAAGGAAAGAGTCATATCCTGGTGAATGTACACAAAGCGTGTGGCACCGTCTGCTGCTTTGTCGGTTTCCTGAGTAACAGGCAGAGAAACCGCCGACATAGGCGCATGATAGGTCACCGAGGGATCGGTGTAGCCGGGAAGGGTGGTCTCGGCGGTGGTTTCCTGGGTGGTCTCCTGGGTGCTGGGCTGGGTCGTTGCTGTGGTGGTGGGAGCAGGCGCTTGAGTGCAGCCTGCAATAGCCACAAGGAGTGCGGCGCACAGCAAAACGGAAATTATCTTTCTTTCTTTCATAGCTTCCTCCGGGTATTGGGAATGGGATTTGCGGTTACTATATCATAAATTGGGGAATCTTGCAATGCTATGGTATAATTTACCGCCGAAACCTTGACAGAATGCCCTGTTTGGTGGTAAAATCACATAAATCGCATATCGCTGTGAACGGAAAGAGTAACGAATTTTGAGCTTAGCAGAGAGCCGAAACATTTGGTGTGAGTTTTGGTGGCGAGAAGTCGTGAAAGTGCGTCCGGGAGCGAACCTTTTTGAGTGATAAATGAGAGTGGAACCGCGGCTTGCCGCCTCTTGTGCTTTTCGGCATAAGAGGCGTTTTTTTGTGAGGTGACAACATGAAATATATGTATAAAAAGCCCCATTTCTTTTCCTTTTCCGGAAGCGCAACTGTTTCTGAATTCTGGTCTTCCTTCTTCAGCAGCCTGATGGGAGGTTTCTGTACGCTGATCGGTCTATGTATTTTGGTTACAGTCACCATTCCCGGAGAACTGGAAGATCTGAAAGAGATCATGGACTGGGTGGCTATGGCAAACACCTTTTTTTGGTTTATGCACATTGTGGCTATGTCCCGCCGTCGGCTGCGGGATGCCGGCTTTACCGCAAAGAGCTATTTGTGGCTGCTGGTGCCCGGCCTTGGCATTATTGCCTTCATTTTCGGACGACTCTGTGAACGCAGTGCGGATAATCAGTAAATTGACATTTGGAGGAAACCAATATGTATCTTTATAATTCCCTGTCTCATAAGAAGGAACTGTTCGTTCCCAACAATCCCAACCTGGTGAAGATGTACACCTGCGGTCCTACCGTGTACCACTATGCCCATATCGGCAACCTGCGCACCTACATTATGGAGGATGTGCTGGAGAAGGCTCTGCGCTATGTGGGCTATAATGTCAAGCGTGTTATGAACATCACCGATGTAGGTCACCTGGCATCCGACGCTGACACCGGCGAAGATAAGATGGTCAAGGGCGCCAAACGGGAAAATAAGTCCGTTATGGAGATCGCCAAGTATTACACCGATGCTTTCTTTGCTGATTGCGAAAAGCTGAATATCAAAAAGCCTGATGTGATCGAACCTGCCACCAACTGCATCGATGAGTATATCCACATGGTGGAAACGCTGCTTGAGCAGGGTAAGGCCTATTTTGTGGGCGGTAATGTGTACTTCGATACCTCCACGCTGGAAAAATACTACGTGTTCAATGACCACGATGAGGAGGACCTGGCCACCGGTGTCCGGGAAGGCGTGGAGGAGGATACCAACAAGCGAAATAAGAATGACTTCGTTCTGTGGTTTACCAAGAGTAAGTTTGAGGACCAGGCGCTCAAGTGGGATTCTCCCTGGGGCGTTGGCTATCCCGGCTGGCACATTGAGTGCTCCTGCATTTCCATGAAGCATCTGGGCGAAGATCTGGACATCCACGCAGGCGGCATTGACAATGCTTTCCCCCACCACACCAACGAGATCGCCCAGAGTGAAAGCTACCTGGGTCACAAGTGGTGCAACTACTGGTTCCATGTGCACCATCTGAACACCGATACCGGCAAGATGAGCAAGTCCAAGGGCGAATTCCTCACCGTTTCTCTGCTGGAAAGCAAGGGCTATGATCCTATGGCCTACCGCCTTTTCTGCCTCCAGAGCCACTACCGCAGAAATCTGGTCTTTAGCTGGGAGAACCTCGACAATGCCGTGGTTGCCTACGATAAATTGATCGCAAAGATCGCTACGCTCAAAAACGAAGGCGAGATCGACGAGAATGGTCTGGCTGCTCTCAAGGAGCGCTTCACAGGCGCACTCAACGGCGACCTCAACACCTCTCTGGCGATCACCGCTTTGTACGATGTGCTAAAGGCTAAGGTAAGCGATGCCACCAAGCTGGCTGCCATCGCCGACTTTGACAAGGTGCTGTCTCTGGACCTGCTGGACGCTGCCGAGCAGCTGCGCAAAAAGCAGGCCGAAGAGGAAGCCGCCAATGCCGATCCCGAGATCGACGCTCTGGTGGAAGCCAGAACCGCTGCCAAAAAGGCAAAGAACTTTGCTGAAGCTGACCGGATCCGTGACGAACTGAAGGTAAGAGGCATTGAGATCATCGATACCCCCCAGGGTACCAAATGGAGAAAAGTATGAAACTGCTGATACTGGACGGTAACAGCGTTATCAACCGGGCGTATTTTGGCGTGAAGCCCCTTACCACCCGGGATGGCCTGTATACCCACGCAATCTACGGTTTTCTAAATATCTTGGAACGGATGGAGCGGGAAGAGCAGCCGGATGCGGTGTGCGTCGCATTCGACCTCCATGGCCCCACCTTCCGCCATGAAAAATATGATGGCTACAAGGCCACCCGTCACGGTATGCCCGAGGAGCTGGCGCAGCAGATGCCCGTTATGAAGCAGGTGCTGCAGGCTATGAACATCCCTATTTATCAGTGCCAGGGCTGGGAAGCCGATGATGTGATCGGTACCGTTGGCAGGATCTGCAGCAATAATGGCTGGGAGTGCGTTGTGGTCACTGGTGACCGGGACAGCCTGCAGCTGATCGATGAAAATGTTCATGTAAAGCTGGTGATCTCCCGCCCTGGGCAGACCACCGCGACCCTTTACAATATGGAAAAGTTCCGAGAGGAGTATGGCTTTGAGCCCAAGAAAATGGTGGACCTCAAAGCGCTAATGGGTGACTCCTCCGACAATATCCCCGGCGTTGCCGGTGTTGGCCCTAAGACGG
Source organism: Faecousia sp. (assembly GCA_045543895.1). Classification (GTDB taxonomy): domain Bacteria; phylum Bacillota; class Clostridia; order Oscillospirales; family Oscillospiraceae; genus Faecousia. Next base: position 18,176 of record JAZPXW010000037.1, read on the forward strand.
CAACTGACCTGCTGGTAAAGTTCGGCAGCCTGGATGGGGTGTACGCGAACCTGGAGGATGCGTCCATCCGTCCCAAGCTGAGAGAGAAGCTGGAAATCGGTAAGGACAGCGCCTATCTTTCCTATGACCTGGCGACCATCCGCTGTGAAGCACCCATTGACTTTGAGCCTAAGGATGCCCTGGTGATGCCCTACAACCGTCCGGAGCTTTATAAGCTCTTTACCCGGCTGGAGTTTGTGCGCCTTATCGATAAGTATGGTCTCCGGGGCGCAGGGGAGGAACTGCCTAAGGCAGAGAAGAAGGGTGCGAACCTTCCCAGAGTAGAGGAATTGCCCAACGGCGGGCAGACCCTGGCGGTCTATGTGGCTGCTGACGGCAGTATCGGCATCGCATGGGAAAAGGGCGTAACCTCTGTCACCCCGCTTGAGGTGTTCACCCTTGGAGATCTCCTGGCAGATGCCAAAGAGCTGATCCTCCACGACTCCAAGACCACGATGCACGCCCTGGATGCCCTTGGCATTTGCGTGTCCAAGGTAGCCTTCGATACGGCGCTGGCAGCTTACGATCTGAATCCGTCCCAAACAGATTATCCTATTTCCAAGCTTGCCACCAATTTCCTGGCTGCCGATGTGGCGGATGGGGATACGGTGGGTTGCGCTGAGGCGATCTGGAACCTCTATCCGGTTCTGGAACAAGAGCTGAAAAAGCAGGGAATGGAGCGGCTGTACTACGATATCGAGCTGCCGCTGTGCCCTGTACTTTATCGGATGGAGAGGGAAGGCATTGCTGTTGACACCGACCAGTTGACCCGCTTTGGTGATATGCTGGCAGTGCGGATCGCCGAGTGTGAAAAGACCATCTTCTCCTATTCGGACGAGCCCTTTAACATCAATTCCACAAAGCAACTGGGCGAGCTGCTATTTGTGAAGCTGGGACTTCCCCCGGTGAAAAAAACCAAGACCGGCTATTCTACCAATGCGGATGTGCTGGAAAAGCTAAAGGGGAAACATCCCATTATTCCGGCAATTATGGATTACCGGATGCTCACCAAGCTGAAATCCACCTATGCCGATGGGCTGCTGAAGGTGATCGGTGAGGACGGCCGCATCCGTACCACCTTCCAAAACCTGGTGACAGCCACAGGAAGACTTTCTTCCACCGAGCCGAACCTTCAAAATATCCCCGTTCGTACCGACCTGGGTGCGGAGATCCGTAAGGCATTTATTCCCAAGGATGGCTATGTGCTGGTGGATGCGGACTATAGCCAGATCGAGCTTCGGGTCCTTGCCCATATTGCCCAGGACGAAGCTATGCAACAATCCTTTATTTCCGGGCTGGATATCCACACTGCTACGGCCTCCCAGGTCTTTGGCGTAGCACCTGACCAGGTGACTGCTCTTCAGCGCCGTCATGCCAAGGCGGTCAATTTTGGCATTGTGTATGGCATTTCCGAGTATTCTCTGTCAGAGGATATTGGAGTTTCCTTCTATGAGGCCAGAGCTTATATCGATAGCTATCTGGCGAATTACTCCGGGGTCAAGGCCTATATGAAGCAGGTGGTAGAGGATGCCCGGAAGACCGGCTATACCACCACCCTCTATGGACGCAAGCGCTATATCCCGGAGCTGAGCAGCAGTAACTATAACATCCGCCAGGGTGCGGAGCGTATCGCTCTCAATACTCCCATCCAGGGAACTGCTGCGGACCTTATCAAGCTGGCGATGATCCGAGTTGACGAAGCGTTGCAGGCAAATTATCCTCAGGCCAAGCTGCTGCTGCAGGTCCACGATGAACTGATCGTAGAAGCACCTGAGGAGATTGCCTCCCAGGTGTCGGAAATCGTCAGCAGCACTATGGAAAAGGTAGCCACGCTGCAGGTGCCTCTGCTGGCGGAAGCCAAGTGGGGAAAGAGCTGGTTTGACGCAAAATGATGGAATATACAATTATGACCGCCGACCATGTACCCCAGGTGGCGCAGTTGGAAAGGGAATGCTTTCACGATCCCTGGAGCGAGCGATCCATCGCCGCAGAGCTGAATAACCCTCTGTCCTTATGGCTCGTGGCGCTTCATGAGCAGCAGGTCGTTGGCTATGTGGGCTCTCAATCGGTGATGGGGGAAGCGGATATGATGAATATCGCAGTTTCTTCCCAGTATCGCCGTATGGGCATCGCCCAGGAGCTTGTGGAGCGGCTTGTTTCCGCACTAAACGGTGTGCAGGTCCATTCTCTGACTCTGGAAGTCCGTGCCTCCAATGAGCCTGCAAAAGCCTTGTATAGCAAGCTGGGGTTTGAGCAGGTCGGTCGCCGCCCCAACTATTACCGAAATCCCAAAGAGGATGCTTTGATCCTGCGAAAGGAGTGGACTAAGTGAATATTTTAGCAATCGAGTCCTCCTGCGATGAAACCGCGGTTGCCATCGTGCAGGATGGCCGCAAGGTCCTTACCGATTGTATTGCTTCCCAGGTGGATCTGCACCGGATCTATGGCGGTGTTGTACCGGAGATCGCGTCCCGCAAGCATATTGAGGCCATCTACGGCCTGGCGGACCAAGCCCTGGTGCAGGCAAAGCTTACCCGGCAGGATATCGATGCTGTGGCGGTGACTTATGCCCCAGGTCTCATTGGCGCGGTTCTGGTAGGTGTGAATTTTGCCAAGGCTGCAGCGCTGGCTCTGGGAAAGCCGCTGATCCCGGTGCATCATATCCGTGGACACATTGCGGCAAACTATTTGGCATATCCCGATTTGGAACCGCCCTTTCTGTGCCTGGTAGTGTCCGGCGGTCATACCATGATCATCGATGTTACTGACTACACCAAGATGGAAATTCTGGGAACCACCCTGGATGATGCCGCAGGAGAGTGCTTTGACAAGGTGGGCCGAGTGCTGGGAATGCCCTATCCCGGTGGCGCTGCGCTGGACAAGGCAGCGCAGCGGGGAGACGAGCATAAGTATGTTCTGCCCCGTAGCAAGCCCGGCGAAAACCCCTACGATATGAGCTTCTCGGGACTCAAGACCGCAACGCTGAATTTGATCCACCACGCTGAGCAAGTGGGGGAGCAACTGGATATCGACAGTCTGTGCGCATCCTTCTGCGCGGCTGTTTCTGATACGCTGGTTCCTAGGGTAGTAATGGCGCTGGAACAGACCGGACGGAAGAAGATCGCCGTTGCCGGCGGTGTGGCAGCCAATTCCCGTATCCGTAAGGATATTACGGACGCTGCCCAAAAGCTGGGCGCGGAGGTCTATATGCCGCCCCTGTCCCTTTGCGGCGACAATGGCGCAATGATCGGTGCGCAGGCCTATTATGAGTACCAGGCAGGCAACGTGGCAGATATGAGCTTAAATGCCTATGCCACGAAATCCATACTGGGCGAAACTGTGTAAACAATTCGTGCAGGAAATGTAACCGTTTCCTGCACGAATTATTTTTCGCCATTTACATTTTGATTATTACAAAAAGTTGTGAAAAAGTTAGGATGGATATTTTTGGTTATGACAAAAAATGTTCTTAATACCTATATAAAGACCGAATGTAGCGAATTTCGACATAGAAAATGACTGCAAAATCTGTGGAAAAACCTGTGGAGATTGTGAATAACTTCTTGCAGAAAGTTGGAAAATCGGATAAATTGTCGAATTTGCAATTGATAAAAATCGTCAAAAACCGAATAATTTAGATGAAAAATAGTTGCAAAAAGTATCAGAATCATGTAACTTGCCGCTAAAACTTGCAAAATGTGGAATATTTGACAGCTACGGTGCCTTCGTGCTACTATATTTAAAAAATGTGGAAAAGCTATAAAAGGGGATTACTGGTTATGTTGCGGTGTTTTTACCGGGCTAGGGAACTGAATTTTGAGAAACTGCGCGCCGTCTATCGGGAGAGCTGCGAGAAGCTTGCTGAAGACAAATCTCTGCCTTTGTATCAAGCTGAGGCAAACTTTGAGGATTACATTCGGGAGGAGTTCTTTCGGCACTCTGGTGCCTTTTATGCCATTTGGGAGGAAGATGGACAGTATCTGTCGGCACTGCGCATGGAGCCGCACCGGGATGGTTTCCTCCTAACCTCTCTGGAAACAGTGCCTGACTATCGAAGGCAGGGCTACGGTGGAGCGCTGGTTTCGTCAGTGATCAGCTATGTAAATAAGCCGGTCTATGCCCATGTGTATAGGAATAATATAGCATCTCTGTCCTTGCACAAAAAATGTGGGTTTGAAAGAATTCTTGACTATGCAGTGTTTTTGGATGGTACGGTTAGCCAGGATGCTTGGACGCTTTGCAGGCGGTAATATATGTTCAAAATCAATCTACATCCATACTGGATGCATCTTGATTTTGAAGGACTCTCCCACGCCCTAAAAAACAGTCCACCGGACTGTTTTGTACCCTCGCTTCGCTCGGGTCGGGCTTTCGAGTCCCATCTCTCGCGCAAAACCAAAAAGAACACCACCCGTAAGGGTGGTGTTCTTTTTGGTGCGAGAGATGGGACTCGAACCCACACGGCGTTGACCACACGCACCTCAAACGTGCTTGTCTACCATTCCAACACTCTCGCAAGTGCGCCCCAGTATTATACCGCGGCAGGCACATTTTGTCAATAGAATTTTTGGAGCGTCAGGGCTTTTCTTTTTCCAACGGCAGAGGCTGCAAGCTTGCGGCTTCCCGGAATTCGTTCACGCCTGCACCGACCAGGGAAAGGGTCCTCTTATAGGAACCGTAGGTGTAGTTTAGATTTGCCACACCGAATTCCTCCCAGGATTCCAGCTCAATATCCAGCGGCATGATGTAATATAAGTTCTTGCCGGCTGCATTGCTCCAGTACTTATTTACCCAGGTGGGCAGGATGGTGATCTCCTGGATATTCACGGTGCCGTCATTCCACTTTTCGAAGGTGACACCAAAGATCATTCCGTCTTCTGTATAGGTGTTATTTTGGGTGTTCGGCAGAGAATTCCGGTTCTGATTGGAAAGGGCATTGCCTACGGAATAGATGCAGTAGGTCTCGTGACCGGTGGAAGAAACCAAGGTTTCAAAGGGCTGGATCACATGGGGATGACCGCCTACGATCACATCCACGCCCAGCTCGCACAGCTTCTGTGCAATGGTGGTCTGGGTTTTATTTTGCTTTATCTCATATTCATTGCCCCAGTGAATAAATACCATAGTCGCTTCAGCACCGGCATCCCGCATAGCTGCCAGAGTATCTTCTACCTCGCTATAGAATTCATCCAGCTGCTTGGGGTTGAAACTGGTGACCAGGTTGGTGGTCTTTGCAGGAACAGGATTGCCGTTCAGGGTCTTTCGTCCATCGGAGGTGTCGCCTGTTTCATAGGTGTAGCACACCATGCCTACATGAATTCCGTTGATCTCCTGCACGATGTAATCCAGGTCACCTTCATTCATTTGCGTGCCCAGGTACTGCATATCGGCATCCATCAGCACCCGCTGGGTACGGATAAGACCATCGTGACCCTGGTCGATGGTATGGTTATTGGCGGTGAGCAGCATATCTACGCCCGCTTCCTTCAAGTCTCTTGCGATGTCATCGGGAGAGTTAAAGAGGGGGTAACCGCTGTAGCCTCTGTCGGCACCGGCTAAGGGCACTTCCAGGTTGGCGACCATGAAATCGTAGCGGTTATAGTACTCAGAAATAAACTTGAACATATCGCTGAAGTCGTATTCGCTGCCGCTTTTGGCAGAGGTATACACCGGGCTGTGGAGCAGGATATCACCGGATACACCTACAGAGGCGGTAGAAGTGATATATGGTTCGGTCTCCACAGTGGTCGGAATCGTAGTCGGTTCTTCTGTGGTGGGTTGGGTAGTAGTTTCAACTGTGGCTGTATTGCCCGTTGTACCGCTGGTATTGTCAATCGGGGGTTGGTTGTCGCGGGTAAAATAGATCGCAGCAAGGAGTCCTGCTATCAAAATGAGCAGGAGCATAACGATAACAAGCCAAGTGGTGCTGAATTGGGGCTTTCTTTGGTATTTACCTCGTGCCATATAGATCCTCCCTTGCGTCATTAATTATAAAAATATTATACCTAGTTTTTTACTTTGTGTCAATGAAATTGAAAATATGCTATGCTTTCGACGGACTTTCTGATATAATCACAGCATAATGAATTGGAGGAAGAAATATGACACGATTTTTTGTAACTCCTGACGAAATGTCCGCAGACAGCATCTGCCTGACCGGAGAAAATGCAGCCCACGCAAAGGTGCTGCGGCTGAAGACCGGGGAAGAGGTCATGGTTTGTGACGGGCAGGGACAGGAGTGTCTGTGCCGTGTGCAATCTGCCGAGAATGGGCAGTATATGCTTGCGGTGGTTTCCAGAGGCGATTCTATAACAGAGGCAGTTGTCCGGGTCAGCGTGTATATGGCGCTGCCCAAGGCCGATAAACTGGAGCATGTGATCCAGAAGGCAACAGAACTGGGCGCATACGAGATCGTTACTTTCCCAACTGCCCGCTGCGTGTCCCGTCCGGACGAAAAGAGCCTGAGCAAGAAGGTGGACCGCTGGCAGAAGATCGCTGCGTCTGCTGCAGAGCAATCCGGGCGCGGACGGATCCCACAGATAGTGGTTCTTCCTTCCTATTCGGCAGCTTTGAAGCGGGCGGCAGAATGCGATAAGGCTATTGTCTTTTATGAAAATGAACACGCTACCACATTGCGCCAGGCTTTGGAGGCAGCACCTTACAAAAGTGTCAGCATTCTCTCGGGCCCGGAGGGTGGCTTTGAAGAGTCAGAGATCCGGCAGGCGAGAGAGGCAGGCCTGCAGGTATGTACCTTGGGAAGACGCATCCTGCGCTGCGAGACGGCACCTCTGTGCGGTCTGTCCGCAATTATGTACGCGAGCTATGAATTCTGAATCAGTACGGAAGAATCCGGTATTGCGACGCAATGCCGGATTTTTTGATAAGAGGGCTTGACAACAACA